>JBBQQL010000135.1:0-11595 GCA_038215995.1 Lysobacterales bacterium
CCGCGTCTATGTGGTGGTGCGTCCGAAGATCGGTGACCGTCCCAGCCCCGACATCGTGGCGCTGGAGCAGGGCGTGGCGGCGATCGTGCGCAACTGGCATGACGACCTGCGCGATGCGCTGATCAGCACGCGCGGCGACCATGAAGGCGTGGTGCTGGCCAACCGTTATGCCAAGTCCCTGCCGGCAGGTTACGTCGAGGACGTGAGCCCGAGCGTGGCCGCCGATGACATTTACCAGCTCTCGCAACTGCAGGGCGACAACGCCTTGCGGATGTCGTTTTATCATCCACCGCAGGCACCCGACACGCTGCGCTTCAAGGTCTATCGTTCGGGCGGTGATATCGCCTTGTCCGAAGTGCTGCCGCAGTTGGAGAACCTCGGCCTTCGCGTGCTCAGCGAGCATGTCTACGCCATTCATGGCGATTCATTGCTGTCGATCCAGGATTTCGAAGTGCAGCCGGTGGGCGAGCTGACCTTCAGTGTCGAGCAGGTTGGTACCTTGTTCGAGGACGCTTTCGCGCAGATCTGGCGCGGCAACGCCGAAAGCGATGGCTTCAATCGCCTGGTGCTGGGCGCCAAGCTCAGCTGGCGTCAGGTGGCGATGCTGCGCGGATACTGCAAGTACCTGCTGCAGACGGGTGCCACGTTCTCGCAGGCATACACGGAAGAAACCCTGGGGCGCTACCCGGCCCTCGCCGGCCTGCTGGTGGAATTGTTCCTGGCGAAGTTCGACCCGCGCCGCGAAGCCCTGTCGGCGGAGGAGCTGAAGGCGGCCGGGGCTACCCTGGCGGTCGAGATGAAGACCTTGATTCCCGCGCAGGTGCAGGCAGCGCAGCCGGCCTTGATCGAGGGTTTGAGTGCCGCGTTGTCAACGCCGCGCGATGAGCAGATCAAGGTCGTCGAGCAGGCGATCAGCCTGTTGCTGGAGGAGGTGTCGAGCCTTGACGAAGATCGCATCCTGCGCAGTTTCCTGGCCTTGATCCGCGGCACCCTGCGCACCAGCTTCTTCCAGAAGTGGGACGGCGAGTATCGCGGTTACATCAGTTACAAGCTCGACTCGCACAAGGTGCCCGACCTGCCCAAGCCCGTTCCCTACCGGGAGATCTGGGTATGCGCGCCGCGCGTGGAAGGCATCCACCTGCGTTTCGGCGCGGTGGCTCGCGGCGGTCTGCGCTGGTCCGACCGGCGCGAGGATTTCCGTACCGAGGTGCTGGGCCTGGTCAATGCGCAGATGGTCAAGAACACGGTGATCGTGCCGGTGGGTTCCAAGGGTGGCTTCTTTGTCAAGAAGGCGCCGATCGGTGGCGATCGCGATGCGCAACAGGCCGAGGGCATTGCCTGCTACCGCATGTTCATCAGTGGACTGCTGGATATCACCGACAACCTGGTCGAAGGTGCCACCGTGGCGCCGCACGATGTGGTGCGCCACGACGGCGACGATCCCTACCTGGTGGTGGCAGCCGACAAGGGTACGGCCACGTTCTCCGACATCGCCAACGCGATCTCGATCGAGCACGGTTTCTGGCTCGGCGACGCGTTCGCGTCCGGCGGCTCCAACGGGTACGACCACAAGGTCATGGGCATCACGGCCAAGGGTGCGTGGGAGTCGGTCAAGCGGCACTTCCGCGCGCTGGGCCGCGATTGCCAGACGCAGGACTTCACCTGCGTCGGCATCGGTGACATGTCCGGTGACGTGTTCGGCAACGGCATGCTGTTGTCGCGGCACATCCGCCTGCAGGTGGCATTCGACCATCGCCATGTCTTCTTTGACCCAAACCCTGATATCGAGCGTTCGTTTGCCGAGCGCGAGCGCATGTTCAAGTTGCCGCGGTCGAGCTGGGACGACTACGACAAGTCGCTGATCTCGACCGGTGGCGGCGTGTATCCGCGCAGTGCCAAATCGATCCCGCTCACGCCCGAAGTACGCGCGCTGCTCGGCCTGAAGGCCGATGTGGAGCAGATGGCGCCCAGCGACCTGCTCAGTGCGATCCTGAAGGCGCCGGTGGACCTGTTGTGGAATGGCGGTATCGGCACTTACGTGAAGTCGTCCGCCGAGACCCATGCCGACGTCGGCGACCGTGCCAACAACGCGCTGCGTGTGAATGGCGCCGAGCTGCGCTGCAAGGTGGTCGGTGAGGGTGGCAATCTCGGCATGACCCAGAAGGGCCGTATCGAAGCGTCCCAGCACGGGGTGCTGCTGAATACCGATTTCATCGACAACTCCGCCGGCGTGGACACCTCCGATCACGAAGTCAACATCAAAATCCTGCTCAACGATGCCGTGCAACGTGGTGAGCTGGACGATGCGGCGCGCAACGCGCAGCTGGCGGCGATGACCGACGAGGTCGGTCAACTGGTGCTGTGGGACAACTACCGGCAAAACCAGGCGATCACCTTGATGGAGCACCAGTCAGTCAGCCGCATCGGCTCGATGGCGCACTTCATCCGCACGCTGGAAATCGAGGGCACGCTGGATCGCCAGGTCGAGAATTTGCCATCCGAGGCCGAGTTGACCGAGCGCAAGAGCCGCGGCCACGGCCTGACCCGGCCCGAGCTGGCGGTGCTGCTGTCGTACGACAAGATTCGCCTGTTCCAGCAACTGCTCGACTCGGACGTGCCGGAAGACCCGTACCTCTCCAAGGAGCTGGTGCGTTACTTCCCGGCGCCGTTGCACGAGAAGTATGCCGAGCACATGCAGCGGCATCGGCTGAAGCGCGAGATCATCGCCACCGCGGTGACCAACTCGACCATCAACCGCATGGGCGCCACTTTCATGATGCGCATGCAGGAAGACACCGGCCAGCGCCCGGCGGCGATTGCCAAGGCGTACACTGCCGCGCGCGAGATTCTTGACGCACGCGAGTTGTGGGCACAGATCGAGCTGCTTGACAGTCGCGTCGCCGAAGACACCCAGATCGATGCGATCAAGCAGGTCTGGTCGCTGCTGCGCCACATGACGCGCTGGTTGCTCAATCGCCCGGGCGGTTCGCTGGATATTGCGGCCAATGTCGAACGCTATCAGGAAGGTGTCTACGCGCTGCGCAAGGTGCTGCCTGCGGTCCTGACGCCCACCGGCAAGGGCGATTTTTCCTGCACCCAGGAAAAATGGGAAGGTCTGGGCATGCCTGCCGAACTGGCGCTGCGACTGGCACGCATGCCGGATCTGCGTGCTGCACTGGACATGGTCGAGGTGGTGCAGCAGAGCGGTCAGCCGATGGAGAAGGTGGCTGGCGTGTTCTACGAGCTGGGTGAGGTGCTGGACCTGGAGTGGTTGCGTGGCCAGATCGAGGCGTTGCCGGTGGAGGGACACTGGCATGCGCAGGCTCGTGGCTCGCTGCTGGACGAGCTCAACCACCAGCATCGCGCGCTGGTGATCCAGGTGCTCTCGCTTGCCACCGATCGTACGGACATCTCGCCGGTGCAGACGTGGCTGCAGCGCGATGACCCCACCTTGCAGCACACCCGCAGCATGCTGGCGGAAATCCTCACCCAGAACGCGGATTACCCGATCGCGTCGGTGGCGGTGCGCCGGCTGGCCCAGTTGGCGCAGGTGCCGGTGAGCTGATCAGCCAATCCTGGCGGCATGACGCGAAGGCGCAGGACCAGCGATGGTCTTGCGCCTTCTTGCTGTGTAATCTGGGTTGATCCCAATTTACCGGTTACCGCACATGCGCTTTGCCTTTGTCGCCAGCGAAACCAGCGTTGCCCAGCAGGCGCACCGCAAGCTGGTTGATCGGTATGGCGACGTATCACCCGAGCAGGCCGAGCTGATCGTGGCGCTCGGTGGCGACGGTTTCATGCTGCGCACGCTGCACACGTATCGGGCGCTCGAGCTGCCGGTATACGGCATGAAGCTGGGTCGGGTCGGCTTTTTGATGAACAAATACCAGCTCGACGAGTTGCCGGAGCGGATCGCGCGCGCGCATGCCGCGTCGATGTTTCCGCTGCAGATGAAGGTGACCGATGCCAGCGGCGAGGAATCCACCCGGCTGGCATTCAACGAAGTGTCGCTGTTGCGCCAGAGCAATCAGGCGGCGCACCTGGAAGTGCAGCTCAATGGCACGGTCAAGCTGGCGACCCTGGTCTGCGACGGGATCCTGGTATCGACCCCGGCGGGTTCCACCGCCTACAACCTTTCGGCGCATGGTCCGATCCTGCCGCTGGATGCAAACGTACTGGCCCTGACCCCGATCAGCCCGTTTCGCCCGCGCCGCTGGCGCGGAGCGATCCTGCCGCACCGCACCGAGGTGATCCTGCGTGTGCTTGACCCGGGCAAGCGCCCGGTCAGTGCCACCGCCGATTTCCACGAGGTGCGTGATGTGCGGTCAGTGTCGATCAGGCAGTCCGGCGACCAGGGTGTGCGATTGTTGTTCGATCCCGAACACAAGCTTGAGCAGCGCATCCTCGATGAGCAGTTCGCGGCGGAGTGAAACACGATGACGGTAGGAGCGCACCCTGTGCGCGATTGCGCTGGCTCTGTGAATCCCGAATCCCGAATCCCGAATCGCGTCGCGGGGAGCATCGCGCACAGGGTGCGCTCCTACGGGCAATGTTCGGTCGTCTTTGCTAGATTCGACGGCAATGCCATCTCCGAGCCATCCCATGACCAGCGCAGGTTCTGACGCCCACGCCGTCAGCTCCACCACCGACAACCGTCTGGTGGTGGCGATTTCATCGCGCGCCTTGTTCGATCTGGGCGACAGCCACCAGCTGTTCGAACGCGATGGTCTGGATGCCTATCGCAGCTTCCAGATCGAGCATGAGAACGAGATCCTGCAGCCTGGGGTGGCCTTTCCGCTGGTACAGAAGCTGCTGGACCTGAACAAGCTCGCCGGCGACGTACCACCGGTGGAAGTGATCCTGCTGTCGCGCAACTCCGGTGATACCGGGCTGCGGATCTTCAATGCCATCCAGCACTACGGCCTGGAGATCAGCCGCGCAGCCTTCACCAGCGGCGCGCCGACATCGGATTACATCGCGCCCTTCAAGGCCGATCTGTTCCTGTCGGCCAATGCCGAGGATGTGGGGCGCGCACTGGCTGCGGGTGTGGCTGCAGCCACGATCCTGCCCAGCACGGCACCGCCACGCGCCAGCGAGCAGTTGCGCATCGCGTTCGACGGTGATGCGGTGATCTTCGGCGACGAAGGTGAGCGTGTATCACGCGAGGAAGGCCTCGCCGCCTTCCATCTTCGCGAAACCGAACACGCCGCCGAGCCGTTGTCGGTCGGTCCCTTCCGCGGCTTTCTTACGGCGTTGCACCGGTTGCAGTCGGCTTTTCCGGCTGAGGACTCGCCGATCCGCACCGCCCTGGTCACGGCGCGCTCGGCGCCTGCGCACAAGCGGGTGATCCTGACCTTGCGCAAGTGGGGCGTACGCATCGACGAAGCACTGTTTCTCGGTGGACGCGACAAGGGGCCGTTCCTGGATGCCTTCGGCGCCGATATCTTCTTCGATGATTCACCCGCCAACGTGGAGTCTGCGCGCAAGCATGTCGCGACCGGCCACGTGCCGCACGGGGTGAGTAATCGTTGAGGTTCGGCAGCACGCCTGCCGCACCTGTTGTGGATGACGCCTGTCACTAGGCACCGGGCCGGTCTGAATCCAGCATGGACTCTTCTTCCAAGGGAGCGGCGACGATGAGCATGAACGAGTCAGGCGCAAAGCCTTTCTGGCCCGGCCGGGTTGTTCCCGCCTTGCTGGTGATTGGACTGGGCGTGGTTTTTCTGCTGAACAATCTCGGTGTCGACATTCCCCTCCTCCAGCAGGACAACTGGTGGGCGTGGCTGATCCTGATCGGTGCGTTATCGCCGTTGTCGTGTGCCGTCGAGCGCTATCGCCGGGTCGGTCGCGTGGATGGCAAAGTGCTGCATTCGCTGCTGTCCGCGCTCGCCGTGGTCATGGTTGCGATGATGTTCATCCTGCAGCTTTCGTGGGCGCAGTGGTGGCCGCTGTTCGTGATTTACGGCGGGCTGACCATGATGGTGCAGGGGCGGCGCGGCAAGGCCGGGAGTCCGGTGGGCTGATCGGAGCCTTGCTGCTGGTTCAGACCACCCGGGCGCGCCGCCACCAGCGGGTCACCTTTTCCTCGCGCACGAAGGTGAACAGGCCGGCGCCGAGGATGATGGCGATGCCGATGGCCATCGGCCAGTCCAGGTGATCGTTGAAAACGGTATAGCCCAGCAGGACGGCCCACAGCATCTGGCTGTACTGGGTCGGCGCCACGTGGTTGGCCGGCGCTCTGCGGGTAGCCAGCATCAGCAGCACCGAGCCGAGCGCGGAAAGCAGGCCATAGCCGAACAGCAGCAGCCATTGGCCAGGCTCCGGCCAGCGGAAACTGGCCAGCATCATGACGCCGGCCACCAGCATTGAACCGACGATGCCAGCGCCGAACAGGCCGATGCGCTTCTCATGCGGACCGGCCAGGCGCATGGCGATCATCGAGATGGCGCCGCTGAGCCCGCAGATGATCGCCGCCAGATGGCCAACGCCCAGCACCCGAAAGCCGGGCCTCAGTACCACCAGCACGCCGACAAACCCGGCGACCACCGCGGACCAGCGCCGCCACCCGACGTGCTCCTTGAGTATCAGTACCGACAAGATGGTGACGAAGATCGGCAGCAAAAAGATCAGCGCGAACGCTTCGGCCATCGGCAGGGCGGTGAATGCGATCACGGCGGCGATGCTGCCGATCGCGCTGGCGCCCGCGCGGATCAGCCACAAACCCTGACGCTGGGCCAGCACCACCTCGCTCCAGCGATCTTCGCGGCCCTTGATGAAGGGCAGTGCGCTGAGCCCCAGCGTGGCACCGAAAAAGACCGCTTCGTAGGCGGGGAGTGAGCCGCGCAGGGACTTCACGAACGCGTCGCTTAACGCGTAGGCCGCAAACGCCAGGAAGCCGAGCAGTACACCTTTGAACATGGGATTCCGCAATGGGTGACAACAGGTGGAGAGCCGGGCCGGGGCGCTGGCGTCTGTTCGCCCCCTGATCCCGAGCTACAATAGCGTTTTTCTCGCGCCCGTTTCCGGAGTTTTCATGGCTGTCCGTCTGAATCCGCTCGATCTGTACGATGTCCGCTCACTGCTCAGCGACGAAGAGCGCATGGTGCAGGACACCGTTGGCCGTTTCGTTGACGAGCGCGTACTGCCGATCATCGGCGACTGTTTCGATCAGGCCCGTTTTCCGAAGGAACTGATTCCGGAGATCGCGGCGCTCGGCCTGCTCGGCGCCACCATTCCCGAGGAATACGGCGGTGCCGGCATGAATGCGGTCAGCTACGGCCTGATCTGCCAGGAGCTTGAGCGCGGTGATTCGGGCCTGCGCAGCTTCGCCTCGGTGCAGAGCTCGCTGTGCATGTACCCGATCTATGCCTACGGCAGCGAGGAGCAGAAGCAGCAGTACCTGCCGCGCATGGCCGCTGGCGAGGTGATCGGCTGCTTCGGCCTGACCGAGCCACATGGCGGCTCCGATCCTGCCAACATGAAGACGAACGCGAAGAAAGATGGCGGTGACTGGGTCATCAACGGCGCCAAGATGTGGATCACCAACGGCAACCTGGCGCATATCGCGATCGTCTGGGCGATGACCGACGAGGGCATCCAGGGCTTCGTGGTGCCGACCGATACGGCCGGCTTCAAGGCGCAGGAAATCCACAAGAAGATGAGCTTGCGCGCTTCGGTCACCAGTGCGCTGTTCTTCGACAATGTGCGCGTGCCGGATAGCGCACGGTTGCCCAACGTCAAGGGGCTGAAGGGCCCGCTGGGCTGCCTCACCCAGGCCCGCTACGGCATCACCTGGGGCCCCATCGGTGCGGCCCAGGCGTGTCTGAAGGAGGTGCTCGACTACACCGCCGAGCGCATCCTGTTCGATCGTCCGCTGGCCTCGAATCAGGCGGTGCAACTGAAAATGGCCGACATGGCGCGGCGCATCACCACCGCGCAGTTGCTGTCGTTGCAGCTGGGCCGCTTGAAGGATGCCGGCAAGATGCAGCCGACCCAGGTCTCGCTGGCCAAGTGGAACAACTGCCGCATGGCAATCGACATCGCCCGTCAGTGCCGCGACATCCTCGGCGGCGCCGGCATCACTACCGAGCACGGTGCGATCCGGCATGCGTTGAACCTGGAGTCGGTGATCACCTATGAAGGTACCGAGACCGTGCACGAACTGGTGGTGGGTCGCGAACTGACCGGCATCAACGCGTTCTGAATCGGAGCGTCGGACCGATGAATGTCGATTCGCTGCGCATCGAGACCGAGCGGCTGATCCTGCGTCCGCCGCGGGCGGAGGATTTCAACGCCTATGCCACAAAGATGGCGGATGCCGAGGCAACCCGGTTCATCGGCGGGCCGCAGGCGCGCGCCGTTGCTTGGCGGAGTTTCCTGGGCAAGGCCGGGGCCTGGATGATCCAGGGTTTTTCGATGTTCTCGGTGATCGAGAAGGCTAGTGGTCAGTGGATCGGGCAGCTTGGGCCCTGGCATCCGGTCGACTGGCCAGGCACCGAAGTGGGCTGGGGTCTGGCTCGTGCGGCATGGGGCAAGGGCTATGCCAGGGAAGGTTCGGTGGCGGCCATCGACTGGGCCTTCGACCAGCTTGGCTGGGACGAGGTGATCCATTCGATCGCGCCGGACAATACCGCTTCGCAAGCCCTGGCCCGACGGCTGGGGGCTGCCTGCCGCGGGCCGGGCAAGCTGCCCGCGCCTTACGAAGACGCGCCCATCGAGATCTGGGCGCAAACCCGCGAGCAGTGGCGCCGGCGTCGCGCGCAATCAGAAACGTCGCCGTGAATATCGCAACCCGGGCGAAGCTGCAGTCCACACTGGCGTTGGCTGTGCCTGACCTGCTGGCTTGTTGCCGCGATGCGTGGTGCCTGATCGGCAGCGCGGCGGCATGGCTGGCCGGCGCAAAGGTGACCGTGGCAGATGTGGATGTATTGACCAGCCGCCGCGATGCGGAAGCCTTGATAGATCACTGGCAGGGCCGGCTGCTGGCCCCCACCGGCGAGGGTGCCGAGCGCTTTCGTTCGCGCTACGCACGCTTTGCGTTTCCCGAGCTGGCGGTAGAGGTGATGGGCGGGCTGGAAGTGCATGGGGATGACGGCTGGTCGCCGGTCCATGTCGACGACGTCATTGATGCCGAACTGGCGGGGCTGCGCTTGCCGATCCCTGCCGTGGCCGAACAAATCCGCCTGCTGCAGCGTTTCGGGCGACCCAAGGACCAATACCGGGCGGTGCTGCTGCAGTCTTTGGGCATGCAGGCGCAGTCCGCTAGCAGCAAGATTGACCCCTGTTCGCAGGAGCCCGCTCGCGGGTGATGCCTTTCAGAAGCATCGCCCGCGAGCGGGCTCCTACGAGATCCTTCCACCACTTTGTCGATATCCAGCCCATGTCCATTCCTTTCGCCCTCAGCTCCCGTCACAAGGGTTTCAACCGTGCTGACGTCGTAGATCAGAACTTCATCGAGTTCGTACAGCTGTGGCAGGGTGAGGTGCGCCATGCTCCGCATGCCGACGAAGCCGTGCTGCCGGGCAGTGCGCTCGATGCCCGCGGTTTTCGCGAGCTGCTGGAATCGCAGCTGATCTCGCGCCATCTCGACCTGATGGCGCGCGTGCTGCGCGTGCAGAACAAGGTGATCTACACCATCGGCTCCAGCGGCCACGAAGGCAATGCGATGGTGGCGCGCCTGACGCGGCACACCGATCCCGCCTTCCTGCACTACCGCTCCGGCGGCTTTATGGCCGAGCGCTTTCGCAAGCAGCCCGGCATGGATCCGATCATGGATTCGGCGCTCAGCTTCGCGGCCAGCAAGGACGACCCGATCTCGGGCGGCCGCCACAAGGTCTGGGGCAGCAAGCCGCTGTGGGTGCTGCCGCAGACCTCCACCATCGCCTCGCACCTGCCGAAAGCGCTGGGCACCGCCATCGCCATCGAACAGGCGCGGCGCATCGGCCACGCGCTGCCGATTCCCGCGGACAGCATCGCGATCTGCTCGTTCGGCGACGCCAGCAGCAACCATGCGACGGCCCAGACCGCGTTCAACGCCGCGGCGTGGACGGCGCACCAGAAGCTGCCGGCGCCGGTGCTGTTCGTCTGCGAGGACAACGGCATCGGCATTTCGGTGAAAACGCCCGCCGGCTGGGTGGCCGAGCGCTACCGGTCCATGCACGGGCTCGACTATTTCTTCGCCGACGGCCTCGACCTGGCCCAAGGCTACGGGCAGGTGGCGGCTGCGGTAGCGCACTGCCGCCACACCCGCCGCCCCACCTTCCTGCACCTGAAAACCACCCGGATCATGGGCCACGCCGGCACCGACTTCGAGATCGAGTGGCGCGCCATCGAGGAGCTGGTGCAGGTCGAGGCGAGCGATCCGCTGCTGCGCTCGGCCGAGATCGCGCTGATGTCCGGCCTGATGGGCAAGGAGCAGGTGCTTGGGCTCTACGAGTCGATCCGCGCGAAGTGCTTCGCCGCCGCCGACGAAGCCGACCGCCGCCCGAAGATCGAGACGCTGGCCGAGGTGGTGGCGCCGCTGGCGCCGTTCCACCCCGACATCGTCCAGCGCGAGGCGACGCGCAGCGACTATGCGCAGGCGCGCATCGCGGCGTTTGGCGGCGCCGAACGGCTGCCGGAGCGGCAGCCGCCGAAGCATCTGGCGGTGCAGATCAACCAGGCGCTGCACGACCTGATGGCGAAGTACCCGGAGAGCCTGCTGTTCGGCGAGGACGTGGCGCAGAAGGGCGGCGTCTACACGGTGACCAGAGGCCTGCACAAAGCCTTCGGCCGCGCGCGCGTTTTCAACACGCTGCTCGACGAGACCATCATCCTCGGGCTTGCCCAGGGCTACGCCAATCTCGGCATGATCCCGCTGCCGGAGATCCAGTACCTCGCCTATTTCCACAACGCCTGCGACCAGATTCGCGGCGAAGCGTGTTCGCTGCAGTTCTTCTCGAACGGCCAGTACCGCAACCCGATGGTGGTGCGTATCGCGGGGCTGGGCTATCAGCGCGGCTTCGGCGGGCACTTCCACAACGACAACTCGATCACTGCGCTGCGCGATATCCCGGGGCTCGTCATCGGCTGCCCGAGCCGCGGCGACGACGCGGCCACCATGCTGCGCACGATGATGGCGCTGGCCCGCGTGGACGGCCGCGTCTGTGCGTTCCTTGAGCCGATCGCGACGTACATGACCAAGGATCTGCACGAGGCCGGCGACGGCGCGTGGCTCACGGCCTATCCGCCGCCCGACGAAGCGATGCCGCTGGGCGAGGGGAGGGTGTACGGCAGCGGCGACGACCTGGTCATCTACAGCTTTGGCAACGGCGTGCCCATGAGCCTGCGCGCGGCGCGACAGATCGAGGCGGAGCACGGCTGGTCGGTGCGCGTGGTCGACCTGCGCTGGCTGCTGCCCTTGAACGAGGCCTTCATCTGCGAGCAGGCGGCAGCCGCCAAACGCATCCTTGTCGTCGACGAAGGCCGCCGCAGCGCCGGCGTCGGCGAAGGCATCCTGACCGCGCTGCTCGAAGGCGGCCTTGGGGCGCTGCCTATTGCTCGCGTGGTCGGTGCGGACACCTACACGCCGCTGGCCGGCGCGGCCTTTCTGGTGCT
>JBBQQL010000136.1:0-11535 GCA_038215995.1 Lysobacterales bacterium
CAAATTGGTGGAGCCAGGCGGGATCGAACCGCCGACCTCCTGCATGCCATGCAGGCGCTCTCCCAGCTGAGCTATGGCCCCGCCGCTGGAAGCCGAGAAGAATAGGTGTGAGGCGGATATCCGTCAAGCTTTTTTTGAAAAAATTATCGATCGTGTGGCTGACGATACGCGATCAAGTCGCCGTCCAGACATGCTCTTGTCACGGTCTCGTTTAAGCTGCGATGACTTGGCGGCTGGACGGGGTTTGGAGAATGCACGAAATAGGCTTCGTTCGCGATCTTGCCGTGGTGATGCTGGTGGCTGGTGCCACCACGATTCTGTTTCAGCGTCTGCGCCAACCGGTACTGCTCGGTTACATCCTCGCGGGCGTGTTGATCGGTCCGCATACGCCCGGTGTGCTGGTGGACGACCCGCAGGCGATCGACGATATCTCCAATCTCGGTGTGGTCTTGTTGATGTTCACCCTTGGCCTGGAGTTCAGCGTACGCAAGCTGCGCGAGGTGGGCATTGGCGTGCTGGCCGTCGCGGTCGGCGAAGTCGGTCTGATGCTGTGGATTGGCATCGGAATCGGTGGGTTGTTTGGCTGGAAGGGCATGGATGCGTTGTTCCTTGGTGCCATCATTTCGCTTTCCTCGACCATGGTGGCCACGAGGACCCTGGCAGAAAGCGGTCAGCGGCATGAGTCCTTCGCCAAGTTGGTGGTGGGTTTGCTGGTGGCCGAAGACATGCTCGCGATCATCATGCTTACCCTGCTGACAGCCGTGGCCATCGGTGGCTCAGTGCAGGCGGAGGCGGCATTTACCCTCATCGGTCATCTGGGGCTGTTTGTAGTGGTCGGGATGATTCTCGGCCTGCTCCTGCTGCCGCGGCTGGTCGACTATGTGGCGGGATTTGGCCGGGATGAGACGCTGCTGGTCAGCGTGCTCGGGATTTGTTTCGGGGCCAGTCTGCTGGCCGCCTGGATGGGTTTCAGCGTGGCGCTGGGAGCCTTCCTGGCCGGGGCCGTAGTGGCCGAATCCCGCAGCGTGGCTCGGGTGACCCACCTTGTGGAGCCTCTGCGCGACATGTTTGCCGCGCTTTTTTTCGTGGCCATCGGCTTGAAGATTGATCCGCTGATGCTGTGGCAATACGGTCTGCCGGCGCTGGTGGTCGCCTTGGCGGTGATCATCGGCAAGACGCTGGCTTGCAGTCTTGGCATTTTCGTTGTGGGACACGATCCGCGTACCTCGCTGCGGGCGGGACTGGGGATGGCGCAAATTGGCGAATTTTCCTTCGTCATCGCCACCCTTGGGCTTTCGCTCGGTGTCATCAGCGACTTCATCTATCCCATTGCCGTCGCCGTTTCGGTCTTGTGCATGGCGACTTCACCCTATCTGGGGCGCTCGGCCGACGGGTTGGCCAATGGTTTGCGCCGAGCCATGCCACGTTCACTGCGATTGCTCGCGACCAGCTACAGCGGCTGGCTGGAAAACCTGAAGCCGGTCAACGAGAACGCGGTCATCGCGGCGATTTTTCGGAGACTGTTGTGGCATATCGCGGTCAATATCTTGCTGGTGGTGACCCTTTTCATGATCGGGGCGTACATCAACGCCCAGAGCTGGAGCTGGTTTTCGATGCTGGGCGTAGGCCGCGATTTGCGCCACACGCTGATCTGGGCTGGCGCGTTGTTTCTGTCTCTGCCGATGCTGATTGCGGTGTATCGCAAGGCCGAGGCGCTCGGCATGCTGCTGGCCGAAATCGGGATACGCGAGCGCATTGCAGGCTCTTACACGATCGCCATCCGCAATGTGCTGGCTCGACTCATTCCCTTGGCGACTCTGCTGGTGCTGGCATTGCTGGTGAGCGCGTTGGGCTCGGCCATCCTGCCGCCGCGCGGTGTGGTGCTTTCGCTGCTGCTGCTGCTGCTGGTGCTGGCGGTCGTCCTTTGGCGTGGACTGGTGAAGATGCATGCGCGTCTTCAGGCGGCACTCAAGGAGACTCTGGAAAAGCCGGATCCGGCGGACGGTTCGGGTTGAATGGAGGGCCCGCGATCAGCCTCTCATTGAACCTTTATGCCAACTGACGGTCGTACCACACGATCGTTGCCAAGACCGGACAAGCACCGCACAATGCGTGGCCTGCCTCCATTGGGGGGGCCCGGCCGGCAGCGCCGGCATATCCAATATACGAGGGAGTTTCGAATGAAGCATTTTCTGCGTCCCACGCTGACGGCGGTCGCACTGGCCGTTGCGCTTGGCATGACGGCGAACGTTTGTGCCCAGACCGCGAAGGCCGGGGCGACGGTAGCAGTCGACAAGGCCAAGGCGAGCTACGTGTTTGGCTACTACAAGATGGGCGAGAGCATTCCGCCGATCGTGCGCAACGAGCTTGATCCGGCTGCAGTTGCCCGCGGCGTGCAGGCTGCGCTGTCCGGTCAGAAATCGACCGTGAGCGAAGCTGATGCGAAGCAGCAGTACGAAGCCTTCATGACCAACGTCCAGGCCAAGTATCAGGCCGAGATGATCAAGCTGGCCGCCAAGAACAAGGCCGAAGGCGATGCCTTCCTGGCCAAGAACAAGACGGCGCCGGGTGTGAAGACCACGGCATCGGGCCTGCAGTACAAGGTAATCACTCAGGGCACCGGTGCACGTCCGGGTCCGAACGATACGGTCGAGATCAACTACTCCGGTGCGTTCCTCAATGGCGAAGTGTTTGATGCTTCGGCCAAGCATGGGCCGAATCCGGCGTCGATTCCGCTTGCGGGTGTGATTCCCGGCTTTCGTGAAGGTCTGCAGTTGATGCAGGTGGGTGGTCATTACAAGCTGTTCATCCCCTCCTCGCTGGCTTACGGTGCCGAGCCGCAGCCGCCGATGCCGCCCAATGCCACATTGGTGTTCGACGTGACCCTGGTCAAGACCGGTGCGACGCCTGCTGGCGATGCTGCGGGTGGCGCTCCCAGCGGTCGGTAAGACAGAAATCGCGGGTAGCCTCGGCTGACCGTGACATGGCAAAAGGGCGCGAAGTGATTCGCGCCCTTTTGCTTTTTGAGGGACTCCGTCGCGGCTGATGGTTAGAATATGCCGCTGACGTTACGACGAATGGCATCGCAATCATGAAGGTCACAATTTTCGGCACCGGTTATGTAGGACTGGTCACCGGTGCCTGCCTCGCTGAAATGGGCAACCACGTGCTTTGCGTCGACGTCGATGCGGCCAAGGTTGAGGGCCTGAAACGTGGTGAAATTCCCATTTACGAGCCTGGGCTGGAGGCCATCGTGCGGCGTAATCACGCCAGCGGGCGCCTGGATTTTACTACCGAGGCGGCACCGGCGATTGCGCATGGCGAGCTTATTTTCATTGCGGTGGGAACGCCGCCCGATGAAGACGGCAGCGCCGATCTGAAGTACGTGCTGACGGTGGCAAGGTCCATCGGCCAGCATCTCGATCGTTACGCCGTGGTGGTCAACAAGTCGACCGTGCCGGTGGGTACTGCAGATCGGGTGCGCGAGGCAGTGGCGACTGAGTTGGCGGCGCGCCACACCACGGTGCCATTCGATGTTGTGTCCAATCCGGAGTTTTTGAAGGAGGGCGCGGCGGTCGAGGACTGCCTGCGGCCCGACCGCATCATCATCGGCACCTCCAGCGAGCGCGCGGTAAATGTGTTGCGCAAGTTGTATGCACCCTTCAACCGTAACCATGATCGTTTGCTGGTGATGGATGAGCGCTCAGCCGAGCTGACCAAGTACGCCGCCAACGCGATGCTGGCGACAAAGATCAGCTTCATGAACGAGGTTGCGAATATTGCCGAACGGGTTGGCGCCGATGTCGAGCTGGTGCGGCAGGGCATCGGCTCGGATCCGCGGATCGGTTACCACTTCATCTATCCCGGTGCGGGCTACGGAGGCTCCTGTTTTCCCAAGGATGTGCAGGCGCTGGAACGTACCGCGCACAGTCATGGCTATGAAGCGCGGTTGCTTGGTGCAGTCGAGGCGGTCAACCGGCAACAGAAGAACAAGTTGTTCGAGTTGATCTCCGGTCATTTCAACAGCCAGCTCAAGGGCAAGACGATTGCGCTATGGGGTCTCGCGTTCAAGCCGAATACCGATGACATGCGCGAAGCCTCCAGCCGGCAGTTGATGGAAGCTCTGTGGGGCGTCGGCGCGAAAGTGAGGGCGTACGACCCGGAGGCGTGCGAGGAGACCCATCGGCTGTATGGCGATCGTGACGATCTGGTGTTGTGCGAGCAAGCGGACGATGCGCTCAAGGGCGCCGATGTGCTGGCTGTGGTGACCGAATGGAAAGCTTTTCGCAGCCCTGACTTTGCGGCCGTTCGAGCCGCATTGGCGGAGCCGGCGATCTTCGATGGTCGCAATCTTTACGATCCTGCCATCGTCGAAGAGGCAGGTTTGGCCTACTACGGTATCGGTCGTGGTCGCAGTCTGAGAGTGGCTCAATGAGTTCCGCCACCGACGCGTTGGAGCTGCGGCTCGACGAGATGGAGGTCAAGTTGACCTTCATTGATGATGCGGTACAGGCGTTGACCTCGGCCGATGCGGACCAGTCGCAGCGGATCGCCGTGCTCGAACGCAGCTTGCGTGACCTGCACCGTGAGCTATCGTCGATGCGCACGTCGCAGGCAGACGATCCGCAAAGCGAACCACCGCCGCCGCACTACTGACAGATTTCATACCGACAACCCCCACGATCACGGAACACCAGCATGGCCGATTCCCTGCGCGATCAGCTGCTCAAGAGCGGCATCGTCAAACAGGTTCAACAAGAGCGCGTTCGCGAGCCCAGACGTCCGCCTTCGCCGTCGGGCAAGCCGGTGGCGCGGCAGGGTGGGGCCAAGGGTGGGGCTTTGCCGTCGAAAAAAGGGGTGGCGTCAGGCACGCGAAACCGCGAGGAGATCGACCTGGCGAAGGCCTACGCAATCCGTGCGCAGACGGAAGTCCGTGAGCGCAAGCTTGCCGAGCAGGAGGCTGCCGAGCAGGCCAGGCTCAGGCGCGAGCGCAAGTTGCGGGTTCAGCAGTTGCTCGATGGCAAGGCCTTGAACAAGGCTGACGCTGATCAGGTACGCAATTTTGAATACGGCGGCAAGATTCGTCGCGTGCACGTGGACGCCGCGCAACTGGTCGAGCTCAATGCGGGTGAGCTCGGCGTGGTCCAGCAGGCGGGTCGCTATCTGCTGGTCAGTCGTCAGATCGCCGAGCAAGTTCGCGCGATAGATCCGCAGCCCGTGGCGCTGCTGGTCGAGCCAGGCACGGCTGGGGTCGATGACGACGGCGTTCCTGACGATTTGATGTGGTAGCCCGCTCGCGAAGCACGGGAGACCGGCGAGAAGGGTGAGGACTGCTCGCTTGAAGGTCTCCCGACGGTGGGTTCAGGTCTCGCTTTCTGATGTCAATGCGGGGTGGTCCCAGCCATTTTTCGGGCTGAAGCGTTCACCGTAACGCTGGGCCAGCTGCTGCAGTTTCAGCTTCAGTTTGTCCACACCCTCCGTGCGCGCGTACTGGATCGGGCCGCCGCGGAACGGTGCAAAGCCGGTGCCGAAGATCACGCCTGCATCAAGCAGGTCGGCATCGTCGACGACGCCGCTGGCAAGGCAGGCGATCGCCTCGTTGACCATCGGCAGGATCATCCGCTCCTGCAGGTCGGGCGGCATCACATAATCCTGTTCGATCTGGGGCTTTTGCGGCTTGCCGTTCTGCCAGACATACAGGCCCTGGCCATCCTTCTTGCCGCGTTCGCCCGCCTCGAGCTTTTCATCGAGGCCGGCTGGCAGCTCCAGTCCAAGGAAGGGCGCCAGCTCCTTGCCGACCGATGCGCAGACATCCAGGCCGACAGTGTCGGCCAATTCGATCGGCCCCATCGGCATACCGAATTTCTTGGCCTCGCGATCCAGCACCGGGCCCGGCACGCCTTCGCTGTAAAGCCGCAGCGCCTCGAGCAGGTAGGGCATCAGGATACGGTTGACCAGGAAGCCCGGCGTGCCCTTGACCGCTATCGGCAACTTGCCGATGGCCTTGCAGAACGCCAGTGAGCGTTTCTCCACGGCCGGATCGAGCTGGTCGTGGCGGACCACCTCAACCAGGGGCATTTGCGCCACCGGGTTGAAGAAATGCAGGCCGAGGAATCGCTGGGGTGCCTCGAGCCCTTCGCGCAGCTGATCCAGCGGGATGCTCGAGGTATTGCTGGCAAGTATTTCGTTGGCCTGGAACTGGGGTTCGATTCGGCCGTACAGTTCACGCTTGGCTTGCGCATTCTCGTAGATGGCCTCGATCGCCAGGTCGGCCGAGGCGACACCGTTGCCCTCGACATCGGCGCGCAGGCGCTGCAGGGCCGCGGCAACTTTCTCGGATGTCTTCAGCTTTTTCTCGTACATCGCCCTGGCGCGATCCAGCGCAGGTTGGATGAATTTCATCTCGCGATCCTGCAAGGTGACGTCGAAACCCTTGAGGGCGGCCCATGCGGCGATATCGCCACCCATGACGCCAGCGCCAACGACATGAACGTGCTTGATGTCGGCGTCAATGCCGCTGCCCTGGCTCTTGAGGCGCTCCTGCAGGAAGAAAATGCGGATCAGGTTCCGTGCGGTGGATGTCTGCGCCAGCGCCGCGACCGAGCGCGCCTCCACTTTCAGTCTCTGCCGGATATCGGGGCCTCCGCGCTTCCACACGTCGATCATGGCGAAAGGCGCCGGGTAGTGTTCCTTGCGCACTTTCGCGGCGGTCTGCTTGACCACCATCGGCGCGAGGACCTGTCGCGCCAGCCAGGTGTTGCTCGCCCACGCCTTGGCGCGACGGGCGAGCGGGCGGGCTGCCGGGTGTCGCAGCAACAAACGTGCTTCCACCAGCAGCTCTTCCGGGCGTGCTGTCCGGTCGACCACACCCAGGCTCAGCGCGCGTTTGGCGGAAAGAGCCTTGCCGGTAAGCATCAAGGGCAGCGCTTCGGTGGCGCCAATCAGTCGTGGCAGTCGTGCGGTGCCACCCCAGCCGGGGTGGATGCCCAGCATGACTTCGGGCAGGCCAATGCGGGTCTTGTCATCGTCGGCGGCAATCCGCTGCCGGCAGGCCAGTACGAGCTCCGTACCGCCGCCCATGCAGGCGCCGTGTATGGCGGCGACCGTAGGGCAGGGCAGCCGTGCCAGTGCCTCGTAGACGCGCTGGCCGTGCTCGATGTTCTCCAGCACCGAGTCCTGCCTGGCATATTCGACGAATTGCTTGATGTCGGCGCCTACGGCAAAACCTGATGCCTTGGCCGAGTGGATGATTACCCCCGCCGGCTTGTTGATGGCCAGCCGTTCAACGATCTGTTCCAGCTCGTCCAGCACGGCGCGCGAGATCGCGTTGACGCTGCTGCTGGCCCGATCGAGTGTCAGCATGACCACGCCATCGTCCTCGCGAGTCTTCCAGTGGTTGAAACGAAGTCCTTCAAACATGGTTATGCAGGGTGTGGTGGCAGAAGCACTGAACCATACCTTTCCATAGCCCTGATTGCGAGATGTGACCGGCTCGCTTGACCGGGGCGTGACGCAGGTGTGAAATCGGGCAGTTGCGGAAATGCAGCAGGTTTTGGCCGGGTGCCGCCACAAACAGCGGCGCCCGGAGCGGTTGCCGATCATCAATGAGAGGATGCATGATGCTTCCGTGAGCCAAGTGAAGTCGGCGACATCAATGATTAACTGGTGCAACCAGCGCCATTGCCATGACGCCGCAGGGCGGGGACGTAATGAATTCCGTGATGGCCTCCGCTCCACCGCAAGCCGGTGCCGAGATATTTGACAAGATCGTGGCTGCCCCGAGTGGGCTGGTCGTGCTCGACAGCAAGGATGTTCACGGGCTGATTGACCAGTTCCGTGCCATAGCTCGGCACACCGGGCAATCGATGTACCTGTGGCAGCCGGATACCGGGTTGGGCAGTTTGCGGGATGCGCATGTGCGCGTGCCCGATTGCCAGCGACTGGGTAATGCCCTGCGCTACATGCAGCAAAGCATGCATTTCGGCGTTTACTTTCTGCTGGGGCTGGAATTGCCCTTGTCGGCCATGGATGCGACCCTGCTGCGGCAGTTGGCTCGGGCCCCCAAGGAGCACCTGCGCAGGGTTGTCCTGATCGATGCCCCCGCGGCACTGGCTGAGCATCTCGGTGATCTGGCCAGCCGCATTTGCGGCGAAGACAGTCAGCCGCGCCGGCTGCGCCTGCGCGATGGCCGTTGGCTTGTTTGAGGCCCGAAAGCAAATGAATCCAGGTATTTTGGTTGTTGCTGCCGAGCGTGAGTTGCGACGCAGTCTGTTTGATGCGCTTGATCGGGCAGGTTATTCGCAGGTTCACAGCGCGCGTGACGTGGTGCATGCGGCGATCCTGCTGGAGGGGTTGTCGACGCCGCTGTCCCTGCAATTGATCGTGATCGTGCTGTCCGGTGACGAGCAGCAGGCGCGCGGCAGCTTCGAGCAGCTGCGTCGACTGCCGGGAGTGGCCGGCACCCCGCTGATGGTGGTGTTGCCGGACGGGTCGCCGCTGAGCCCTGCGGACCTGCCGCTGGGTATTGCTGACTGGCTGAGCGCCGCCCAGATTGGTACCGAGCTGGTGGCACGTTGGCGTCGATCACAAGCCGCCAGCCTTGCTCGCAGCAAGCCTGCCGCGGTGGCCGCGACGGTGCCCTCTGCGGAGTTTGCCCAGGGCGACTACCGCTATGTTTTCGAAGAGGGCGAGAGCGAGTGGCTGATCGTCGACGCGCAGACCAATCGCGTGCTGGAAGTCAGTCCCATGCTGGCCCGGCACAGTCGTCTGCATGCCAGCCAGTGGGAAGGTCTGCCCTTGCCCGAGGTGTTGCGGTTCGAGGGCATCGGGATCAGCCAGGTGCTCGTCGATGCCGACCGCAGCTGGTATCCGTGCCAGCGCAAGTCAGCACAGGGCGTGGACATTGGTCAGGCCAATGTCCGCCGCATCCAGCATGCCGGCCGGCCGGCGTTGGCGTTGATGTTTCGCAGTGATCGTGCGGATCTGCGTGCCGAGGCAGCGCTCTCGCTGCTCTCGCGCATGTTCGTTTCCAGTAGTGGGGTCGATGCGCAGATCGCCGCTGGGCGACTGCTGTTCGACGAGCTTGGGCTGGACTATCTGGCGGTATGGTCGGTTCGACCGGACAGCGTGGAAGCGCCCATCCAGATGTTGCAATTGTGGAGTGGCGAGGAGTGCGTCTGGCCGCAGGCACAGTCACAGAGCTCGCTTCAAGTCGTGCTGGCCGGAAAGAGCATCCTGTACCGGGTTGATGCCAAACGCCTCGCCGTGATGGATCCGTTGCTGCAGCAGCTGGATCTGGCGGGGTTCGCCGGCTTGCCGTTGTACGACGAACGTCACACCGTCATCGGCGGGATGCTCGCAGGCAGCCGTCGGGGCTTTGGCGAAATGACCATCATCGAGCCGGTACTGCGCTGTGCCGCTGCCCGCTTCGGCCAGATGCTGGAGTTGGGTCGAACCCGGGAACAGGGGCGCGCCGAGGGGTTGGTGGATTCGCTCACTGGTCTGCCGAATCGGCTGCTGTTCAACGATCGACTGGAGACAATTATTCGCGAGGCTGTCCGTAACGGTGAGTGCTTCGCCGTCCTGTTTATCGACCTCGACCGCTTCAAGGTCATCAACGATACGCATGGCCACGCCGCTGGCGATCAGGTCCTGCGCACGGTAACGCAGCGTCTGGGCGGCAGCATTCGAGCATCTGATACGGTCGCGCGCTACGCCGGCGACGAGTTCACGATCGTGTTGCGGCATATCGTCAAGAACGATGACGTGATGCGCGTGGCCGAAAAAATCGTGCAGGTCATGGAGCTGCCCCTATACCTTGATGATGGCACCGAGCTGCAGGTCACGGTATCGATGGGGCTGAGTTTCTTCCCCGATGACGCCGGCGACGCCGAGACATTGCTCAAGCACGCCGACGAGGCGATGTACTCGGCCAAGCACAAGGGCCGCAACAATTTCCAGGTTTACGAAGTCAGCCCGGAATACGCCCAGCAGCACGGCATGGCGTTGAAGACGCGCCTGCGGCACGCCGAGGGCAATGGCGAGCTGCGGGTGGTATACCAGCCGCAGGTCAGTGCCGAGACCGAGGATATCGTGGGTATGGAGGCGTTGGTGCGCTGGGAGCATCCCGAGCTGGGCATGATCAGCCCGGCGGTCTTCATCCCCCTGGCCGAGGAGACCGGTCTGATCGTGTCGATCGGTGAATGGGTAATGCGCACCGCCTGCCACCAGGCCAGGGATTGGGAGCGGCGCTACGGCCTGCGTCTGCGTCTGGGCGTGAACCTTTCCGCGGTTCAGCTGATGGAGCCGCAATTGCTGGACACGGTGGCCGCGGTGTTGCAGGAGACCGGGCTGGACCCGACCCTGCTCGAAATGGAGATCACCGAGAGCATCAGCATCAAGGAGGCGCCCAACCTGGTCGAGAACCTGCATGCACTGCACCGCATGGGTTGCCATATCGCGATCGACGATTTCGGCACCGGCGCCGCCTCACTGGACTACCTGCGCCGTTTGCCAGCGGACCGCATCAAGATCGACCAGAGTTTCGTGCGCAATATCGGCGTGGACCCCGATGACGAGGCGATCGTGCGTGCCACCATCGAGATGGCTCATCGGCTGAAACGTGCCGTGGTGGCCGAGGGTGTGGAGATCGAGCAGCATATGGAGTTCCTGCGCGAACACGACTGCGACGTGCTGCAGGGTTACCTTTTCAGTCGGCCATTGCAGCCGGTCAGTTTCGACAAATTGCTGGCCGAGCGGAAGCGCCTGCTGGATGAGCGAATGGCTGTGCCCGGTTGAGCCGGTGGATGCTGCCCCCATGACTGTTTGCGGTTGGCATGGAATATTCACGCATAACTGAACTCGGGCGCGCGGATGTGGTCTGAGCGGCGCGTTCAGTTCAAAACAAGCAACCGCAGCGGAATGACGGCATTGACGATGGATACGGCCCGGATGGGCGAAAACGAACTGGATCGCGCGCTGGTCGAGCGGGTGCAAAGCGGCGACAAGCATGCTTTCGACTTGCTCGTGCGCAAATACCAGCACAAACTGATCGGGCTGATTTCCCGTTATGTGAGAAGCCATGCGGAGTGCGAGGACATCGCGCAGGAGTCGTTCATCCGTGCCTGGCGTGCTATTGGTTCGTTCCGCGGCGACAGCGCTTTTTACACCTGGCTCTACAAGATCGCGGTGAATACCGCCAAGAATCATCTGGTGGCACAGGGGCGGCGCCCACCCTCGGGTGATATCGACGTCGATGATGCCGAGTTCATGTCTGGCGGCGAGCGCATGCATGACAGCGCCACACCCGAGCGTGAACTGATGCGCCAGGAAGTTGAACAATCCGTGTTTTCCACTGTCCAAGCGTTGCCCGAAGAACTGCGGACCGCTATCACACTGCGTGAGGTGGATGGTCTCAGTTATGACGAAATCGCAGTGGCGATGGGTTGTCCGATTGGTACGGTGCGTTCGCGTATTTTTCGGGCACGAGAAGCGATCGACGAAAAGCTGCGGCCCCTGTTGTCGGACCGCGAGGAC
>JBBQQL010000137.1:0-11201 GCA_038215995.1 Lysobacterales bacterium
AGACCCTGGCCGGTCAGCCAGTCGGGCAGCCCTGGCAGGGTTTGCATGGCGAGCATCTGAGCCAGGACTTGCGCATCGATGATTCGCACCCCCTGCGCCACGCCGCCATTGGCCGAAGCCGCCACGAAACGCGTGAACTCGGCGACGGATGAGCGCAGCATGCCCACCGGCCAGTCGGGAAATCCCACCGGCTTGGTCGGGGTAAGGAGGCCATTGACCCTGTCGTAGGGCGTTGCCCTCAAGGCCGCAGGTACGCCGCTGATGGTCCAGCTTGTGCGGCGCATGTCGAGCGGCGTGAAGATGTGATCGCGCGTTTGCTCGCGGAAATCGCGCTTGCCGATACGGCTGCCGAGATAGCCGAGCAGCGCGTAGCCGACATTGCAGTAATCCCAGACGGCACCGGGTGCCGCCTTGGAGAAGCACATCTCGCTGGAATAGACCTTTCCCCCCGGGACGAGATAGTCCTTGAGAAAGTCGCCCAAGGGCAGCGTGGCGTCGCTCCCTTGCTGACGGAAATCGACCTCATAGTATTTCGCGTCGGAGATGCCGGAGGTGTGCATCAGAAGATGGCGAAACGTGATCGGCTTGTCCGGCTGATGTGGGTTTGCCAGCGGGAAATCGAGGTATGGAACGACCGGTTCGTCCAGTTTCAGATGTCCGGCTGCGGCGAGTAGCATGATGCCGGTGGCGGTGACTGTCTTTGTCACTGAGGCAATGTGAAACAGGGTGTCGGCAGTGGCCGGCCGGCGCCGTTCAAGGTCGGCAAAGCCGTACCCGCGTGCCAGGCGAACTTCGCCGCCGCGGGCGAAACCCACGGCCAACCCGGGGATATCCGCCGAGCGCATGGCGCTGGTGACAAATGCGTCGAATTCGTCGAATTCGTCGGGAGCCGGGCGGCGATTCATCGCTTTTCCGATGACCGGCAACGCAAGCACGGCGAGCCCGGCGGCCAGGAACCTGCGCCGCTTCATCGGGAAGGCGTCGGAAAAATCATTGTTTGCCATGCGCTCGGCCTGCCAAGGGGTGGATGTATGCGGCGTACTGTCGCCTTGCGAAATGTATGTAGGCGCCTACATAATGTCAAGCGGCGAAATACTTGAGGGACGTTCGATGGACTACACAGCGGAATTGGGCGGCGCTGCGATTGGCGCGCGGCTGCGGCGGCTTTCGGAGCGGATCGATGGCGATACAACGCGCGCGTACGCCACGTTTGGCATCGACTTCGAGCAGCGCTGGTTCGGTGTACTCAATCAGTTGGCGCTGAATGGCGCCGCGACAGTCGGCGAGTTGGCCTCGGTGCTTGGCATTACCCACGTCTCGGTCAGCCAGACTCGTCACTCGCTTGAACGAGCCGGCATCGTCGTGTCCGAGCGGGATACGGCCGATGCTCGACGACGACTGCTTGTGCTTACTGACGCAGGCCACCGCTTGGTCGATCAGCTGGAACCGCTGTGGCGGGCCTTCGAGGCCGCCGCCATGGAGCTGACCAGCGAAGCCGATCAACTGCTCGCCTCCCTTGAGCGTCTCGATGACGCGTTGGTAAAGCGATCGATGTTTGATCGGATCATGCAACACGTCAGCGTGGGAACGGCAGCCTCTGACACGACACTGCCGGGTGGAAAGGGCGCCAGGGGCAATTCCTGATATCGCGGCGGTTCCCGAGTCAAAGGTCGGTGCGGAGCTTGCACCTTCATCAAGGAAACGCGAGCCAGGTTCGGCGTGTGGCCAAGCCGCGCTCAAGCGCTTTTACGTACCCTTGCCCGGCGAACTTTCGGTGCGACTTTGGAGGTCTTTACTGGAACGGCGATCTTGGCTTTGGCCTTGATCTTGATTGGCTTCGCGATCACACGCACCCCAAGGGCACCCATGAACCTGGTTATGGTGGCAAAGCCCGGCTTTGCGCCCGGGCGAAGCGCTTTGCAGAGGCTTTCGCGGCCCAGGCCACTATCTTCGGCTACCTTGCTCATGCTCCGCGCACGTGCAATGTCGGCCAGCGCGGACAGGAACAGGTCGGAATCGTTTTCTGCCATGGTCTCGTTGAGGTACGCGGCCATGGCAGCTTCACTGTCGAGATACCCGGCGACGTCGAACGCCGAGAATTTGGTGGACATGACACACTCCTTTTCTGGTACGACCTGACTTGTTGCAGCTAGCCTGACGACGTACTTGCCGCCAGCATCTTCTTCGCTTTCTCGATGGTCTTTCCGCGGGCTCGATTTGTAGCCACCGCACAGCAACAGATAAACGGTATTTCCTCTCTTGGCGACATAGACCCGGTAGCCGGGCCCGGTGTCGATGCGCGGCTCACTGATACCGTCGAAATGCTTGGCATCGCCCCTGTTGCTTTGAGCAAGCCTTTTGATCCGCAGCAAAATCCTGGCCTTCGCGGTCTGGTCTTTCAGGCCTTTGAACCATTCCCTGAATTCCTCGGACTGTTGGATGGTATTCATCGAACCGCCGCATGGATGCGTCGATTTGGTGTATCCATATGGATACGTATGTCAGATGGAAAATGGTGCCGGGAAGAGGTGCGTGGGACAAGCTGCCAGATAGCGTCGCGCCGTTCAGCCATGCCGGTGCTCTTTGGCTGCTCACTACCACCAGCGTTGCCCGGGCAGCCACCAGCATTTCGTCGCCGCATTCGCCGCTTGGTGCGGCGTTCTGGCGGCTTGGTCGCCTGCCGGTTGTCAGTCACTGCCGGGGACGGCAGCCTCGGGGAGAGCGAGGTTCAGTCCCGGCACGAGGTCAACCGTGAGTCCTTGCGGACGTGGTGGTGATCGCGCTCATTCCCTTGGTCTGCTGCCAGAAGGTGCCGCAATGCGCATTGCCATGCTTTTCGTCCTGCTGTTTTTATCTGCGAGCGCTTGCGCCGCCGATCCATCGGACTTCGTCGGGTTGTGGGGCAACGAGACGGTGTCTGGCCCACTTCTGTCTGGCGTACTTACCGTGGACGGACGGCAAACGCCGTGGCAGGCCAGCGTGGCTGGCATGTCGGCGACGGTCGCGCGCGATGGCGATGCGGTGCGCTTCGCGATGCCGGGTGGCCAGGGGCAGTTTCGTGGCCGCGTGACCGGCGGCAACATCGAGGGCTTCTGGATCCAGCCGCCGGGGCAGGGGCTGGCCAGTGCTTACGCGACGCCGCTGCTGTTGCCGCATGGCGAGGGCCGCGTCTGGATGGCTCAGCTACAGCCCTTGCAGGATCGCATCACGCAGTACCTGAGCATCCAGCGCGGCGAGGACGGTGCCCTGAACGCCTTCCTGGTCAACCCCGAGTACAACCTGGGACGCGGGATCCGTTACGACGTGGCTGTGACGGGCGACGCGATCGCATTGACCAAGCCGAAGCAGAAGGGCTGGGCCCTCAACGGGCGCCTGGATGAGGAAAGCGGGCAGTTGCGCATCGATTGGCAGGGCATTGGCGTGTTCGCCTTCACCCGTCGCGATCGCGATGATGCGCTCGGCTATTACGCGAGCACGCCGGCGGGCTCGCAGCACGATTACCGCGTGCCCGTGGTCGACGGGGATGGCTGGACCACCGCGTCGCTGGGCGAGGTGGGTATGCGGCTGGCTCCGATGCTGGCCATGCAGCAGCAGATCGAGACCAGCGACAGCCCCGGCCCCCGCGACCCGCAGGTGCATGGCTTGTTGGTGGCACGGCACGGCAAGCTGGTACTCGAAACCTATCTGCATGGCTACTCGCGTGAGCAGGCGCATGACACGCGCTCGGCGGGGAAGTCATTCGCGTCGTTGCTGGTGGGCATGGCGATCGATCACGGAGCGAAGCTCTCCGCGCAGACGCCGGTGCTGTCGCTGTTTGCACAGAACAAGCCGATCCAGCACCTGGATCAGCACAAGCGCGCGATCACGCTGGGCGATTTGATGGCCATGCGTTCCGGGCTGGCGTGTGACGACGACGATGCCAACTCTCCGGGCGGCGAAGAGAGCATGCAACGTCAGCACGCCGAGCCCGACTGGTACCGCTACACCTTGAACCTGCCGATGGTGCAGGCTCCGGGTGCCGACAAGGCGGTGTACTGCTCGGCCGGCATCAATCTGCTCGGTGGCGTGGTGCGCCAGGCCACCGGTCGTCAGTTGACGGAGCTGTTCCAGGACTGGATCGCCGGGCCGATGCAGATGCGCGGCTACCACCTGAACCTGATGCCCGACGGCGACGCCTAGCTGGCCGGCGGCATCCGCATGCGCCCACGCGACATGCTCAAGCTGGGGCAGTTGTATCTCGATGGCGGCGTCTGGCATGGGCGGCGATTGATCGATCAGCGCTGGATCGATGCGTCCGTGACGCGGCATGCCACATTCGGGCCCAACCACGACTACGGCTATGCCTGGCATCTGCATGCCTTCCGCGTGGACGGCCACGACTATCGCGGCTACGCGGCCGAAGGCAATGGCGGCCAGTTCGTGATCGTGGTGCCGGAGCTGGACCTGGTGGTGGCGATCACAGCCGGCAACTACGGCCAGTTCTCGGTCTGGTATCCGCTGCAGAAACTGGTGACGGACTATGTGATTCCAGCGGCATTGCAACGCGATGTTGCACGGAGCCGGCCTGTTCCGCTGGAAAAGGTGTCAGTCGTGAAATAGGCGTCGGGGACCATTTCTGATCCGCGCATCAGGCCACGCCGTGGCCGCACACGTCGACGATCTGGCGACGGGCGGCGCCCGCTCGCTCCGCTTCCCATGACGCCCGCCTGCCTCAGGTGGCTGACGTGGGGCGCCGGACCTCGCCGTAAAGTTTCAGCGTGCGATACCGATACAACGGGTGGTGTATACGCGGCGGAAGGTGCAGCATGGCCGAATCGAGCAGATTCCGGTTGAACCAGCATTTGGCCTCTTGAACATCGGGCGGTACATATTGTTGGCGGGGGTTCTCCATGCACGTTGCGTTTTTTTCGCTGAAGTCGCGGATCGAGTCTCTTGCGAGAAGGTTTGCTGATCAGTTTTCCGGGACGTTCGCCCTGGATGCTGGCGGCAGCGTGCAGATCGGCGAACGCCACACGCCGACGCTTCGCGGTGGCAGCACCCTGCTCAACCTCAACTTTGAGGTGCCTGACAACTTCACCGCGCAAACGCGTGCCACGGCAACCGTATTCGTGCGGGATGAAGACGACTTCATCCGGATCACCACCTCGGTCACGATGAAAGATGGTGGGCGCGCGGTAGGAACCTTGCTGGATCGTTCTCATCCTGCCTATCGCCTGCTGCTGTTGAATCAGTCCTATACCGGGTACGCGACGATTTTCGGCACGCAGTTCATGACCCGCTATGACCCGGTCCTCGATGCCGCCGGTCACGTGATCGGTGCGCGCTATGTGGGACTGGACGTGAGTCGCATGCGCAGTTTGCCGCTGCCGCTGAGGATCGCACTGGCCATTGGCCTGCTGAATGCGGCACTGATGGCGGCGGCGTGGGCGTGCCTGCCTGCGGGCATCAACATCGTCAGGCTTGCCGAGTTGGGCGCTCTATCGTTCGTATTGGTTCCACTGGTCAGCTATTTTCTGGTGCAGAGAAACATTCAGCGCCCGGTGGCCCAGTGCAGGGAGGCGGCCGGAAAGATCGCCGGCGGCGACCTCAGCGCGCAGGTGCCGGTGGACCGGCGCGATGATATTGGCCAGTTGCTGCAGGCGATGAACGGCATCGGCGTGGGGTTGGCGGGTGTGGTGGTGCATGTGCGTCGGGCCAGCGACAGCATCCACATCGCGTCCGGTCAAATTGCCGCCGGTACGTCGGATCTCTCCAGTCGCACGCAGGGGCAGGCGGCTTCGCTGGAGCAGACAGCCTCCGCGATGGAACAGCTCACGGCGACCGTGCGGCAGAACGCCGAACACGCGGCTGAAGCGGATCGGCTGGTGGCGTCGGCTGCCGTACTGGCCAGCGACGGAGGCCTCATTGTCGAAAAGCTGGTGTCGACGATGGGGGAGGTCAAGGCCAGTTCCCGGCATATCGAAGATATCGCCGGGATGATCGACAGCATTGCCTTCCAGACCAACATGCTCGCGCTCAATGCCGCGGTGGAAGCTGCCCGGGCAGGCGAACATGGCCGGGGCTTTGCGGTCGTGGCCACCGAAGTGCGAAGTCTGGCGCAACGTGCGGCTGTGGCGGCGAAGGAAATCAAGCAGCTCATCACCGTCTCGGTCGATTCGGTCGATGCCGGCTCGGTGCTGGCGGACGAGGCCGGCGACGCCACCAGAAAGATTGCGCACACCATTCAGCAATCGGCTTTGCTGATGAATCATATTTCCGCGGCCAGCTCGGAGCAGAGCAAGGGCATTGCGGAGATCAGCTCGGCGGTCGAGCAGATGGACGAGTCCACACAGAGCAATGCGGCTCTGGTCGAGGAGTCGGAGGCCGCCTCGAAGAGCCTGCTTGATCAGGTGCAACGCATGCGCCTGGCCGTATCGACCTTCAAGACCGCTGACCAGGTCGTGTTCCAGCACGACGCCAACTAGGTTGCCCGTGCAGGTAAACGCAATCGCGGGGTGAGCGGAAAAGGGTGTCAGGAGATATTGCTGATGCCTTTCTCACGGCTTCCGTGGCGTCCCGATTTTCCCCGATGCCATGGCTCTGGCAAGTAGCGCATTTACCCCTCGCGCAGATGCCGCACGTGCCGCCAGACGTACAAGCCGAAGGCGACCAGCAGTACCGCAAGGATCGTGGCGTCGAAGCGATGGAACCAGTTGCCCAGGGTGTCCCAGTGCTCGCCCAGCTTCACCCCGATCCAGGCCAGCAGCGCGCACCAGATCAGCGAGCCGAGGAAGGTATAAAGGCAGAACCGCCAGATCGGCATGCGCGCCACACCGGCAGGAAAGGCGATGAAGGTGCGTATTACCGGCAACAACCGCCCCACGAAGATGATGATGCCGCCACGCTCGCGAAACCAGCGGTCGGCCAGATCCAGATCCCGACGTGAGATCAGCACGTACTTTCCGTAGCGCTCCACCAGCGGTCGACCGCCCCACGCGCCGACCGCATACGCCAGCAACGAGCCGAGCACGCAGCCGACGGCGCCGGCCAGCACGACGATCCACAGCACCAGGGTGCCCTTGAATACGAGATAGCCGGCGAACGGCATGATCACCTCCGAAGGCAGCGGAATGCAGGCGCTCTCGATACCCATCAACAACACAATGCCGAGGTATCCGCTGCGTGTGATCAGTTCGACAATGGCGGCGGCGAGCAGACCGAAAAGCTTCGCGATCATGGGGTTTCGTGACTTCGGGAAAAGCGCGATGGTAGCGCGGCGGGCAAGGTGACTGGCTGATTCGCTTCTTGAATGACCGCAAGTGGCTCCGCGGGATCAATCGTGGCGGAACGCGACCTTTGCAGCCGATCCCGCATGACAGACTACTTTCGCAGCCGCTTTACATTGCTGCGAACGGTCTTCTGGTAAGGCGCGATGCCGGCACCAAGAACCCGAGTGGTGGCGCGCTGGAGCTGCGAACTGGTGGGCGAGTGCCCGCTCAGCAGCGAACCCAGCCAGAGAGATTGGCACGATGTCGCGGCGGTGAACGCCATCCCGGCCAACGACGCGGCGGATGCATCGACCTTCTCGTCAACCATCCGCTTCATCTCCCGATCATGCGCGGCGGAAGGGTGGGCTCCGGCCTTGGCCATGGCCGCGGTGCGGGTGGCGATCACGGTCGCCGAGCCCTGCATCAGTTCCATCGAGCTTTGCGCGAGATCGAACCAGTCGGTCGCGAGCGAGGGTAGGCGTGGTCGGCGTTTGATGATCGTACTCCATGGCGTTGGGGCGGTTGTTGCTGCGGGGCATGCGCTGCCACCGCGGCGCTCATGCTGAGTAGCAGAGTACTCCTTGAGCGTGCAGCGCTTGCGATGAAGAGTGCGTGCAGTGGCCGTTGTCCTGGCCATCGGTGAGGCGGTCACGGAACGTCGGCACGACGGCGAACAACGATATTTCACAGCACCTGCTTGAAGTCGTCCGTTCACCAACGCGCTGATCGCGCAGGTTGCACGAACCGCTCACTTTGCGTGCTGGACCACGAGCGTCCGCTCAGCGTCTCGCTGGCGGCATGCTTTGCATGGACTTGAACCCATGCGCCCTGTTTCCTCACTGGTGATGTCATCGCTGGCCAGTGCGTGGGTAATGCTCTTTTCCAGCGCAGCCTTTGCTCAGCAAACAGCGCCTGCCAGCGCAACTTCCTCCCCCGCAGCAGCCGACAACACGGGCATGGATCAGCGCGATCGTTCGTCATCTCGATGCTCGGTTACTGGATGGATGAGGTCGCGTGCATGCAGTCCATGACCTGGTCGGAATACCACGAGTCGTGGCCCGATTTCGAATAGTACTTGGCCGTGGTAGTTGCCCCTGTGGCGAGAATGTCCACCAGGGCAAGCAGGGGGCCGTTCGCCCCATCCCAGAGTTCAATGCTCGTGCCTCCGGCCAGCGGCACGACGGACAGTTCGGTGGATTTGCCGGACCAGCGTCCGGAGACGCAGTTGGAAGCGTCCTCGACGGTTTCGCTGCTGACGTAGTAACCGGTCGCAGCGGTGTTGCGCAGGCTTTGTTGTTGCGTGCATGCACTCAGCAGCCCGATGACAGTCGCGCAGGCCAGGTGGCGTTTCATGATGATGGTTTCCGTTGGGTTTTTGCGTCGTCGCAGGTGATGGTTTCAGTGGGTAGCGTGCGTACCCATGCTGTTCCGCGTCAGCCCGGTGGCGTTCGCCGTGGCAGCGGATCGAGCGGGGGAAGCACAGGGGTCAGAGTGCTCTGGGCGCGTTAAGTTCTGCCTCACCCGAATGATGGCCGTGTCTAGCTGCCGCCTGGGGTCGCGTCGTAACCCGGTTTCGGACATGCCGTGGGGCGCCCGTCCTGCCTGATCGAGAGCGAAGGGACGCTGCTGTTGATGGGCGATCTGATCCATGTTTCCGCGGTTCGGCTCGGTCATCCGGTGGTGCGGCAGGGCAGGGTCGTTGACTCGATGCAGCCTCGGCGCATTCCGCGGCATCCACCAGGAGGAGCAACACGTCGTCACCGGCCACGTCGAACGGATCTCCTTCATGTCTTTTGCGCATGGCCGAAGCATCCCACCGGATGGTCGAAGTTCCGCTACGCTTCGGTTTAGTCCGCCGCCCGGAGCGGACATTGCTCACCTTTCCATTGCATGGAATGGCAGCATCTGCCGAGCCGCTACAGCGACGGGATGGAAGATGATGGCCGATATGTCGCCGCAAGAATTCGTATCGCAGCTTCATGCTGTCGTCGTGGAGGAAAGCACAGCGACGTATCGCGACCTGCTTTGCCATACGCGTGCCGAGCAGGCCTCGGAGCCTTACTGGAAACGTGTGCTGACACTGTTCAGTGATCTGACTCCGGAGCAGCGCGACGTGCTGCTGGAGCTGACCCGGCAGGTGGCCATCGATGCCACGGCCAACGTACTTGGGGTTATCGACGGCGCGTGTGCCTTGAGCGACGCACACGCCCGCTTTCGCCTGACTCACGGCGGTCGGGATCTGGCCGGCGATCTGCAAAGCCTGTTCCTCGAGCAGGCCGAGCTGTCATCGCCCTGACCTTTGCGATACGGGGACGGCGGAGGTTAAGCGGCGACTGCCTACCATCACGCTGTCATCGCGTGACGCGGTGATGATGGGCAAGTCAACTGCTGCTGCGGCGGCCCGCCCGGGTGGTTGTCCGTATCTCTGGCGTCGCGACCCCAGGCCGCGAGTGGCAACGGCATTGAGGCGACAGCGACAGCGATTCATCCAATGGGAGTTCAGACGATGCGTTACGTGATTCTTGCCATGGCGATATTGCTTGGTTCGGCGGTCTCGAGCCAGGCGCAGGCCCAGACCCAACTGAGCATTGGTATCGGCAACCGCGGCGTCAGCCTTGGACTGGTGATGTCGACGTATCCGGCACTGGTTCGCATTCCGGGTTATCCGGTGTATTACGACCCGCGAGTGGATTCGAACTACTTCTTCTACGATGGCCTGTACTGGGTCTATCAGGATGATGAATGGTATTCGAGCACCTGGTACAACGGCCCGTGGGACTTCGTTTCACCAGCCTATGTGCCCTTGTTCATGCTGCGCGTGCCGGTGCGCTATTACCGCCGCCCGCCCGCTTATTTTCGCGGCTGGCGTGGCGACTCCGCCCCGCGCTGGGGCCAGCATTGGGGTCGCGACTGGGAACGGCAGCGCAACGGATGGGATCGCTGGGACCGCCACTCCGTGCCACGGGCCGCGCCGCTCCCCAGTTATCAACGTCATTACAGCGGCAGCCGCTATCCCCGCCAACTGGATCGACAACGCTCGATCGAGTCGCGCAGCTATCGCTACCAGCCGCGCGAAGCGGTAAGCCGGCAGATTCTTGATCGGCGTCGTCAGGGCGCGGACTCGCATGGCCGACAGCAACAACAGCAACAACAGAACGATCGGCAACAGCCGCGTAATGTCCGGCAGCAGGATGTTGAGAGGCAGCAACAGCAGCGCAACGTTCGGCAGCAGCAGGAGGTTCAGCGGCAGCAACAGCGAAATGTGCGACAGCAGCAGGAAGTGCAGCAGCAACAACAGCGAAATGCCCGGCAGCAGCAGGATGTTCAGCGGCAGCAACAAATGAATGTGCGGCAACAGCAGGAAGTGCAGCAGCAACAGCAGCGGAATGCCCGGCAGCAGCAGGATGTTCAGCGGCAGCAACAAAGGAATGTGCGGCAGCAGCAGGAGGTTCAGCAGCAGCAACAACGCAATGTCCAGCAGCAGGAACGACGCTCGCAGCCTGCACAGGAATCACGTGGCGCTGACAACAAGGGCAAAGGCCGGTCTGACAGAAACAAGGACCAGAAGGACAACAAGGACGGCAACGGGCATCGCTAGTCGATAGTCGAGGGCGGGTAGGAGGTGCCGTTGCATGGGCTTCCTCCGCCCCCTTTTTTGACGTTGGCTGAGGGGCTGTTCGCTCAGCCACCAACCATCGGCAACGCGATATAGCTTGCCTCGCCGGGCGCGTGGTAGATACGCTGGGTGGCCTTGCGGTAGTCCTCCGGCTTGGCCCGCAGGATGTTGGGCACAAACGTCTGCGGGTTGCGGTCATACAGCGGAAACCAGCTCGATTGCACCTGCACCATGATGCGGTGGCCGGGCAGGAACACATGGTTGCTGGCGGGCAGGGCGAACTGATAGGTCAGCGGCTGGTTGGCGGCGAGCGGCTGCGGGTTGTCGAAACCGCTGCG
>JBBQQL010000138.1:0-11147 GCA_038215995.1 Lysobacterales bacterium
CAATTTTCTGCTGTGGCAGGTCGCTTACGCCGAGCTGTACTTTACCGAGACCCTGTGGCCCGATTTTGACCAGGCTTGCCTGCGTCAGGCCATCGACGACTATGCCCGCCGCGAGCGCCGTTTTGGCCGCACCGGTGAGCAAGTCACCGCCACCTCCTGAGGATCGCCATGCTGCTTCAGCGCACTCTGACCGCCCTGGTGCTCGCACCTCTGGTGATCCTGCTCATTCTGCTGGCACCAACGGCGCTATTCGCCGCCGTCGTCGCGCTGGCCTTCCTTGGCGCCCTGCGGGAGTGGGCCCAGCTCAGCGGCCTGACCAACCGCATCGGACGTATCGCGCTTCTGCTCGTGGCCAGCCTCGTCTTTGCGGTGCTTTGGATGCTGCGCGCCACTGCGTTGACACCCTTGCTGCTCGCCGCCGGGGTGACCTGGTGGCTGCTCGCCTGCTTCTGGCTGCGTCACTTCGCCTTTGGCGCCGCCCCTACCCGGGAAAACGGCGCGCTGAAACTGATCGCCGGCGCGTTCGTGATTTTTCCGACCTACGTGGCACTGCTGAGCATTCACGAACGCGTCCCGCACGGGCATGCCTGGACCTTGCTCGCCTTGGTGGTGGTATGGGCTTCGGACATTGGCGCCTACTTCAGCGGCCGCACGTTCGGCAAGCGCAAACTGGCCGTGCAGATCAGCCCGGGCAAGACCTGGGCTGGAGCGTACGGCGCCATGATTGCCGGCGTGCTGGTGGTCTTGATCGGCGGCTGGTTGCTGGATGTGCGCGACGTCCAGTTGCTGGCGCTGGCGCTGCTCGGCGCCATCACGGTGGCGATCTCCATCGTGGGTGACCTGATCGAAAGCCTGATGAAACGGCATGCCCAGGTGAAGGATTCGGGCACCCTTATCCCCGGCCATGGCGGCCTGATGGACCGACTGGACAGCGTGTTCGCCGCATTGCCGGTCTTCGCCGCCGGCCTGCTCGTGTTGGGTTTGTAAAGATGCAGAACGTTGCCGTCCTCGGCGCAACCGGCTCGATCGGCGGCAACACGCTCGATGTGATCGCACGTCATCCGCAGCGGTTTCGCGCCACCGTGCTCACCGCCCATCGGCAGGTCGAGGCGCTGGTGGCTTTGTGCGTGCTGCATCGACCCGAGTTGGCCGTGATTGCCGACCCCGCGCTGGAAGGCGAGCTCTCGCGTCGACTCGGCGCCGCCGGCGTGCGTTGCGACGTGGCCAGCGGGCACGACGCGCTGACCGCCGCTGCCGCGAGCACGCTGTGCGACACCGTGGTGGCGGCGATAGTCGGCGCCGCCGGGCTGGACTCCACGTTGGCCGCTGCACGCGCCGGCAAGCGCCTGCTGCTGGCCAACAAGGAATCCATCGTCATGGCCGGCCCGCTGCTGCTGCAGGCGATGGAAGCCGGTGGCGGCATGCTGATTCCAGTGGATTCCGAACACAACGCAATCTTCCAGTGCCTGCCCGGCGGACGACCCGATCTGCGCAAGAGCGGCGTACGCAAGCTGATACTTACCGCCTCGGGTGGCCCGTTTCGGGGTCGAACCCGCGAGCAACTGGCCGCGATCACCCCTGAGCAGGCCTGCAAGCACCCGAACTGGGTGATGGGCCGCAAGATCTCGGTCGACTCGGCCACCCTGATGAACAAGGGCCTGGAGGTTATCGAGGCGCATCATCTGTTCGGTGCACCAGCCGATGCGATCGACGTGGTGGTACACCCGCAGAGTCTGGTGCACTCGATGGTCGAATACATCGATGGCTCGGTGCTGGCCCAGCTGGGCAACCCGGATATGCGCACGGCGATCGCCCATGCGCTGGCATGGCCGGAGCGGGTTGAGGCCGGGGTTCCCTCGCTGAACCTGGCCGCCTGTGCGCCGCTGCAGTTCGAGCCACCTGACCTCGCCACCTTCCGCTGCCTGGCGCTGGCCTTTCAGGCGCTGCGTGCCGGTGGTGACGCTCCGGCGATCCTCAATGCCGCCAACGAGGTCGCGGTGGAGGCATTCCTCGCCGGTGCCCTGCCCTTCCTCTCGATCGCCGATGTCGTCGAGGCGGTACTTGCGGAACTGCCGGCGCAACCTGTGGTCGATGTTCCAGCGCTTGGGGAACGAGACCGCCTCGCCCGCGAAGCCGCCCGTCGCGTGCTGCGCAGCGCTTGCTGATATTCTTGCTCCGATAACCCTTCTTCACGGTACTTGATGACTTCCTTTTTCGGCTCGGTGTTCTGGTTGCTGGTCACGCTCGGCGTGCTGGTGACCTTCCATGAATTTGGCCACTACTGGGTCGCGCGCCGCTGCGGCGTCAAGGTGCTGCGCTTTTCGGTCGGCTTCGGCCATGCCATCTGGAAGCGCATCGCTCGCGACGGTACCGAGTACCAGATCGCCGCGATTCCGCTGGGCGGCTACGTCAAGATGCTCGATGCGCGTGAGGGCGACGTCGATCCGGCCCTGCGCGATCAGGAGTTCACTGGCAAATCGGTATGGAAACGCATCGCCATCGTGGCCGCCGGCCCCGGCTTCAACCTGATTTTCACCATCGCCGCGTTCTGGCTGATGTTCATGCTAGGTCGCCCGGACGTCGCTCCGGTGGTAACCGCAACGCCGCAGAGCATGGCGGCCAAGGCTGGCATCCAGCCGGGTGACCGCATTCTCAGCATTGACGGACAGGCAGTCAGCACCTGGACCGATGCCATGGACGTAGTGACCAATGCCCTGCTCGGCCGCGCGCCTCTGATGCTGACCGTCAGTGGCAGCAACCATCAGCCACGACAGGTAGCGCTGCCGCTGAACGAGTTGCCGCCCGGCGAAGACCTTGGCCAGTACCTGGACACACTGGGCCTGCAACCGTCACCGCCGCCGGCTATCGCAGCTACCGTCGTGCCTGGCAAGCCGGCGGCATTGGCAGGCATGCACGTGGATGACCGCATCACGGGCGTCAATGGCCAGCCGGTGGAAAACTATGCCACCTTGCAAAAGCTGGTTCCCGCCGAAGCCAGCAAGTCCCCACATCTGTCGTTGTCGATCCTGCGCGGCGACAAGCCCATGACCTTGAGCGTGGATGCACAGCGCGAGGCGCTGGAAGGTCAACCGGTGAACTGGGTGATCGGCGTGGGCGCACCAGCCACCGAGCTGGTTACCTTGCGTTACGGCCCCATCAAGGCCCTGCGCGCGTCGCTGAACACCACCTGGCACAACACCGCGCAAACCTTCAACATGCTGGGCAAGATGCTGACGGGGCAGGCCTCGACCAGGAACCTGTCCGGAGTGATCGGGATCGCCTCCGTGGCCAATGCCTCGGCCAACATGGGCCTGGCGTGGTTTCTGCAGTTTCTTGCGCTGGTCTCGCTCAGTCTGGCCATTCTGAACCTGCTGCCCATCCCGATCCTGGATGGTGGACACCTGCTGTATTATGTTGTCGAGCTGGTCAAAGGCAGCCCAGTCAGCGAGCAGGTGATGATCGTCGGTCAATACATCGGCCTGGCGTTGTTGTTCAGCCTGATGGGGCTGGCGTTTTACAACGATATTCATCGCATGTTGCTGTCGTGACAAGGACGCCTGGCGACAACCGCTTGCCCAAGCCGTGCCTGTCTGCGCACGTCGCAGCACGGTGTGGTGATGTGTCACTGGATGCATGCCTGCCCAGGTGTGCTGATTCTCTTTTGAGGCAGGGCTCGTCCCTGCCTCATGCGTTGATCGGGGCGGCCGCGCTGGCTGCTCCATCGAAATAACCAACGGAACCGACGATGAAGCGTATCGCCGCGCTGATCCTGCTTGCCTCCCTCTCCGCCAATGCGCTCGCGTTCGACCCGTTTGTGGTGTCGGACATTCGCATCGACGGTCTCAGCCGTATCTCGGCCGGCACGGTCTACAACTACCTGCCGCTGAGCAAGGGCGACAAAATTACCGATGCCGACGCCCAGCGAGCGATCCGCGCGCTTTATCAGACCAAGTTCTTCAGCGATGTCGAGCTTGATCGCGACGGCAGCATCCTGGTGATCAAGGTGGTCGAACGGCCGTCGATCGCCAAGCTGACGATCCGCGGCAACAAGGACATCAAGACTGACGACCTGAAGAAAGGCCTCAAGCAGATCGGCCTGTCCGAAGGCGAGACCTTTGACCGCCTTGCCGTCGAAAACGTGCAGCAGGAGTTGATCCGGCAGTACTACAACCGCGGCAAGTACAACGTGTCGGTGATCCCGCATGTAATCAGGCTCGATCGCAATCGCGTCGCCGTGGACATCGAGATCCGCGAAGGCAAGGCCGCCAAGGTCGAGGAAATCAACATCCTTGGCAATCACGCCTTCACCGACAAGGCGATCCGCAAGGACTTCGAGTCGGGTACCCCGAACCTGATGTCCTGGTACTCGAAGAACGATCAGTACTCGCGTGAAAAGCTCTCCGGCGATCTGGAAAAGCTGCAGTCGTACTACATGAATCGCGGTTACGCGGACTTCGGCGTCGACTCCACCCAGGTAGCGATCGCACCGGACAAGCGTTCGATGTACATCGATACCTCGATCAAGGAAGGCGACATCTACACGGTCGCCGACGTGAAACTGCTCGGTGATCTGATCCTGCCCGAGGCGACCATGCGCCAGCTGGTCTTCATCAAGGCCGGCGAAACGTTCAACCGCGCCGCGATCGAAGACAGCACCAAGGCGATCAAGGCCGTGCTGGCCAACATCGGTTATGCCTTCGCCAAAGTGACCCCGATTCCGAAGCTGGACAAGGAAAAGCACACCGTCGACCTGACCCTGTACGTGGAGCCAGGCCAGCGCGTCTACGTGCGCCGCGTCATCTTCGCCGGCAATACCCGTACCGAGGACAACGTGCTGCGCCGTGAAATGCGCCAGTTGGAAGGCTCCTGGTATTCGCAGGCAGCGATCGATCGATCCAAAATCCGTCTGCAACGACTGGGCTACTTCAAGACCGTGGACGTCGACAAGAAGCTCGTTCCCGGCACGCAGGACAAGGTCGACGTGACAATCAAGGTGGAGGAGCAGTCCGCCGGCAGCGTGCAGTTCGGCGTGGGTTATTCGCAGTACTCCGGCATCATCCTCAATGCCTCGCTGACGCAGAACAATCTGTTTGGCACCGGCGACAGCTTTTCGGTCAGCGGGTCGCGCAGTACCTATACCACCAGCTACGGCATGAACTACTACAACCCGTACCTGACCGACAGCGGCGTGGGTATTGGTTACAACCTGACCTACACCAAGACCGACTACGGCAACGCCAGCTCGATCTTTGCCGACTACGCCACCAGCAACAAGGCGTTCTCAACCTACCTCGGCATCCCGATCAGCGAAACGGATGGCGTGCGGGTGGGCCTGGGCCTGAGCAGCAACAAGATCAACCTGATTCCGGGCTACAGCCCACAGACGCTGATCGATTACCAGAACGAGATCGGCAACAACACGATGCATTCGTGGACCGGCACGCTGGGCTGGAATCACGACACCCGCAATGGCTACTGGGCACCGACCCGCGGCGGCCTGATCTCGGTGTCGACCGATGTGGCCTTGCCGGGCTCCACCGTGCAGACCTGGAAGCTGACCGCCCAGGCCAACCACTACTGGCCGATCGGCAAGGGCTTCGTGCTGTACCTCAATGGCGTGGTCGGCTACGGCGATACCTATGGCACCAACGGCCTCAGCGATGCGGCTTACAACCAGCTGAAGTCGGCGACCACCGATCACACCCTGGTCGACATGCGGCAGGACTTCCCGTTCTGGAACAATTTCTACTCCGGCGGCGTGTCGGACGTGCGCGGCTTCCAGGACAACACATTGGGACCACGTATCTGCGTCACTTCGGGCGCGACCGAATCCAAGAGCGGCCTGTGCTCGGACGGCAGCTACGCTCAACCCGTGGGTGGCGCCTTCAAGGTGCTTGGCCAGGCTGAGCTTTACATCCCGCTGCCGTTCCTGAAGGACATCAACACCGCTCGCGTGTCGTGGTTTGTGGACGCTGGCAACGTGTACAAGAACTACCAGAGCTTCAACGCCAGCACCCTGCGTGTGTCCACCGGCGTGTCGTTGCATTGGCAGGCGCCGATCGGTCCGCTGATCATCAGCCTCGCCGTACCACTGCGCACCCAGGCAGACGACAGCCACTACGAGGAGCGTTTGCAGTTCACCTTCGGCAGCCAGTTCTGACCTTGACCGAACTCGCGACAGATCAGAAAGCGCGGCTTGCCCGCGCTTTCTTTTGTCCGCTGGCGTGCCGGGAGCGAGAGTCTGTCGGACTTTTGGGCGGCAGCGCCTACAATGACCGGCAAAGTCCGGAGCAAGCATGAGCGTAATCCAGTACACAGCGGCCGAGCTGGCCGAGCGTTTCGAGCTGGTCGTCAAGGGCGACGGCAGCCAGCGGGTTGATGGGGTCGGCACCCTGGCCGGCGCCGGCCCCACTCAACTGACCTTCCTCTCCAACAGCAAATATGCGAACCAGCTGGCGGCTACCGGCGCCGGCGTGGTGGTACTGACCGAGGTGGACGCCACCGATTGCCCAGCCACGGCGCTGATCGCCCGCGACCCCTATGTCACCTATGCGAAAATCGCGGCGCTGTTCGAACGGTTGCCGGCCGCACCGGCCGGGATCCATCCCAGCGCCGTGGTCGCTGCGAGTGCCCGGGTAAGTGACAGCGCCAGCGTCGGCCCCTGCTGCGTGATCGAGGAGGGTGCGGTGATCGAGGACGGCGTGATCCTCGGGCCACACTGCATCATCGGCGAACACTGCACGGTCGGCGCCCACTCGCGACTGGTGGGGCGGGTGACTCTGGTCACTCGAGTCTCGCTCGGCCGACGCGTATTGGTACACCCCGGCGCAGTGATCGGTTCGGATGGGTTCGGACTGGCGTTCGATCGCGACCATTGGATCAAGCTGCCGCAGCTCGGCGGCGTGCGCGTTGGCGATGATTGCGAAATAGGTGCCAATACCACCATCGACCGCGGCGCACTTGACGATACCGTGCTGGAGGAAGATGTGCGGCTGGACAACCAGATCCAGATCGCCCACAACGTACACGTCGGTGCCCATACCGCCATGGCTGGCTGCGCCGCGGTTGCCGGCAGCGCAAAGATCGGTCGTTACTGCATGATCGGCGGCAACGCAGGCGTGCTGGGCCATCTCGAAGTAGCCGATCGGGTTACCATTACGGCAAAGAGTCTGGTCACCCGCTCCATTCGTGAACCAGGCGAATATTCATCGGGCGTGCCGCTGCAGGAGAATCTCCAGTGGCGCAAGAATGCAGCACGCTTCAAACATCTGGACGAGTACGCGCGCCGACTGTCGGCGCTGGAAAAGGACGGCGACAATGAGTGAAAAAACAAATTCCATGACGATGCCCATCAACGTGGAACAGATACAGGATCTGCTGCCGCATCGCTATCCTTTCCTGCTGGTGGACCGGGTCATCGAGATCGTGCCCGACGTCAGCGTGGTCGCCCTGAAGAATGCGACCATCAACGAGCCATTCTTCCAGGGTCATTTCCCCGGTCACGCGGTCATGCCCGGTGTATTGATCATCGAGGCAATGGCCCAGGCGGCAGGCCTGCTCACCCAGATCTCCCGACGACTCAAGGGCGACCAGGGCAACCCCTTGTTTTACCTGGTCAAGGTCGACAATGCGCGTTTCAGTGCGCCGGTAATTCCCGGCGACCAGTTACGCCTGGAGGTGACCCAGAAGCGCCTGGTCCGTGGTATGGGCCTGTTCGTGGCGCGAACCTTGGTTGATGGCAAGGAAGTGGCCAGTTGCGAACTGATGTGCGCTGCGAGGGCCGACAAATGATTCATCCCACCGCGCTGATTGATCCCGCCGCCGTCATCGGTGCCAACGTCAGCATCGGTGCGTACAGCGTCATAGGAGCCGACGTGGAGGTTGGGGATGGCACGGTAATCGGGCCGCACGTGGTGATCGACGGGCCCACCCGTATCGGGCGCGACAACCGCATCGCCCAATTCGCATCGCTCGGTGGCGATCCGCAGGACAAGAAGTTTGCTGGCGAGCGTACTGAACTGATCATCGGCGACCGCAACCTGATTCGCGAATTCGTCACCATCAATCGTGGTACCGGTGATGGCGGCGGTGCCACCCGCATCGGCAACGACAACTGGCTGCTCGCCTACGTGCACATTGCGCACGACTGCCAGCTCGGCAACAACGTGGTGTTCTCCAACTACGCCGCGCTGGCCGGACACGTCGAGGTGGGCGACTGGACCGTGTTTGCCGGCTATTCCGGCGCGCACCAGTTCTGCAAGATCGGCGCGCACGCCTTTATCGGCATGGGCTGCCTGGTTGGCCATGATGTGCCGCCGTTTCTGACCATGGCCAATGAGCAGCAGGGCCGACCGCGCGGCATCAACAGTGAGGGGCTGAAGCGTCGCGGCTTCGATGCTGCTCGCATTTCCGCGATCAAGCGCGCCTACCGTACCCTGTACATGGCGGGATTGTCGCTGCCCGAGGCGCGCGAAAAGCTCACCGAACAGGCGCGGGAAAGTGAAGACGTGCGCGCCATGCTGGATTTTCTGGACCACAGCGAGCGGGCACTGGCACGCTGACATGCGCACAGCGCATCCCGGCGAATGCCCTCTGCATATCTGCTCTTGTGCGGGATGAATCATGTCGACTGTTGAAGCAGCACCCGCACCGCTGATTGCCATCCTCGCTGGTGAGGACTCCGGCGACCAGCTCGGTGCCGACCTGATCCTCGCCCTTCGTCAGCGCTATCCCGACGCGCGCTTCGTCGGCATCGGCGGCGCGCGCATGCAGGCGCAGGGGTTTGACTCCTGGTACGACATCCACGAACTGTCGTTGTTCGGCTTCAGCGAGGTCGTTCGCCATCTGCCGCGCCTGCTGCGCCTGCGCACGTCCCTGGTGGCGCGTTTGCTCCAGGCGCGCCCGGCGGTGGTGATCGGCATCGACGCGCCGGACTTCAATCTCGGCGTGGAAAAACGACTGAAGCACGCCGGCCTGCGCACCGTGCACTATGTCAGCCCGTCGGTCTGGGCCTGGCGCGAGAAGCGCGCCGAGAAAATCGGCCACAGCGCGCAGCGCGTGCTGTGCCTGTTTCCGATGGAGCCCGCGATCTACGCCAGACATGGCATTGACGCCCGTTTCGTGGGCCACCCGCTGGCCGACCGCTTCGCACTGATATCTGACCGGGCCGGCGCGCGCGACCAGTTGCACCTGCCGCAGCAGACGCCGGTGCTCGCGGTGCTGCCCGGCAGCCGCCCCTCCGAGGTGGCGCGACTGGGCCGGATTTTCATCGATGCCGCCGCGCAGGTGGCCACTGCGCTGCCGGGGCTGCGTGTGCTGATACCGACCGCCAACCCGCAGGTGCATGCCCAGTTGGAGCAGCTGTTGGCCCAGGCTCCTCGCGACGGGTTCAGTCCCCAGTTGATGGACGGTCACGCGCATGAGGCCATGCTGGCCGCCGACGTGGTCATGTTGGCCTCGGGCACCGCCACGCTGGAGGCGATGCTGGCCAAGCGCCCGATGGTGGTGGGCTATCGGGTCGCGCCCACCAGCTATCGCATCGCGCGCGCGCTGAACATGCTGAAGACCGACATCTATTCGCTACCCAATATCCTGGCCCGCGCCGCCGGCCTCGGCGACAACCTGCCGGTACCGGAGTTGATGCAGGAGAACTGCACGGCGCCGCAGCTGGCAGCGGCTACCCTGGCGCTGTTCCAAGACGACGAACGACGCGGTGAAATCGTGGCCGCGTTCGAACGATTGCATCGTGAGTTGCGCGGTGATCTTGAAGGCGGCGCCGGGGAACGCGCCGCCGCAGCGATTGCCGAATTGATCGATGAAGGCGCCCTCGGTGGCTAGGTCCTCTGGCAACCTGCGCTCCTCATCTGCGCAAGAAAGACATCACTGCCCGCCCCCGTCCAGCGCTCACGAAGAGCACTCGAACGAGGAGGGCCTGCTTGTCGCCGGCGTCGACGAAGCCGGCCGTGGTCCGCTAGCCGGCCCGCTGGCCGTCGCCGCCGTGATCCTCGATCCGGACCGCCCCATCGCCGGCCTCAACGACTCCAAGAAACTCAGTGAGGCGAAACGCGAAGCACTGTATCCGCAGATCATCGAGCGCGCCCTGGCCTGGAGCATCGTGCTGATCGAACCGGCGGAGATCGACCTGCTCAACATCTTCCAGGCCACCATGACTGGCATGAGTCGCGCCGTGGCCGGACTGTCACCGACGGCGCAGCATGCGCTGATCGACGGCAACAAGCTGCCCCGCGACCTGCCCTGCCCGGGCCGCGCGATTGTCGGCGGCGATGCGCTTGAGCCGGCGATCAGCGCCGCCTCGATCCTGGCCAAGGTCACCCGCGATCGGCTGATGGTGGCGTTCGACGCGACGCATCCCGGCTACGGTTTCGCCGTGCACAAGGGGTATCCGACCCCGGCACATCTGGCCGCGCTGCAACGACTCGGCCCCTGCCCGCAGCATCGGCAGAGCTTCGCGCCGGTGCGATTGCTGTTGACCCAAGGCGCGCTGTTTTAAAGGCGCCAGACCGCCTGTCGGCGCGGCATAGGCCATAAGTACCTGCAACTTTCCTTGCCACCCGCGCATCTATTGAAGCAGGAGTCACCCTTCGCATGGAGGCGCTCACTACGCCGAGTCAGTCAGATGAGGATCGACCCGGCAAACGCAGGAGCCGCATCATGATGCTGAAAGAACGCCCCCCGAGCACGCAACCGGCAAGGCCGGTTCACCGGCACGCCAAACCGAATGCCAACGAAGCGGCGGCCGCGCCGTCACGCAGCCATACCGACTACGACCGCCAGCCCCTGCGCGTGAACAGTCTGGATCACTACGTGAAGGTCGACAGCGACAACCGCTTCCATGTCCATTGAAGCGCTCCCCACAGGCTGAATGCACGCCCCGCTGCGGGGTACGGGACGCGTTGGTCTCACTCAAACCGCCCCACCCCGCCCCTGGCAAGGATGCGGATGGAAGGGTCAACCGGTTCACCTGCATGGGTTCGCGCAAAGGCCGCACAAGTCAATCTTGCCGCCAGGCATGGTGACCGGTAGCCTTCGTGGACTCACTGCGTAAACCTGCATGACCGTCCGCTATACCCACCTGCACCTGCACAGCGAATATTCGCTGGTCGATTCGACCATCCGCATCAAGGCGC
>JBBQQL010000139.1:0-10931 GCA_038215995.1 Lysobacterales bacterium
GACCGGGTTGATCATGCGCAGCAATTCCCAGGCGCGGGCGCTGTCGCCGAGCTCGGCAAAGGCCATCGTGGCCCAGATCGCCGCATGCGTGTACTGGCCGCCGTTCTCGCGCACGCCGGGCACGTAGCCCTTGATGTAGCCCGGGTCCATCGGCGACTTGTCGAAGGGCGGATCGAGCAACTGGATGAGCCCCGCATCGCGGCGCACCAGGTGTTGGTCCAGCGATTCCATGGCCTGCTGCCGCCGCGCGGGCGACGCCATGCCGGAAAGCACCGACCAGCTCTGCGCAATCGAATCGATACGGCATTCCAGATTGCCGTGGGCGCCCAGCGGAGTGCCGTTATCGAACCAGGCGCGCCGATACCACGCGCCATCCCAGGCCTGTCCTTCCAGCGCTTCGCGCAGTTTCTCGATCTCGTCATCGCAGTGCCGCGCGAAGCTGTCGTCGCCACGCAGTCGCGCGATCTCGGCGAAGCGTTGCATGACCTCGCCGGCGAAGAAGCCCAGCCACACGCTCTCGCCACGGCCAGCCTCACCGACCCGATTCATGCCGTCGTTCCAGTCGCCACTGCCAATCAGCGGCAGGCCGTGCACGCCGCGCGGCAGGCTGTGCTCGATCGCCCGCACGCAGTGCTGATAGAGCGTTTCGTGGATGCCTGAGGGCTGCGCCAGGTCGTAATACGATTCCTCGCCCGGATGCAGCGGGCGCCCTTCGATATAGCCGACCAGTACATCGAGCACGGCCACATCGCCGGTGGCCAGCACGTAGCGGCTGGCGGCCAGCGGCAACCACAGGTAGTCATCGGAACAGGCGGTGCGCACGCCGCGATCCAGTGGTGGGTGCCACCAGTGCTGCACGTCACCTTCGAGAAACTGGTGCGCCGCGCTCAGCAGCAGTTGCGCTCGCGCGAGCTCGGGCGCGGCGTGCAGGGTTGCCATCGAGTCCTGCAACTGGTCGCGGAAACCGAAGGCACCGCCGGACTGGTAGTAGCCGCTGCGTGCCCACATGCGGCAGGCGATGGTCTGGTACAGCAGCCAGCCGTTGGCGAGCATGTCCAGTGCCGGCTCCGGTGTGCGTACCTGCACCGCGCCCAGGGTGCGCTCCCAGTGCGCGCGCACCTTGGCCAGTGCATCGGCGGCCGAACCGCTGCCGCGGAAGCGGTGCACCAGCGAGCTGGCGTCGCCCGCATCACGGCCCAGGCCGAGGCGGAAGATGAGCTGGCGCTGTTCGCCAGGCTCCAGGCTCAGCCGCGATTGCAGGGCGGCGCAGGGGTCAAAGCCGGGGCCGAGGCGACCGGACAACTGGGTTCGGGCCAGTGCTGCGGGTGAGCGCATGCTGCCGTTGCGACCGAGGAACTCGCTGCGGTCGCCGGCGACACCACGTTCGCTGTCATCGAGATCGAAGAACGCGACCCGGTTCGGGAACTCGGTGTTGTAGCTGTTGCGGGCAAACAGTGCGCCGCTGCTCGGGTCCGACTCGGTGACCACGTGCATCATGGTCTTCTCGCGCAGATCGCCGAGCAGCCATTCGACGTAGGCGGTGGCGCTGAGCTTGCGGCCGCGGCCGGAATGGTTGGACAGTTTCAGCACCGAGAATTTCACCGAGGCATCCAGCGCCACGTAAACCCACAGCTCGCTGCGAATGCCATCCTCCTCATGCTCGAACACGCTGTAGCCAAAGCCATGGCGGGTGACGTAGGCGCCGCTGCCGCGACAGGGCAACGGGGTCGGCGACCACAACTGGCCGGTCTCCTCGTCGCGCAGGTAGATCGCCTCGCCACTGGCATCGCTGACCGGGTCGTTATGCCAGGGGGTGAGGCGGAATTCGTGTGCGTTCTCGCCCCAGGTATAGGCGCCGCCGCTCTCGGAAATCACCGTGCCGAAATGCGGGTTGGCCAGCACGTTGGCCCATGGCGCCGGGGTGGCTTCGCCCGGCATCAGGCTGATCACGTACTCGCGGCCATCGGCACTGAAGCCGCCGTGCGGATTGCGCAGAAGCAGACCGGCCGGGCGCAGATCCGGCGCCACGGGTGCGGCGCTGGTGCGCTCGCTGCGACTGGGCACGAACGGCGGGGCATGGGTCTCCACCTGGTGCCGTACGATCTGCTCGGCCAGGCTGCCGCGGTGGTCGGCCAGCACGATGCGCGCGCTGGCCAGCACCAGCATGCGATCCTCGCTGGACATCTGCTGGGCCGGGCGCACGAAGATGCCGCCGGGTCGGTCGAGCAGGTTGGCCTCGCTGCCTGAGGCAATCAGACCCATGATCTGGTCCTGCAGATCCTGCCGGTAACCAGCGCGATCCTCGTTCCAGATCACCAGGTCGACCGCCAGCCCCTTCTGATGCCAGTACGCATGCGCCTGCACCAGTTGGCGCACCAGGTCGATGCGCGCCGGGTCGGCTATCTGCAGCAGCACGATCGGCAGGTCACCGGAAATGGACTGGCCCCAGAGCCCGGACTGACCGCGCCGATTGCCGCGCAGCATGGCCGGTTCGGCGCGCAGGCTGGCGCTGGGGTAGATGATGGCAGTGGCCATGTGCTCGTACAGCTGCGCGTCGGCGAGGCTGGCATTGAGCTGGCGCAGCAGCACCTGGCTATGCGTCCAGGCCAGGTCGAATACGCGATCGGCCAGATGCCGGTCGCGGTATTTGCCGATCAGCTGCAGGCAGCCTTCGCGTTGTTCGGCCAGGCCGGTGACGAAATCGATCGTGGCCGACTGCTCCGGCTCCAGCGTGATGCGGCAGCGGATCGCCACGATCGGATCGAGCACCGAACCGGCGCTGTTGGACAGCGTGGCCTGTTCGCGATCGAGCATCTGCGGCCGTGCCGTGCTGCGCCCGCGGCCGATGAAATGGGCGCGGTCGGTCTCGTACGAGATTGCCTCGATATCGGCATCGTGCACCGCCAGCAGGTGGCACATCCACGGCACCGCCTCGTCGTGCGCGCGCGGGCGGCGGCTGCACAGGATGGCCTGCAGCTCGGGCAGCAGTTCGGTCTGCACGAACAGCTTGCTGAAGGCCGGGTGCGCCGCATCGGCGACCGGTGGTGCCAGCACCACTTCGGCATAGCTGGTCAGCTCGATGCAGCGACGCTGGCGGCTGCGGTTGGTGATGTGAGTGCGGCGCAGCTCAATGTCGTCTTCGGGTGACACCACGATCTCGGTGTGGCTGTCGATATCGCGCTCGCGCACCCGGAACTCGGCGCGCGCCTCGGAGAAGATCGCCTCGAACAACTCGGTCTTGCGCCGCGTCGGCTGGTAGCTGGTGGACCAGTATTCGCCGCTGGTGACATCGCGCAGATAGCAGAACATGCCCCAGTTGTCGCGGGTGATGTCCTCGCGCCAGCGCGTCAACGCCAAGTCGCCGCGGCGGCTGTAACCACCGCCGGCACTGCTCAGCATCACGTGATAGCGGCCATTGGAAAGCAGCTGCAGCGCCGGGCGCGCCCGGTCGGGGTCGGTGAAAATGCGCAGCCGCGCCTCGCTGGCTGGCTCATCGCCATTGCTGTCGGGGAAGCCGGAGGCATGCAGGTATTCAGCGGCGGTACGCGGGATGCGTTCCTGCAGCAGCAGGCTGGTGGCCTGGAATTGCGGATCGGACGCAAAGCGCCGCTGCATCGGCTGATCCAGCAGGGCGTAGTCCAGCGCCAGCAGGCTCATGCCCTGGTGATGGGCCATGAATGACTGCACCAGCGCCGAGGCCTGGCCCACCGGCAAACGCGCCGGGGTGTAGTCGATCGCCTCGTACATGCCGTAGCGCCCCTGCGCGCCCTCGTTGGCGAGTCGCTGCAGGTTGCGGGTGGCGGCGGCCGGCGCCACCGTCATCGCCAGCACGCTGGCGTAGGGGGCGATCACCACATCGTCGCCGAGCCCGCGCTTGAGGCCGAGGCCGGGCACGCCAAAGGCGCGGTACTGGTAGGTGAGATGCGCATCCACCGTGTGGTAGCCCGACTCGGATACGCCCCACGGCAAATTCAACTGGTGGCCGTACTCGATCTGCCGCGCCACTGCCGCGCGGCAGGTCTGGTCCAGCAGGGTGCCGGCATAGCTGGGCATCACCAGGTTCGGCATCAGGTACTCGAACATCGAACCGGTCCACGACAGCAGCACCGGTTCGCCGCCGCTGGTGGTCAGCAGGCGGCCCAGCGAAAACCAGTTTTCCTGCGGCAATTGTCCTTGCGCGATGGCGACGAAGCTGGCCAGCCGTGCCTCCGAGGCCAGCAGGTCGTAGTAACTCGGGTCGAGCCGGCGCTGGTCGACGTTGTAGCCGATGGACAGCAGGTCGCGGGTGTTGTCGTACAGAAAGCGGTAGTCCATCGCGGCCAGCTCGGCGGCCTCGTTCACCAGATTTTCGATCGCAGCGATGCGTTCGTGCGCCCGCTCGCGGACGAGCTCGGCGTTGCAGTGGGCAGGCCAGCACAGTGGCTCGATACGGGCCAGCTGGCGCAGGCTGGGCACACCCCGGAAGCTGTCGTCATCATCGGCTGCCGGGTCGAGATTGAAATAGGCGGTCTCATCGCAGAGATCAGTAACCTGCTCCAGCAGCGCCGAGAGCCAGAATGCCGCTTCGCTGTCGGCGCCGGGCTGCAGCGATGCCGCCGTGTCGTGCACCTGGCCCAGCAGCTCCCGCATTACCGTCAGCGCCGCACCGGTGGTGAGCGGTGGCTGTTTCAGTGCACGCTGCAACGTCTTCTGCAGCGGTTCAGTCTGCGCGGTCTCGTTGCTGGCCAGCGCCTCGTGCAGAAGCAGCAGCGTGTCGAGCAGGCCGTGCAGCACGCGCGGCTGGAACACCGGCGCGTCGATCAGCTCCAGCAGGCCGGGGCGCAGGGTAAGCAGATGGCCGGCAAGATTGCCGCTGTCCACCGCCGAGATGTACAGCGGCGCCAGCGGCTGCAGGCTGAGCGTGTCATACCAGTTGTAGAAGTGGCCGCGGTGACGCGCCATCCGCTGCATCGTGGCCATGGTCTGCGCACTGCGATGGAGCAGGCGCCCGGCGCTGACGAAGCCGAAGTCGTAGGCGGCCAGGTTGGCCAGCAGGGCCAGGCCGATATTCGTCGGCGAGGTGCGATGGGCGATCACCGGCCCGGGATCTTCCTGCAGGTTGTCCGGCGGCAGCCACTGTTCGGCTGGCCCGACATGGGTCTCGAAAAATGCCCAGGTCCGCCGTGCCAGACCTCGCAGGAAGTCGGTTTGCGCGGCGTTCGGTACAAAGGCATCGTCGCGCCGTGGCTGGCTGACCCACCAGGCGATGCCGGGAGAGAGCAGCCACAGCAGCAACAGCGGCGCGGCCAGCAGCAGGATGGCCGGCCGCTCCATTACCAGGATCGCGCTGAGCAGCACCGCCACGGCGGGGCCGATCCACATCATTTGCCACAGCGCGGTCCGTGTATTGCTGCTGCGCCGTTCAACTTCGCTCGAGGTTTGCCACTGCAACAGGTGGCGACGGCTGAACGAGATGCGCCAGAGCGTGCGGATGATCGCATCCAGGCCGTACTGCACTTCGTACGGCAGCCACGCCAGCGCCAGCAGCATGCGTGCGAAGTGCTGCATGCCGGCCATCAGGCCGGCCCGCAGGTGCTGGTCCAGTTGCACCTCACGCGGCTTCTGCACCAGGTCGAGCAAGGCCGACAACAGCGGTGGTACCAGCACCATCGACAGCACCGCCAGGGTCCACGACAACACCGGCGAAATCACCAGCCAGCCGAACACCAGCAGCACCAAAAGTGAGGTCGGTACCAGGCTGCGGCGCAGGTTGTCGAGAATCTTCCAGCGCGACAACGCGGTGAGCGCATTGCGGCGCCAGCCATCGTGCGCGGTCGGTGCCCACGGCAGCAGCCACGGCAGCAGCTGCCAGTCGCCGCGAATCCAGCGGTGTCGACGCTTCACGTCGGCGCTGTAGCGGGCCGGGTATTGCTCAAAGAGCTGCACGTCGCTGAGCAGGCCGGAGCGGGCATGGCAGCCCTCGACCAGGTCGTGACTGAGGATGCGGTTTTCCGGGAAGCGTCCATCCAGTGCGCGTTCGAACGGATCGATCGCATAGATGCCCTTGCCGATGAACGAGCCCTCGTGGAACACATCCTGATAGACGTCCGAGACCGTCTGCGTATAGGGGTCGATGCCGGCGTCACTGCCGTAAAGCTGGGCGTAGCGCGAGCGCGCCGTACTCGGCAGGCTGATGCCGACGCGCGGCTGCAGGATCGCGTAGCCGCTGACTACACGCCGTTTTGCCGGGTCGTAGACCGCGCGATTGAGCGGGTGGTCGATGCTGCCGACAAAGGCCTGCGCCGAATCGCGCGGCAGTTCGGTGTCGGTATCGAGGGTGATCACGTACTGCACCGGCGGCAGGGCCGCGATGTCGCCGACGATCAGCATGAAGCGGTCATGGCCGTTGCCGCGCAGCAGGGCGTTGAGGTCGGCCAGCTTGCCGCGCTTGCGCTCGTGACCGATCCACGCCTGTTCGGTGCTGTTCCAGCGGCGCGGGCGGTGGAACAGAAAGAAGTGATCGGCGCCAGCGCTGGCGTAGCGTTCGTTGAGCGCCTCGATGCGTCGGCGCGCCAGCCGCAGCAGTGCCTCGTCGCCGGGCAGGCTTTCGCTGTCGGCGTCGGTGAAATCGGTGAGCAGGGCGAAATGCAGGTGTTCGTTGCGGTTGCCGAGGAAGCGCACCTCCAGCGCCTCGACCAGATCCTCCACGTCCTGGACGCTGCCGATCAGGCTTGGAATGGCCACCATCGTGCGCGCGCTGGCCGGAATGCCGTCGGAGTAGTCCATCCGCGGCAGCAATTTCGGCGGCACGGTCAGGGTGGCCATCCAGTTGAGCAGGCTGGTGCCGAGCTGGCTGGCCAGGATGACCGCCGGCACCGCGATGGCGACAAGCACCCACGGCGGCAACTGATCCTCGGCTGCCGCCAGCACCAAGGGCTGGGCGAAGGCAAACGTGAACAGCACCAGCAGGCCCAGGTAAATGGTTACCGGCGCGCGATCGAACGAGCGGCGCAGACGCGTGGTCAGACGGGGCTGGATGCCAAGTTGCTGCTCCAGCCGGCGGCGGCCCTGGTCGATCAGGTAGAAGCCGACATGGTGCGGCAGGGCCGCATCGGCGCGCGTTCCCTCAGCGGTCTGGGCCAGTTCCAGCGCGGCCTCGGCGACGCCTATCTCGCTGAGTCGGTACTGCCGCGCGAGCATCTCCACCACGTGGCGATAGCGGTCGCGGGTGGCGAAATCCATGGCGGGATAGACCCGCGCCGGATCCTGCCGCAGCTGCTGTTCCACCAGACTGGCCTGTTCGACGAAATCACGCCAGTCGATGGCCGACAACGCGCGCAGGCTGCCGATGCTGTTGCCCACCGATACCTGGGCGGCGGCCTGCTGTTGCGCCTCCAGTTGAATCAGGTGCTCAATGCTTTGGCCCGATTCGGACAGCCGTTGCTCGATCCAGCTCAGCGGCAGCGCCAGTGCCGGGCTCTGGCCCTGCAGTCGGCGCGCCATTTCGGCCACGAACGGGCCATTCATCGGCGGGTTCGAACGCGCCATGTCGGCTACCACCAGCACCACGCTGTTGGGATCGCGCCCGGCGGTGGCGGTCATTGCATCGGCCCAGCGCACGGCCTTGCCACGAAAACGCCAGTCGGCCATGACCAGTGCCGCGACGCGGCGCAGGTTCTCGATCAGGGCCAGTCGCAACATGATCGGGATCGCCCACAGCTCACCGAGTTTCAGTGGGGTCACTTCCTGATAGGCGAGGATGAAGCGCTGCAGGCTGGCGGTATCGATGCGGCCATCGCCGTGGGCGATGATCTCCAGCGCGATGTCATAGACCCGCGGCAGGTCCGCCGAGGGGCCACCCTCCAGTCGCGGCAGTTCGCGGCTGTAGCCCTTGGGCAGATGGCGCAGGGCAATCCGGATCTGTTCCTCGATCAGGTAGAAATTGTCCAGCAGCCACTCGCCGGCGGGGGTGATGCGGCGCTTGCGCCGGGTCGCCTGGGTCAGGCGCTCGCAGGTGTGCGCGATCACCGCCTCGTTGTCGGCGAGCCGGTGCAGCAGCAAGTCGGCGGTGGAGTGCCTGCGCAGCCGATGCTGTGCCGCCAGCACGCGGCCATGACGTTCCATCTGTTCGGTGCTGAACAGCTCCGCGCGCAGCGCCGGCTCCTGTTCCGGCCGCGTGCGCGCGGCGGCGCGGCGGCGGCGAAACGCGCGTATCCGGCGCAATTTGAGCAGGTCGAGCAGGTTACCTGTGTTCACGCGTGGCTATCCGATGACTCGTGGCGGAGCGGCGACCGCCCATGGCGGCCCCGCCGTACATGCTCCGTGGCCGCAGCCTGCGACCAGACCCGCGACCCTACAGTCGTGCATGTGAAGATCCTGCGCGCTGGTGTGGTGATGCGCGCTAGGATGCGAGCCCTCCCCCGAGCCATGGAGCCTCATCGTGCCTGTACATATTCGTGCCGCCAGCAGCACCGACCTGCCCGATCTGGTGGCATGGAATGCAGCGATGGCCTGGGAAACCGAGCACAAGCGGCTCGATCCGGAGACCTTGCAGCGTGGCATGCAGGGCGTATTCGAGCAGCCGGCACGGGGCTTCTACCTGATCGCCGAACGTGATGGCGCGGCGCTGGGCAGCCTGTTGGTGACCTACGAATGGAGTGACTGGCGCTGCGGTGATTTCTGGTGGATCCAGAGTGTCTATGTCACGCCCGAGGCTCGCCGCAGCGGGGTGTTCCGCGCACTGTATGCCGCCGTGGCGCAGCGCGCCGCCGAGGCTGGAGCGGTCGGCCTTCGGCTGTATGTGGAGACCGACAACCAGCATGCCCAGGCGACGTATGCCGGGCTCGGCATGCAGCGTTGCCACTATTTGATGTACGAGGCGATGCTGGCCGAAAAGGATGCCGGCGAGGGCTAGCCCGCCCGGTCGCTGGCCGCCAGCCTGAGCTGCAGTTCCTCTGCAGGCATCGGCTTGCCAAACAGATATCCCTGCAGTTGGCTGCAGCCAGCCTCGCGCAGGAACTGCGCCTGCTCGTCGGTTTCCACCCCTTCGGCGATCACCAGCTTGTTGAGGCTCAAGGCCATCGTGATGATGGCGCGGGTGATGGTGGCGGTGTCGCGATCGGTGGTCAGGTCGCGCACGAACACGCGATCAATCTTCAGCGCGTCGATGGGAAAGTGCTTGAGGTAGGACAGGCTGCAGTAACCGGTGCCGAAATCATCCAGCGCCAGGCTGACGCCGCGCTGCTTGATCTGCTTCAGCAGCCGGGTGGTGGTCTCGCCGCCAGCCATCACCATGTTTTCGGTCAGCTCCAGCTCAAGCAGGCCCGCATCGAGACCGCTGTCGTGGAGCACTTCGTCGAGCCAGCTGTAGAACTCCGGATGCTGGAACTGCAGCGGCGACACGTTGACCGAGATCGGCATGGCATGGCCGGACTGCTGCCATGCCCTGGCCTGCCGGCACGCCTGGCGCAGCACCCAGGCGCCGATCGGCAGGATCAGTCCACTGTCCTCGGCCACCGGGATGAACTGATCAGGCTTGTGCAGCTCCTGCCCGTCCACGTGCCACCGCAGCAAGGCCTCGGTACCCACGATGCGGCCATCCTCGGCGGAAACCTTGGGTTGATAGTGCAGGCTCAATTCGTGTTGCGGCAGCGCGCGACGAAGCGCGGTTTCGATGTCGCGTCGGGCACGCTCGCGTTGCTTCATCGAGGCGGTGAAGAAACGGAAGCCGTGCCCACCCTGGGTCTTCGCTGCCATCAGGGCGGTTTGTGCGTGTTGCAGCAGGTTCTCCGTATCGGTGGCGTTGTCTGGATAGACACTGATGCCGATGCTGACATGCAGCCGCAGCTCGGCGACGCCGTCGATACGAATCTGTTCGGCCTGGTTGATCAGGTTCTGGCTCAGGCTGGCGGCTTCACCCACGCTGTCCAGGTGCGGCAGCACCAACACGAACTCATCGCCGCCGTGGCGACTGAGCAGCGCATCGGGAGGCAGGCTGCGCTGCAACTGCGCGGCGAAGGAGCGCAGTACCTGGTCACCGCTGGCCTGGCCGTGCAGGTCGTTGACGAGCTTGAACTGGTCGATGTCGATATACAGCAGGGCGGCGCGTTGCCGGTGCCGGCTGGCACTGCCCAGCGTCTGCTCGATGTGCCCATGCAGCTGGTTGCGGTTGGGCAGGCCCGTGAGCGTGTCGTGCTGATTGAGGTGGATCATCTTCAGTGCCAGCGAGCGGCTTTCGCTGACATCATGGAACACCAGCACACCGCCGATCACGTTGCCGGCATGATCATGGATGGGGGCGGAGGAATCCTCCACCGGCGTGTCGAAGCCGTGCCGGTGTCGCAGCAGGGTCTTGCCGGCGAGGTCGACGATGCTGTTGTGCTGGATCGCGGCACGCAACGGGTTGGCCACCGGCAGTCCCTGCACGGCGTCATGCAGCTGGAAGATTTCGTCGATCGGCCGCCCGCGTGCCTCATGGTTGCTCCAGCCGGTCATCGCCTCGGCGATCGGGTTGAGCGAAGTGATGTTGAGCAAGGTATCGGTGGTGATCACCGCATCCCCGATTGAACGCAGCGTGACCTCGGCCAGTTCGCGCTCGCGATGCAGCGCGTCTTCGACCGCCTTGCGCTGACTGATGTCCTGCACTTGCGAAACGAAGTAGAGCGGCTCGCCCTGCGCGTCGCGCACCAGCGAGACGCTGAGCAGGATGTAGACGACGTGGCCGTCCTTGTGGAAGTTGCGTTTCTCCAGCTGGTAGGACTCGCGCTCGCCGGCCAGCAATTGCCGCAGCAAGTCCATGTCGGCGGTGAGGTCGTCCGGGTGAGTGATGGCGGCGATGTCCAGCGCCAGCAGCTCGGGCTCCGTATAGCCGAGCATCTGGCACACCGCTGCGTTGACGCGCAAGAAATGCCCGTCGGGATGGGTCAGTGCCATGCCGATGGCGGCATGCTGGA
>JBBQQL010000140.1:0-10844 GCA_038215995.1 Lysobacterales bacterium
AGTACCTGATGCTGCATGCCGGCGAGCTGGTCTCCAAGGCCGACCTGACCGAGCACATCTACCAGCAGGATTTCGACCGCGACTCCAACGTGCTCGAAGTGTTCATCGGCCGCTTGCGCCGCAAGCTGGATCCGGAAGGCACCCTGAAACCGATCGAGACGGTACGTGGACGCGGCTACCGCTTCGCCATCCCGCGTACCGATGGTGACGACGAGTGAGCTGACGCCGCCCCGCCGCCCGTTGTCCCTGGCGGCGCGTGCGGCGATCGCCACCGGCTTCGTGCTGGCCGGCTTTCTCGGCCTGGTCGGCTTGACCCTGTCGCAGGCGAACAAGGAGCGTGCGCTGAGCGGCCTGCACGACCGCTTGCAGAATTTCGCCCTGGGCTACATCACCAACTTCGACGTCAACCGCTACGGCAAGCTGCTGCCACCGGATTCGACCCCGGATCCGAACTTTCTGCGGCCCGGCTCGGGTCTGTATGCGGTGGCGTTGGGTGATCACGGCTACCACTGGGAGTCCTCTTCGGCGGTAGGACGTGATTTCGGCTTCCTGCAGCCGCTGCCGCCGGGGCAACGCCAGTTTGTCGGCCCGATCGATACGCAGATGGGCCGGCTTTACTACTTCAGCTATGGCGTGACCCTGGACATGGCTGGCAACAAATCGGTGCCGCTCACCGTCATGGTGGCGCAGACCGAAGACCAGTTCGAAGTGGCCAATGCCGCCTTTCGCCACTCGCTGGTGATCTGGTTGTCGATCCTTGGATTGATGCTGATCGTGCTGCAGTCGTTGCTGCTGCGCTGGAGCCTGACCCCACTGCGCACGGTGGCCAGCGACATGAGCCGGGTCGAGAGTGGCGAGAGCGAACAGTTGAGCAGCCAGTACCCGCTGGAGCTGACCGGCCTGACCGAGCGCATCAATGCCTTCATCACCAACGAGCGCGAACAGCGCACCCGCTACCGGCACACCCTGGCCGACCTCGCGCACAGCCTGAAGACGCCGCTGGCGGTGATTCGCTCGCAACTGGAGTCGACCGCTGATGACGGGCCCACCCGTCGCAGCAGCGTGCTCGACCAGGTGCGGCGGATGAACGAGCTGGTGGCCTACCAGTTGTCGCGCGCCGCCACATCCGGGCGGCAGACCTTTGCCAGCGCAGTGCCGATCGCCGGCCATGCCGAGGATCTGGTGCAGAGTCTGGAGAAGGTCTACGCCGCCAAGAACGTGCTGTGCGAATTCGACATCGAGGACGGCGCCGTGTTCTACGGCGAGCAGGGTGACCTGCTGGAGCTGATGGGCAACCTGCTCGAGAACGCCTTCAAATGGGCGGGTCACGGCGTCTTGCTGGTGGTCAGGATGGAGCCGCAGCCCGGCAAGCAGCGGCCGGGGTTGCGCCTGAGCGTGGAAGACGACGGTCCAGGCATTGCCGGGGACAAGATCGAGAAGGTGCTGCAGCGCGGTGTGCGCGGTGACGAGCGGGTCCAGGGCCACGGTATCGGCTTGTCGATCGTGCAGGACATCGTTCACGCATATCAGGGCGAGCTGGTGGTCGATCGTTCGCCCGAGCTCGGCGGTGCGCGCTTCAGTGTGAGGCTGGCGGCGAGCTGAGTTCTCAACCCGGTTGATCACTCAGCGGGGTCGGCAGAAGCCCGCCGGTTCTGCCGCATCCGCGGGCGAGGGACCGTAATACGCCTCGAGCAGCTCGGCGACGGCAGGTTCCACCTCGCGCAACAAGGCGGGCTGCGAGTAGTGCAGCTCGCTCACCACCGCGAAATATTCCCCCATGCTGTCGGCCGCATGCGGGTTGATCGCGAAGGCCTGGCTTCCCACCGGCGCGGCGGCGAGCCGCTCATAGGCTGCCAGGAACTGCTCGGTCCAACGCCGTCGCGGGATATCTGTCAGAAGCGGGATGCCATCAACAGAACCCTCGAGCATGTCCAGCTTGTGCGCCATTTCATGCACGACCACGTTGTAGCCGTCCCAGGGCTGCTCCAGGTCCAGCTGCACATCGGCCAGCGACAGTACCAGCGGTCCGTGCTCGCACGCTTCGCCGATCAGCACGTCATCGCCTTCGCTGACTATGGCGGTGCATTCATTCTGGTGACTGCGGCGAACCTTGAACTCACCCGGGTAGATCAGCACCTCGCGCCAGCCACGCAAGCTGGAAGGCCCCTGCTGCAAGGCCGGCAGGCACGCTTGCATGGCGATCAGCAGACGCCAGTAGTCATCCAGCACGGCACCGGCGAGGGCGTGGAATTGCTTGCGTGTCAGGAAAAGTGTGGCCAGTTGCCGAAGCTGGTTTTGTCGTTTGCAGTCCAGCCGCCGCGCCAGTGGGCAGGCGGCAAGTGCGCGCCGCCACAGGCGGTCGGGAATGGGCATGGGGTCAAACCGGGCTCGCAGCGACTGCAACTTTGGCCACTGCATCGCGTGCGACGCTTACTGTATCGATCCGGGCAACAGCGATTGCCAGCCCAGATGCGGCCGACGGGTAGGTGCCGGTGCAGGGGAGGTCGTTCCAGAGCGCTCGTTGCCGCCACCAGAGGAGGGGGCGCCACCGCCGTCACGGCTGCTTGAACTGCTGGGGGCCGAGTCGTGGCTCAGTCCCAGTGCATCGCCACCACTGCCGGCGTTGCTCTCGCGCGTGGCCGCACTGTCCATCGCGGGATGCGTCCGGGTGTTGAGATCCTGAGTATCAAGAGTAGCCGCCGCGACACTGCCCAGGCCGGCAATGCATACCGCGCAACCGATAAGCCAATGGGTGGCTCGCATGGTGATCCAACTCCCCGGACCTGCTAGCTAAGACATTGATCCTCGCAGAAACCAGCGTGCGGTGCCAGTGCTGCCCGGCGCGCGCCTGAGACAGTTCCGTGCCCGTTCGCGCCTGCCGCAGTGGAGCTCAGGCGGGCTAAAATCGGCACATGCCAAACCAGTCCCGCCTTTTGTTGTCTGATCGCCCGATGCCACGGTTCGCTGCCGTGGCGGTGCGCAGTTGATGCAGCCCCTGCAATTGCTGGCCTTGCTTGCTCCGGGGCGGCCGGTTTCCGGTGCCGGATTGGCGCTGCAAGCGGGGGTGACGCGTGCAGCGATCTGGAAGCAGGTCGAAGGTCTGCGCGCTCGTGGGGTGCCGATTGAGGCAAACGGGGCGGCGGGCTACCAGTTGCCGTGGCCGCTGCAGATGCTCGACGCCGAGCGGATTCGTGCGGCCCTCCCGGCCGATCTGGCCTGTTCGCTGGGCGCGCTGGAGGTCCATGACGAACTCGACTCCACTTCCAGCGAGTTGCAACGCCGCGCCCCGGCGGCACGCGATCTCAGTGTCGTACTCGCCGAGACCCAGACCGCCGGACGCGGTCGTCGGGGGCGCACGTGGCTGTCGCCGCCGGGCCTGAATCTGTATCTGTCCTGCCTGAAGCGCTTCGATGCGGGTTTTGCCGCACTCAGCGGGTTGTCGCTGGCGATCGGGGTGATCGTACTGCGCGCGCTGAAAGACCTCGGCATTGACGGGGCTGGCCTGAAGTGGCCGAACGACGTGCTGGCGACGGAGGGCGACGCGGGCATGGGCAAGTTGGCCGGCATCCTGGTTGAGCTTAGTGGCGAATATCAGGGGCCGTGCGCGGCGATCGTCGGCATTGGCCTGAACTTGCGGCTGACGCCGGCATTGCGTGAGCAGGCCGGCCAACCCGCGTGTGACCTCGCCAGCTTGGCAGGCGGAACTCCGCCCGACCGCAACCAGGTTGCGGCGGCCCTGATCGCGGCCCTGGTGGAGGGCTTGCAGCAATTCGAGCGGCACGGCTTTGCTGCTTTCGTTGCCGACTACGCGCAGGGCGATTTGCTGCGCGACCAGCCCTTGTTGTTGAGCGGCGCGCTCGGCGCGTTCGACGCTGTGGGTGCGGGCGTGGACGAACGCGGTGCGCTGCAGGTGCGGATGGATGATGGCAGCTTGCGTCGTATCGACAGTGCGGATGTCACGGTGCGCCACGCATGAGACTGCTGCTGGATATGGGCAATACCCGCCTCAAGTGGGCGCTGCAATGCAGCTCGCCCGAATGGCTGGCGCGTGGTGCGATGGAATGGCAGGAGACGGATGCGGCCCACGGCTTGACCGAGGCCTGGATGGATCTGCCGCGTCCGGTGGCGGTTTTTGCTGCTTCGGTCGTCGATTCAGAGCGTGAGGCGGTCGTCGCAGCGGTGGTGGAGCAACTTTACGGCGACGCACCGATCTGGCTGCGCACTCCCGCCACCGCTTGCGGTGTGCGCAACGCTTATGCGGAGCCGCATCGGCTCGGCGTCGATCGCTTTCTGGCCATGGTGGCGGCCAAGGCCGAAGGGCTGGCGCCTTGCGTGGTCGTCAGTGCCGGCACCGCGCTCACGCTCGACGCGTTGGCTGCTGACGGGCAGCATCTGGGCGGCTTGATCGCCCCCGGTGCCCGCTTGATGCAGCAGTCCCTGCTGGGCGCCACCGCCCGGGTGCGACCGGAGCAAGTCGGCCAGATCCTTGATCTGGCCGACAACACGGCTGACGCCGTGACGTCGGGTTGCTGGCATGCGCTGGCGGCACTGGTGGAGCGATTCGCTGCCCGCACCGCGCCGCGTCTCGGCGCGTCCCCGAGGCTGATTCTCGATGGCGGTGATGCCGGGCAGCTATTGTCCCTGTTGTCGCTGCCGGCGCAGATGGGCAGCGATGGCGTATTGCGTGGCTTGGCAGTGTGGGCAGACATGCAGTTGGCGGAATCGTCCTCGGTCTAGAATGAGGCTTGTCGCCGGGTGGTGAGGTCGGGATGTTTCTGCGTCTGCTGTTTGTCCTTCTGAGTGCGCTCAATATCGCCGTTGGTGCGTGGTTGCTGCTGGGCCAGCCCTATGCGCGTGGAGGCAGTCCCGCCGACGCTGGCGTGCCGGAACTACGCCTGTTGTCGGAGTTGCCCGAGTCAGGCGCGTCTGGTGTGGGAGCCAATAGCACGGCCGCCATCAGTACGGCCGCCATCAGCCCGGCGCCTGCGGGCTCGCCAGACAATCTCTGTCTTACCCTCGGCCCATTCGCTACCCCGCAGGATCTGCGCAATGCCCGCCAGGCGCTGGCCAGCCAGGTCACACGCATGCGCTCGCGGCAGGAGCAGACCACTCAGACGAGCGGCTGGTGGGTTTATCTGCCCGCGGCGGGCAGCCGGGCGCAGGCGCTGGAAGTGGCGCGCAAGCTCGGCCAGCACAATATCCTCGATTACTTCGTGGTCAGCTCCGGCGAGCAGTCCAATACCATTTCGCTCGGCCTGTTCAAGGATCCAGCCAATGCGCGCAAGCGTCGCGACGAGGTCGTCGCGGCGGGCTTCGCGGCACGCATGGTGGAGCGCGGTGAAACCGTGCCCGAATACTGGCTTGACCTGGTGACGGCCAGCGGCAGCGACTTTGATTGGCGAGATCGAATCAGTGCCAAAGGTGTTGGTTCCCACAGCACCGGCTGTTTTTGAGCACATGCCACTGCAGGCCTGCTAGAATTGCCCGCCTTCGCCGGCATAGCTCAGTTGGTAGAGCAACTTATTTGTAATCAGTAGGTCCGGGGTTCGACTCCTGGTGCCGGCACCACGTCCGATCATCGTCAGCCCTCGCGACGACCGATCCGCGCACCATCCGGGCCTTCCTGTACTCGTCTTCGGCACACAAGTCAGCGGTGTGCGTGACGGGCTGCCCTGACTGAAGGCGCCCTTCCGGCATTGATGTGGTCTTCTCGGTTTCTCCACGTGGTTGTTTGCATGCTTTGCGCTCCGCACAGCACAGCGAAGGCAACGCCATGGGAACGATTTATGTGGTTCAAGGTTTCCATGAGGTGGAGGGGGGGTGATCGCCGACAAGCCCATTCTCCATGGCATGGAGCAACTGGCCCGAAGCCGCGGGCAGGCGCTGGCGGATCGCTGCGCTGGCGTGATTGTGTACGCGCAAGGCGCGGATGCCGATCGGGGCGAATATTCGTCGCCGACCATTCTGGCCTGCTACGGCCGGGTACCTAACCCCGACCGTCAACGGCTGGATCGCATGAACTGACTCTGGGCCTGATGGCCTGACGGGGCGAGTGCCTCGCAATCCAGTGGCCTAGTCGGACAGATTGGGTAGGCGTGCGCTGACAGACCCGCCCACCTTCCGGGGTGGAAGATCCGGCCGGACGTGAGTCATCCGTGCCGGTAGGTGATCGATGGCTCCGGCATTACCCCAGACTGAGGTTGCGGCAATGCGAATGGTTTTTGCGATCAAGGAAAGCAGTCACGGCTTGTGGTGCATCAGCAACGGTACGGCACTGCTGCATGACAAGCTGCGCTTCGCCCATGCCATCCGACTCAGCCGCGCTCTTGCCCGCGCCGAGCATGAACGCACTGGGGATATCGTGTGCGTCGAGATGGTCTGCTCCGAATTCACCATCGCCTTGTTGAATTTCAGCGCATTGACCTCGGCGCGCCACGTGACGAATGGACAATCTGAGCCGCTGCGCGTTCAGGGAAAGAAGCAGGCGGGAGAGCGAAATCCCGATACCGCCCCAGTGAGGATCACTGCACGCCCGTTTGTGCCGGAATCGGCTAACCGCCTGCGTGCCGTTTCCTGACCGCTACCCGATAGGCATGAGCCTTCCCTCTCGACGAAAGGATTTGTGCGGCTAGCACAAATTCTTGCTAGGATCAGTCGACGGCTGCACAGGGGCAGTCGGGAGTGATTGACATGCAAACGTTTTTTGCGCACCCCGCCGTTTGGCGTGGTTTCGCGCTGTTTGCAGGGACGCTGATAGCCAAAGTTGCAAGGGATGCAAGAGCTGATACTCCGTCGCCGAAGGGTGATGACCTTGTGTCCTGGTGTTCTGGTGCCAAGTCCCGTCGCGAAGACGAGTTGGCGCGCCAGCACCTGTCAGAGTTGGAATAGGTGCAGCTTCACGCGCCGATGCCAGTTGCGTCGCTGTCCCGATCCAGCTCCAGCTCAGGAAACTCGTGGCATGCATGTCAGAAAAAGGAAGGCTGCGGCCTTCCATTTTTTGCGGCAGTCAGGTTCCTCCGCTGTCGCTTGTGATCCATCCGGAAGTGCGGATTTGCCTGCGCTGGCTTCTGAGACGTCTCGTCGATCGCCGGAATTCACGAGCGCGCGGCATGGCTCAGCCAATTGATCTCGCTATCGAGAGTATCGTGATTCTTTTGGGCCGCCGTGTCCGAGCAGCGTCACTCGTCCTCAGTTCGCGTCGTCACTTTGCCGCCGTCCCCCGGGTTGCTGCGCTTTCGCGGGCGTTGCGGAGGCCGTTCCGGTAAACTTCAAGGTTCGTGACCAAGCTGGTCGCGTAGATGTTTTCCATCCGGACGATGGCGCTTCGCCCTCGAGCTTCGGTCAGTCACAGCTCGGCGCGGTTCCGTCGCGCCGACATCGGCAGTGCGCCATGGCATGTGCCCATGCGCCTGCCTTGCAAATCAAAGCAGGTACCTGAGTTCATGAACAATCAGACCATTTCATTGATTGGTGTGCCGACTGATATCGGCGCCGGACATCGTGGCGCATCGATGGGGCCGGAGGCATTGCGCGTCGCCAATCTCGCGCTGAAGCTCGAGAAACGCGGTTTGCAGGTCATCGACAAAGGCAATCTGCAGGGCCCGCTCAATCCGTGGCTTCCACCGACCGATGGTTATCGTCATCTGGATGAGGTGGTTGCGTGGAACACGGCCGTCTATACGGCTGTTCATGAGGAGCTCAAGGCCGGTCGTCTGCCGATCATGCTGGGAGGCGATCACTGCCTCGCCATCGGCTCGATTACCGCCGTTGCCCATCATTGCCGCGAGACCGGGAAGAAGCTTCGCGTGCTTTGGCTGGATGCGCATTCGGACTTCAACACGGCACAGGCGACGCCATCAGGAAATATCCATGGCATGCCCGTGGCCTGCCTGTGTGGTTACGGACCGAAGGCGCTGACCGAGCTTGGCGGCAGTGCTCCGGCGACCGCGCCTGACGTATTCCGGCAGATCGGTATCCGTTCGGTTGACTACGGCGAGAAGCAACTGGTGCGTGAGGCAAATGTCGGTATCTATGATATGCGCCATATCGACGAAGAGGGCATGAAGCGGGTCATGGAGCAGGCTTTGGCCGGCATCGACGAGAACACCCACCTGCATGTCAGTTTCGATGTCGACTTTCTCGATCCGAGCATTGCGCCGGGCGTGGGCACCACCGTGCGTGGCGGGCCGACCTATCGCGAGGCGCAGCTCTGCATGGAGATGATCGCCGATACCGGGTACATGGCCTCGCTCGACATCGTCGAGTTGAATCCGGCTTACGACAAGCGCAATGCCACGGCCAAGCTGGCGGTGGATCTGGTCGAATCCCTGTTCGGCAAGTCCACGCTGATTCGCCGCTAACCAGCCCAAACCATTCAAAAGCGAAAATCATGCAAACCCGTGTACTCACCGGCATTACCACCACCGGCACACCGCATCTCGGCAATTACGTGGGCGCGATCCGGCCGGCGATCGAAGCCAGTCGACGCGCGGAAGTCGACGCCTTTTTTTTCATGGCCGACTATCACGCCTTGATCAAGAGCGATGATGCGACACGGATCGAGCGTTCCCGCCTGGAAATTGCCGCCACCTGGCTGGCGGCCGGACTCGACCCAGCGAGGGTCACGTTTTATCGCCAGTCGGATATCCCCGAAATTCCCGAGCTGACCTGGTTTCTGACCTGCGTCGCGGCGAAGGGCATGCTCAATCGTGCGCATGCCTACAAGGCCGCGGTGGACCGGAATACGGAGAGTGGTGAGGACCCCGATGCAGGCATCAGCGCCGGGCTTTACATGTATCCGGTCTTGATGGCGGCCGATATCCTGGCTTTCGATGCGCACAAGGTGCCGGTCGGTCGCGACCAGATCCAGCATATCGAAATGGCGCGCGACCTCGGGCAGCGCTTCAACCACCTGCACGGCCACGAGTTTTTCGTTTTGCCTGAGGCGCTGATCGAAGAGCAGGTGGCCACCTTGCCGGGTCTGGACGGTCGCAAGATGTCCAAGAGTTACGACAACACGATTCCCCTGTTTGCCGGTGGCAGCAAGCAACTGCGCGAGGCGATCATGCGCATCGTGACTGACTCATGCCTGCCCGGTGAGCCGAAGGACCCGGACAACAGCGCGCTCTTCACCATTTTCCGCGGGTTCGCCAGTGACACTGAAACGATGGCATTTCGCCAGGCGTTGCTGGGTGGTTTGGGCTGGGGCGATGCCAAGCAGATGTTGTACGAGCGCATCGAAGCCGATGTGGCTCCCATGCGCGAACGCTACGAGGCGTTCATCGCCGATCCGCTGGCGATCGAGGTCATTCTGCAGGCGGGCGCGCAGACGGCGCGCGCGGTGGCTACGCCGAAGCTGGCCGCCCTGCGTGACGCACTCGGGCTGCGTTCGGCCATTGCGCTGCCGAGCAAGGCAGCTGCCTCGAAAACGGTGCCAAAGCAGGTCAAGGCTGCAAGGTTTGCGAGTTTTCGCGATGCCGACGGCCAGTTCCGCTTTCGCCTGTTTTCTGACGACGGAGAGGAGTTGTTGCTGTCGATGCCGTTTGCCGATCCGAAGGCGGCTGGGGCGCTGCAGAAGCGGATCAGAAAGTTGGGTGCGACGGCAGCCGTCATGCAGATCCAGCCGCACGGTTTGAGTCTGGAACTGAATGGCGAACGGGTGGCCAGCATGCCGGAGTATGCCGATGAGGCGCTGCGTGATGAAGCCATGCTGAGACTGCGCACGGCACTCGATCAACTGGCGGCGCAGGAATGACGCGCCAGCGTTTCTGAGAGGGTTGCCGATGCGTTATCTCGCGATTCTGTTGCTGGCACCCTGGCTGCTGATCCTCTGCGGTATCTTTTGGGCCTATCCAAAGGCGCTGCCCCGTAGCGTGGGTCGACGGATTTTTGATGTGCTGGCGTTGCTTTTGATGTCGACTCTGGCGATGGCAGCGGTGCTGATCGCGTTCGATCGGGTCGAGCTGCCTGCGTCCGGCGAGATGGGGCGCGCCAGCGGCGCCATCTGGCAGCAGGTGCTGCCTGCGCTTTGCGGCTATGGCGTATTTGCCATCGGCCTGGTGGTGGCGATTTGGCTGCGTCATGTGATCTGGGGCCGACGCGTGCGAGCAAGCCCTGACAAAAGCCGCCTCAATTCAGGCGATTGATGTGGGGCTCCAGATTTCATTCGCTGCACCTGGGTGGTGCAGGCGTGATGCACTTGCCGGCTTCCGTCACCCATCCGTGCCGCTGGTACAGAGGCGGCCGATGCTCGCGGCGCATATGCCAAGCCAGTGCGCGGTGCGAGAATACGCCACATGAGCGTGCTCAAATATCTCCAGGCCTACCCGGTCACCTTGCAGGACAAGGTGCGCCAGTTGATTGCCCAGGAACGGCTTGGCGACCATCTGGCCAAGCGCTACCCCGGACGTCACGAGGTGCAAAGTGACAAGGCGCTCTACGCCTATACCACCGCGCTCAAGCAGCGCTACCTGAAAAGTGCGCCGGCGATCGACAAGGTGCTCTACGACAGCAAGCTCGATGTGCTGCAGCGTGCGCTGGGGCTGCATACCGCAATATCACGCGTGCTGGGCAGCATGCTCACGCCCAAGAAGTAAATTCGCGTCGCCGCCCTGTTCATGGCGGCGGCGCCCGAGTTCCTGGAGATGATCGTGGTGCATGAGTTGGCGCACCTCAGGGAGCTCGATCACAACAAGGCGTTCTACCAGCTCTGCCAGTACATGTTGCCGGACTACCATCAACTTGAGTTCGATCTGCGTGTCTACCTGACCTGGCGCGAATTGCCGCCAACACAAACCAGCGAGAACAAGCATGGATAGTGCAGCACTACAGAAATACCTGCTGCG
>JBBQQL010000141.1:0-10839 GCA_038215995.1 Lysobacterales bacterium
TTCCGGGTTGGCGATGATGCTGTCCTCGCCGCCGTCGACACGCAACAGCCGCAGGAACACCTCCTGGGCTAGATCCTGCGCATCCCAGCGATGCGCCACCCGGCGCCGGAAAAAGCCGTTGAGCGAATCCTGATGCGTGACGAACATCCTCGCCCAGAATGGGTTTCTGTCGGAAGTCATGACCCTCTCATTCGGCGGCACCCCTCATGCGGCCACCTACTCTATAAGAGGGTGGCAGCAAAATATCGGGTACCACGGACTTGGCGAGGCAGCAATTCGTCGAATGAACCTGGCGCAAACCGGGCGCCGCGAGGTACCTCATTTCGAGGGCAGTCGAGTCAATTTTTCGGCAACCGGCGTTTCAACAGAATGGGGCGAAAGCGTTCGGTGGGTTGGTCTTGCCGCTGACGCTGCCGCCCCGCTGGTGATCTTCTGCTCCGCTCAAGGCTTCACGAAGCGCAGGGTCATCCGGTCCGATTCGCCCACGGCCTCAAGCTTCGCATGCTCACTCTCCGGGCCGGCCAGGTCCGGTGGCAGGCGGTGCACGTTGATGTCTTCGGGGTCCTTCGGATTGGCATTGATTTCGGAGACGCCGTCGAGGCGGAAGCCGGTCTTCAGTGCGAGTGCGATCAGGTAGTCCTCGGGGATGCGATGCAGTGCCTTGGCCGACTCCACCGCGTCGGCGAACGGTTTGGCGCGATGCTCGACCACGCCGAACACGCCACCGGGCTTGAGCACGTCATAGACCGACTTGAACGCGGCGGCCAGGGTGTCGGGGCTGCGGTTGAGCCAGTCGTGGGTGTTGCGGAAGGTCAGCACCATGTCGGCCGAATTCGCGGCGCCCAGCTTGAGCTGCAGCGGTGGCGTGAACGGGATGACCTTCTCGATATGACCGAACACCGCCGGTTGGGCCTTGATCTTGTCGGCAAACTTGGGCGAGCCCGCCTCGATCAGGTGGCCATGGTCGTACAGAAATGGCGCCAGGATTTCGCTGTACCAGCCGCCGCCAGCGTCCAGTTCGATCACCGTCATGTCCGGCGTGATGCCGAAGAACTGCAGGGTTGTCAGCGGATGACGATAGCGGTCGCGGGCCTGGTGCGCCTCGGAGCGCCAGTTGCCCTGGACCGCGCGTTGCAGTTGGGCGGTAGTGTCGGCCGCAGGCGTGCCGGCAGCGTGGGCAAGGCATGGCAGCAGCAGGGCGCTGGCCACCAGCATCAGTGTGCAGGTGCGATGAGACATGGTTGGAACCTCCCGGGGGGGCGTTCAAGCCTACTCCTGCGGCGCGAGCGCGGCTCGCCACATTTTCGCCGGCATGCCCGAGTGCAGGGCCAGGGGCCTCTCCCGTGTACGAGCGAGGTCCCTGGCGTGTTCCTTTCGCCACCGCGTTCCGATCTCGCCGCCGCTCAGGGGGCAGCGGCGATCTTCGCTGGCTGACCGGTCATCAGCGTCGGCGCGCCGGCCGCATAAGCACGGTGGTTGTAGCTGGCCACATCGCCGGCGAGCAGGGCGTTGAACTGGCTGACCTTGGCGACGACCTGGCCGTCCAGTTGCTGCGCCATCTGCAGCAGGGCCGGCGTGGGCATCTGTCCTTGCAGGCCGGAGAAGCCATAGCCGGCCAGAGCCTGCACGCTGCCTTGCAGATCGGACAGCTGCTTGAGGTCGTCCTCGACCACGTCGTGCTCCACGCCAGGAGCGTAGATGCTGTCGCGGAAGGCACCCAGCTCGCCGTCAAGTTTTTTCGCCTGCTTCAGTGCATCGGCGTAATGCGCGTCATCGCCGGCCTTGTCCTCGAACTGCTTCAGGCTGGCGCGCATGCTGGTGACCCGGTTCAGCATGTTGTTGAGTGTGCTCAGTTCATCGCGGGCGGCCAGTGCGTGCTGCAGCACGGCCTGCTCGGCTGCCGTCGCCGGCTTCTGGTTGGGGTCGGCCTTGACCAGCACGCTTTCGCTGGCGCTGTGACCATCGGCGCTCACGGTGATCTGATAGGTGCCGGGCAGCACCATCGGGCCGTGGCTGTTGTTGCCGTCCTTGTCCTTGTTTTCGTCATCGCTTTGCGGCTTGTCGAAATCGAGCTTGGTAGCGCCGTCGTAGCGCATGTTCCAGACGTAGCGATTCACCCCCGCCTTGGCGTCGGTGTAGCGCGTGGCAATCAGTTGGCCGGCGCTGTCGCGCACGCTCAACGTGATCGCGCCGTGCTTGTCATCCTTGCCGGCCTTGATCGCCTTGGGCACGCTGTAGTCGATCACCACGCCATCAGGCGCGTTCGGCACGGTGTACAGCGGCTCGGCGCCTTCGCCGCGCGACCACCGCGTCAACTCGATGCCGGCGCGCGGCGTGAACAGGTGCAGGTCCTGTTTCGCGAGGCCATCGCTGTACTCGGCCAGCGGCGCGAAGTGATCGAACACGAAGATCCCGCGGCCATGCGTGGCCAGCACCAGATCACCCTGCACGAATTTCACGTCGACCACCGGCACGGTCGGGAAATCGGCGCCGAGCTTGCTCCAGTGGACGCCGTTGTCACGCGAGATCCAGCCGCCGACATCGGTGCCGGCGACCAGCACGCCGGAGTGGGCCGGGTCTTCGCGCACCACCGACACTGGAGCGTCCGGCAGGCCCTTGTCGATCCGCGTCCAGCTCTTGCCGAAGTTGTCGGTGCGATAGACGTAGGCATGCCGGTCGTCCAGCTCATGCGCATCGAAGCCGACATACGCATCGCCCGGCTGGCTGGCCGATACACCCACCTGATAGACACGCGCCCACTTCGGTGCGCCGGACGGGGTCACGTTGGCCCAGTGCGCGCCGCCGTCGCGGGTCAGCTGCACCAGGCCGTCATCGGTGCCGGCCCAGAGCACCTTGTTGTCCGATGGCGCGATGGTCAGCGACAGCACGGTGTCGTAGCTCTCGGCGCCGGACAGGTCGAGGTTGACCGGTCCGCCGGAGAGCGCCTGTTTGGCCTTGTCGTTGCGGGTCAGGTCGCCGCTGATCGGCGTCCAGCTCTGTCCCGCGTCGGTGGATTTGAGCACGACGTTGGCCGCCGTGTAGACGGTGCTCGCGTCATGCGGGTCGACCGCGATCGGCGTGGTCCAGTTGAAGCGGTATTTCGCCTCGGTCAGCGGCAGATCGTTGACGAAGCCCGGGCCGTGCAGGTACGGCATGATGAAGTCACTGCGTTTGCTGTGGCGATGGAACACGCTGAGCGCGCCGTCCTGGGCATCGTTGTAGATCAGGTCCGGGTCGCTCGGCGCCGGCACCACGTACTGGCCGTCACCGCCGACCACGTTGAACCAGTCGTTCGCGCCCACCACTTTGTCCGCCAGCGAACTGGCCGGGCCGCACCAGCCAGCGTTGTCCTGCAGGCCCGCGCACAGTGTGTACGGCGTGCCGCTGTCGGCAGCCACCATGTAGTCCTGTTCGATCGGCAACGCATCGAAGAAGCGCCAGCTCTTGCCGCTGTCCTGGCTGAGGAAGACGCCGCCGTCGTTGCCCTGCAGGATCCGTTTCGGGTTGAGTGGATCGATCCACAGCGCGTGATGATCCGGATGCACGTCCTTGTCGGCCACGTGCGCGGTCTTGCCGCCGTCGTCGGACTGCATCAGGTGGAACGACATGAAATACAGCTTGTCGGCATCGGTCGGCGCGACCACGAAGCGCGAGAAGTAGAACGGGCGCACGTCCAGTGCATGGTTGTCGCTGACCTCGCTCCACTTGTCGCCGAGGTCATGCGAGACAAACAGCAGGCCCTTGCCCGGCTTGGTCTCGACCAGGGTGTAAACGCGCTCGGGGTCACTTGGCGCGGTGGCTACCGCGATGCGCCCCAGCGGCCCCTTGGGCAGGCCGTCGGAAAGGCGGGTCCAGCTCGCGCCGCCATCGGTGGAGCGCCACAAGCCGCTGCCCTTGCCGCCATCGACCAGGTTCCACGGATGGCGCACGACTTCCCACGTACTCGCAAACATGACCTGCGGGTTGCCGGGTTGCATCGCCATGTCGATGGCGCCGGTCGTATTGTCCACGAACAGCGTCTTGGTCCATGTCTTGCCACCGTCGGTGGTCTCGAACACGCCGCGCTCGGCATTCGGGCCCCAGGCATGGCCGAGCGCGGCGACCAGCACGTGGTCGGGGTTGTGCGGGTCGACGATGATCTTGCCGATCTGGCCGGCGTCGGCCAGGCCCATCCGCTTGAAGCTCTTGCCGGCATCGGTGGAAAGGTACACGCCGGCGCCGTCGACGATGTCGTTGCGGATGTTGCTCTCGCCCGTGCCGACCCAGATCAGGTTGGGATTGGAAGGCGCCAGCGCGATGGCGCCGATCGAGGCGCTGGCTTCGTGTTCGAAGATCGGCTTCCAGTGCTCGCCGCCGTCGCGGGTCTTCCACACGCCACCTCCGGCGGCACCCACGTAGTAGGTCAGCGGGTCGCCCGGGATGCCCACGGCAGCGGCGACGCGGCCACCGGCCACCGCCGGGCCGAGATCGCGAAAATGCAGCTCGGCGAACGGGCCCTTGTCCCCGGCGCCGGCCGTTGTGGCCGGCGCCCTGGCGGCAAATGCCGGCATGGCGATCAGGGTGGACAGGATGGCGAGTGCGAGGACGCGGCGGCGGGTACGGGGCATGTTTCGTTTACCTCTCGGGTCGGCGGGGCGTGCGGCGGCCAGCCGTCGTACGCGGGCAATCCGAACACTGTCATGCCGGGCCTGCACCTGTCGCAAGTGACGAAGGTACTGCCTGCGGGCGCAATAAATTGCGGTGCCGGTGACGCGGCGGACCTTTCGGACTCAAGCCGCCAGGGCAGCGAGAAACACCGCAGCCGTGGCTGCCGGTCCTTTCGCCGAGGGCATGCCGCGGCCGACCACCATCGCCCCCTCCAGCGCGCACAGGAAGGCCTCGGCTATGGCCGCGCTGGATGGCCTGGGCCGAATCAACGAGGCTCGCTGCCCGTCGGCGACTACCGCCGTCAGCCACTTCAGGTTGGTGGCGAAGAACTGGGTGACGTGGTCGGCGACCTCGCCAGGCAGCGAATCGACCTCGGCGCCGAGCATGCCGCAGAGGCACAGGCGTTGATCGTGGGCAAAGGTTTGCTGGAACAGCGCGGCGTAGGCCTTGAGCCGGGCCGGAGCCCTGGCATGCCCGCGCTCGATCGCCAGCAACTGTTCGCCAAAGCGCTGGGTATAGCGTTGTGCCACCACCGCGACCAGTTCGGCCTTGGTCGCAAAGTGGTGGTGAATGCTGGGCTTTCTGATGCCTACCTGGCGCGCGATGTCCTCGTAGGAAAAACCGTTGTAGCCATGTTGCTGGATCAAGCCCTCGGCCGCATCGACCACTCGTTCGGCCGTCGCGGACATTTCCCCGAACGCCGTCATGCGCTCGCCCGCATCGGCTCGGCCGGCGGCAGGTGACCGGTCTTGACGAAGATGACACAGCCCTGCTCACTGAAGGGCGTGTGCGCACTCAGGTGCGGGCTGCGCATCCAGGTGCCGGCGGGATAGCTGCCGAAGTTGTCTTCGAAGACACCCTCGATCACATAGATCTCCTCGCCGCCGTAGTGCCGATGGGGCTGGAACTGTGTCCCTGGCGCCCAGCGCACCAGCGCCGTGTGCTGGGTACCGAACTCGGACAGCGGCAGCACCGACAGGCCCGGCACCAGCCCGGGAAACCAGGGCGCGTGTGCCGTATCCACCACCACGCGTTCGCTGTCGGCGGGATCGAGATGACGCAGTTTTACCAGCAGGGTGCAGCCGGTTTCAGAGTGCGGCGCGTGCGAGGAGCCAGGCGGATTTTTCAGGTAAGTGCCCGGGCCGTAGCTGCCGTACTCGTCGCCGAGCGTGCCCTCGAGCACCAGGATTTCCTCGCCCAGCTGATGCAGGTGCGTGGCAAAGTGACTGCCTGGCGCGTAGCGCACGATCGAGGTGGCGCGAGCCACTTCGGCGCCATCGCGCTCAAGCATCTTTCGCTGAATGCCCGTGGCTGGTGAATCCACCCAGGGCAGGTCGAGTGACTGCGCCACGGCACGCTGGTCCAACGCTGCATTGATCTTCATTTGCTCATCTACCAACCTACTAGTTGGTAGATAGGATGAGCCGAGTTGCGCAGCGGGTCAAGCGGCTTGCGTGTCGGTGGCTTGAGAGGCGCTGCCGTCGTGCCCGATCGCCTCTGGTTGCGCCGAGCCTTGCCTGCTCTCGCCGGAGTGATCTCGCTCCGGGGAGAACAGGCTGGCCGGGTGTCCTGACCTCAGTCGCGATCCATTCCGCGCAGCAGGGCTTCCAGGCCCTCCTTGCCGCCACCGGATTCGCCGGGCTGCTCGGGGATGGTGGCCGGGACCTCGATCTCCTTCAACTGATGCGCCTTCAGCTCGGCGTTGGTCTTTGCCAGGTCGCCGTGCTGGAAGTCGGTGAACGCCTTCTGCACGTCACCCAGTTCGCGGGTCAGCGTGTCGATATAGGCCATCTGGTAGTCGGTCGGTCGACCTTCCCACGACATGATCGCGCCGTACAGTTCGTCGGTGTGCTCACGCAGGCGTTCCTCGCCGGTGATGGCACCGCCTTCCGTGGTGGCCACGATCTTCTTGCGGATGGCGTTGACCCGATCGCCGAGGCTGGCCAACTGCTTTCGGCCGGCGTCGTTCGCGGGCAGCGTGGCCGCTTCAGCGTCAGCGGCGCTGCGCACGGCGTTGATCCGTGCGACCAGATCACTCATGTTGCCGAACAGGGTTTTTACCCGCGTAGCTGCATCGAACTGGGCCTGGCGATCGGCGAGGCTGAAGCTGGCGCGGTGGTCCAGTACCACCTTGACCCTGGTCTCGAAGACGTCCTTGTTCTTGGTCATGCGTACCGTATAGACGCCCGGCACCACCCGTGGACCGACGATGGAATTGCCGGCGATCTGCGCTGCCGGCGGCACCCGCGGCGGTTTGGTCCGCATCGACCATTGCACGCGGTTGATGCCGCGGCGCACGCTGGCCGGCAAGGTGTCGATCAGGTTGCCCTGGCTGTCGAGCACGTCGATGGTCAGCTTGCCGAACAGATGGCGGCTGCGCTGGTAGTAGGTGATCACCGCGCCATCGGTCGGGTTGGGACCGACGAAGGCGGCGTCGCCACCGGGCCAGCCGCCCCAGCCCTGGATGCGTTGTTGCACCGGCAGCGACGGCAGGAAGCTGGCCTCGCTGTTCAATACCTTGGAATCCAGCGCGCGCAGCGGGGTGATGTCGTCGACGATCCAGATGCCGCGGCCATGGGTCGCCAGTACCAGCGCGGCATCGCGGTCCTGGAAGGCGATGTCGCGCACCGCTACCGCCGGGAAATGGCCGCCCTTGAACTGCGCCCAGTGCGCGCCGCTGTCGATCGAGATCCACAGGCCGAACTCGGTGCCGGCGTAGAGCAGGCCCGGCTTGAGCGGATCCTGCCGGATCACGTGCACGTAGCCGCGCAAGCCCTTGTCGTTTTTCGGCGTCACCAGCGCCGTCCACGACTTGCCGTAGTCATGTGTGGCGTAGAGGTACGGCGCCATGTCTCCGAAGGTATGCCGGTCGAAGGCGACATACGCGCTGGCCGGGTCGACGTTATCCGCCTGCACCCACGACACCCACTCGTTCGCCGGCAGCCCCTTGATGTTGCCGACCACGTTGCTCCAGTGCTTGCCGTCGTCGCGGGTCAGTTGCAGGTTGCCGTCATCGGTGCCGACCCAGATCAGGCCGGCCTGCTTCGGCGATTCGCTGATCGAGTAGATGGTGGTGTAGGTCTCGGCGTAGGAGTTGTCCACGGTGACGCCGCCGGACTTCTCCTGTTGCTGCTTCTTCGGGTCGTTGGTGGTGAGGTCGGGCGAGATGCGGTCCCAGCTCTGGCCATGGTCGCGCGAGCGGAACAGGAACTGCGCACCCATGTAGATCGTGCCCTTCTCGTGCGGGCTCAGCGCGATCGGGGTGTTCCAGTTCCAGCGCAGCTTCTCGTGGTAGTTCGGCTTGGGCTGGATGTCGCGCGCTTCGTGCGTGTGGCGATTGACGCGGGTGACGGTGCCGCCCTGGGTCTCCATGTAGATGTAGTTGGCATCGGACGGGTCGTCGAACATCCAGAAGCCGTCGCCGCCGCAGAAGTTGGCCCACTGCGCGTTGGCGATGCCGCCGGGATAGGCCGAGTCGCCGACCCAGCAGGCGTTGTCCTGCAAGCCGCCGTAGACGCGGTACGGGTCGGCGTTGTCCACACTCACGTGGTAGAACTGCGACACCGGCAGGTTGTTCGCCTTCAACCACTTGTTGCCGCCATCCTGCGAGAACCACAGGCCGCCGTCGTCGCCGACGATGATCTGTTTGGTGTTGCGCGGGTCGATCCACACCACGTGCGAGTCACCGTGGGTGCCGCCGCCGACATTGGCGAAACTCTTGCCGCCATCGAGGCTCTGGATCAGGTTGAGATCGGGCTTGAACACCCGTTCCGGATCGGTCGGGTCAATGATCAGGCTGGCGAAGTAGAACGGCCGCCACACCATCAGCTGGCTCTTGTCGCGCGCCTGCCAGGTCTTGCCGCCGTCATCGGAACGGTACAGCGCCGAATGCGGTGACTCGACCAGACTGTAGACGATCGAGGGATTGGACGGGGCCACCGACACCGCAATGCGGCCGTAGGGCTTCACCGGGAAGCCCTTGTTGGCCTGGTCGGTGATCTCGGTCCACGACTTGCCGCCGTCGCTGGAGCGGAACAGGCCGCTGGCCGAAGGTGCGGTGGGCGACTCGCCGCCGGAGCGGAAGGTCCAGCCCTTGCGGCGGAAATCCCACATGCCGGCGAACAGTACGTCCGGGTTCTTCGGGTCCATCGCCACCGAGGCGCAACCGGTGGAGAGGTTGCGGCCCTTCAGCACCAGCGACCAGCTCTTGCCGCCGTCGCTGGTCTTGTACAGGCCGCGGTCGGCGGAGTCGCTCCACAGCTTGCCTGGCACGCAGGCGTAAACGGTGTTGCTGTGCTGCGGGTCGATCACCACCTTGGCGATGCGCTCGGAGCTCGCCAGGCCCATGTGGGTCCAGCTCTCGCCGCCGTCGGTGGACTTGTAGATGCCGTTGCCGATCGACACCGAGTTGCGCGTCCACGACTCGCCGGTACCGACCCACACGGTCTCGTGGTTGGAGGGGTCGATCTCGATGTCGCCGATCGACTGCACCGGCTGCTTGTCGAATACCGGGGTGTAGGTGGTGCCGCCGTCGGTGGACTTCCATACGCCACCGCTGGCGGCGCCCACGTAGAGCAGCAGCTTGCCGTCTTTTTCCGGCGCGGCGGCCAGCGCCGCGATGCGCCCGCTCATGGCGGCCGAGCCGATGTTGCGCGCACCCAGACCGGAGATGGCGCCGGAGTCAAAGCGGGTCATGCCGCTGGTGCTGTCGGCAGCGGCTGCAGCGCACACACCAGCGGTGCTGGACAGCGCAACCAGCAGGGTCAGTGCGACATGCTTGTGATGGATCTTCATCATTTCGCTCCTTCCTTGCTGGGGCTGGCACTGGCCGGGAATGCAAACAGGCTGTCGGCCACCGGTGCATTCGCGGTTGCCTTGAGCACGGTCAGTTGCTGCTCGCCGCCGCCATCGCCGCCGCCGTCCGATTGCACCGAACTGGTAAACGGGAAATACACGCCGTTGATGCGCTCGTAGTCGCCGAAGTCGGTGGTCGATTTAAGGTGGGTGCCGCGCACGGTGAGCTGGCTGACCCGGCGGATTTCCAGGAAGTGGTCCGGATCGAGATAGACGTACTCGATGTCGCCATTCTTCAGGGTCACCTTGAGCTTGTGCGCCTGGGTGCCGTCGATGTCCTCGGTGCCGAGATAGCTCAGCGTGCTGCCGCTGGCCTTCCAGTCCACCAGCGGACCGCCGATGGTGGCGTCGTCGGCCAGGGGACGGGCGTCGTCCTCGGACATCTTCTCCGGATCGCGGCGACCCTGGAACGGCGAGATCTGCCAGGCATCCCTGCCGTCCCAGGCCTGGATCTGGGTCAGGCCCTGGATGGTGGCCTCGAATCGGGTCGAATCAGGCGCCTTCTGGTAGCTCACGAAACTCAGCTCGAACTGGCCGCCGATACGCAGCTTGCCCTCCAGCTTGAGCGTGGTGATCGCGTGGATCTTGTCGAGCCCGCCGCGGGCATCGAGGTATTTGGCCACCAGTTCGTCGGCGGTAACCGCCCGCGCGGACGTGGCAACCAGCAGCAAGGCAGTGCACAGCAACAAGGGCATACGCATGGAACCAGACCTCCTTCTGGTGTCGCCCGCGATCGCGGGCTGCGGCAGACCGATCGCGATCGGCCAGAACGGTACAGGCCACCCCTTGCGCAACGCCGGGAGGCCAATGTGACGAACGCAGAGAGTACGCCCGTCAGGGGTGGTCGACGATGGGGCACGGGGTAGACCTCTGGCCTATGGCGGTTTGCCGGCTGCTGGTGGATAAAGACCGGCTGGACTATCCAAGGGTTGAACCATGCTGAATTCGCGCCACGCCTTGCTGCCGCTGGCTGTTGCCCTGGCACTCGCCGCTACCAACAGCCGTGCGCAGGAAACCGTTACGGCTGGCGACACCACGGCAAAGAAGCCGCCGACCGAGCTCACACCGATCGATGTGAACGCCGAAGCCTGGCGCGAAACGCTGAAGGCCAAGCTGCAGTACATGCTGCCCGAGGTCGATGGCACCAGGATCACTGTGACCAAGAAGACCACGGTGACCCATCTGGATGACCAGCCCACCGTCATCAACAACAACCTCGACCAGTTGCTGGCGCGCACGCCCGGCATCCAGGTGTCGCAACAGCCCACGCCGACCCAGTTCAACCTCAGCTACCGCGGCCTGGGCAATCCGCAGGAATCGGAATACGTGCTGGTGATG
>JBBQQL010000142.1:0-10808 GCA_038215995.1 Lysobacterales bacterium
AGAATATCGGGAAAGCGCACCAGCAACGGCAGGCGCAAACCATCGGCGCGGGCCTGATCGACGATGCCGGGCAGGGACAGCGCCGGGCCGCTGGCACCGCACGGGCGCATCACGATATGGCCGGCGCTGTCGACATCGACATAACCATCACCCCAATGAGCGGTGGCGTAGGTGTAGCGGGCGGTATCAATGGTCCAGGACTTGGACATGGGGTTTCCTTGTGAAAACGGATCCTGCTGTCGCAGCGGCGAGCCTTGACGATCATGCTCCAGGAGCGGGAAGCCGGCCGGCCGGAAGCCTCGCACGCCGCGGGGCCGGATGGGCTTGCTTGGCCGCCATCACGCCATTGCCACGGCAGGCCAAGCCGCCATTGTAATGGTCATCCGTGACAATGGGCGCAACACCCCGGCAGGACGCCGCCCCGGGTTGCCAGTACAATTGCGCCTCTTTGTCCTTCACGTTTGCACGGGAACACCGTCATGTCGCAGCAACCCAGCTGGTACACCGAAGCACACCAGGCCTCCGGCTCCTCCATCGGTTTCCGTACCGAGCAAATGTTGCACGCGGAGAAGACGCCGTTCCAGACCATCGAGATTCATCAGACCACCGACTGGGGCAACCTGATGGTGATCGATGGCTGCGTGATGCTGACCACGCGCGACAATTTCCTCTATCACGAGATGATGACGCACCCGGCACTGTTCACCCATGCGCGCGCCAAGCGCGTGGTGATCATCGGCGGCGGCGATTGTGGCACCCTGCGTGAAGTGCTCAAGCACGAGGAAGTCGAATCCGCGGTGCAGGTGGAGATCGACGAGCGCGTCACCCGCCTGGCCGAGAAGTATTTTCCGGAGCTGTGCGAGGCCAACAACGACCCGCGTGCGCAATTGCTGTTCATCGACGGCATCAAGTACATGGCCGAATGCGAACCGGAGTCACTGGACCTGATCATCGTCGACTCGACCGACCCAGTCGGCCCGGCCGAAGGTCTGTTCAACGCCGCGTTCTACGCCACCTGCTACAAGGCGCTGCGCCATGGCGGCATCCTGGTGCAACAGAGCGAGTCGCCGCTGGCGCACCTGGAACTGATCAAGTCGATGCGTTCGGCGATGCGCACGACCGGCTTCAGTGCCGTGCGCACGCTGCCGTTCCCGCAGCCGTGCTACCCGACCGGATGGTGGAGCTGCACCATGGCGCGCAAGGGTGGCGACCTGTCCGGCTTTCGCGAGCGCGGTGCACTGAGCAAGAATTTCCCGACCCGTTATTACAACGCCGATATCCACAAGGGTGCCCTGGCGCAGCCGGAGTTCATGCGCGAGGCTTTCGGCGAATAAGCGGGAACGGGGAACGGTCAAGGCAAAGCGGCTTTCGCTCTTGTTCCCCGTTCCCCGCGTTCAGAACAGCTTGTTGCGCACCTTGGGCAACAACACCAGCAGCAAGGTGGCCAGCGGGCCCAGCGGCAGTGACAGCAGGAACCAGATCAGGCCACTACGGTTCTTGCCCTGGGCCAATGCCGCATTGATCAGCGCCAGCGTGCCCCAGCCCACGAACCAAGGTGCACCATCGGCGAATCTCGACAATTGTTCCACTGGCCTCTCCCGCGGTGGTGGACGCGCTCATGCGCGCAAACCTCAATCCTAACAAGCCCGCCGCTCCTTGCGTGCACACTTGTGGCCTTGAATCAGCCGCGCTTAATCTGCGCGAGGTAAGCTGAACGCTTTGCATGCGGACCAAATCTCATGATGCGTGGAATGCGTTATTTCATCTTGAGCTGCGCCCTGTCTTTGCTGGCCAGCCCGGCCATCGCAGCCAAGGCGACGGCCAGCACGAAACCCGGCGAATCAGCGAAGGCGCTCGAGGCGCGCGACAAGGCCCAGCTTGCCTTCCAGCGCGACCTGGTCAGCGTGCTGGCGCCACGCGCCGATGCCTTGCCCCTGCTGGGCGCGGCGCTGCTGGCCCGACCGCTGGTGAACCAACCGCCGTCCAACAGCTTTCATGCCCTGATCAAGCGCGCTGCCTACGCCGAAGGCGCCGATGCAGCAGTGTCCTGGCTGCGGCTGGCCGATTGCGACAGCGCCGCCGATGCCTGCCCGAACCCGGCTGCGCTGGAGCAGTTGCTGACCCAGGCCCCGGACAACGCGGCGGTATGGCTGCTCAAGCTGGGTGTTGACGCGCGCAACATGAAGCAGGACGCCACTCGCGAAGACCTGCGCAAGGCCGCCACGGCAAAAATGTATGACGACTACACCGGCAGTAGCCTGAAGGCGCTGGCCAATGCGGTCGGAGTGCTGCCGCCGCCGGTGGGTACCTTCAACCCGGCCAGCAAGGGTGGGCCGGTCGGCATGCAGACCGTGCTGGTGTTCGGCATGGGCGGCACCCAGCCGCAGCCAGGTTTGCAACTGATCGCCAAGCTCTGCGAAAACTCCGCCGAAGATGCCACCATCAAAGGCGACTGCCAGCAGCTAGGCAAGGTACTGGAATGGGGCTCCAGCCCGCTCGCCCGCTCGCTCGGCCTGCATCTGCGCGAAGTACTCAGCGATGATCCGACCCAGCAGCAGGGAGCCAGGGACGAGCGCCGCAACCTGATCTGGCAAGTACAGAACTTCGGGCAATTGCAGGCGCGGGCGCTGGACGATGCCACCCTGGCCCAGCATCTGCTGGCACTGGCCCGAAATGGCGGCAGCGAAATGAGCCTGGAACTGGCTGCCTTGCGCGACAACAACATTCCCGTCGAAGCACCGGTGGACTGGCAGCCGCGCCCCGCCGAGTAAGCTCCGCCAGCACGACGCTTTGCGGCGCATCCACAGCCGTGTAGGCTTGGCTCACCTTCCGCGGCAGGGATCAGTCGATGCTTACGACGCTGGTGGCAAGCAGCAAGGGCGGTTGCGGCAAGAGCACGCTGGTGACCCAGCTTGCTTCGCACTGGGCACAGGCCGGACAACGCACGACGATCGTGGACGGCGACCGGCAAGGCTCCAGCTTTCGCTGGGCCTCCCTCCGACCGGACAATGTTCCCGGCGTACTGGCCTTCGAGGGCGGTCGCAAGGCCTTGAAAAAGCTGCCACCGGATACCCAGCAACTGCTGATCGACACGCCCGCCGGCTCGGACGAGCGCGAGCTCGAACCGTACCTGGAACAGGCCAGCGTGTTGCTGGTGCCGGTACTGCCCTCCTCATTCGACCTGCATGCCACGCTGGGCTTTCTCGAGGAGCTGCGGTCGATCAATCGCATCCATCGCGGCAAACTGCCGGTAGCCCTCGTCGGCAACCGGCTCAAGCCGTGGACCCACGCCAGCCAGGACGCGCTCGCGCAGCTGGCCGAGGAATCGCCCTTTCCGGTCGTCGCGCAACTGCGCGACAGCCAGGCCTATGTGCTGCTGGGTGCACTGGGCAAGGGGATTTTCGACTATCAGTCCGAACAGGTGCGCAGCCACCAGCAAGACTGGAAAACCCTGCTGCGCTGGATCAAGCGCCAGCAGTGAACCGGACCCTTCCACCGCGCAGTCGCGCCCCTCACCACCGCCGGAGTCCTCCATGCACGAATTGATCCTGTTGCGACATGCCGAAGCCGTACCGATAGAAACCACCGGCGACGATCAGGCACGGCCCCTGAGTCCCCGCGGCGAGCAGGAAGCGCAGGCGGCGGGGCTTTGGCTCGCTTCGCACGGTCTGCGACCTGAGCGGGTACTGTGCTCGCCCACCCGGCGCACCGACGAGACCACCCGCCTGGCACTGGCCGCGATCGAGGACGCACCCGTGCCGCAGATGGCCGTTGAAATCTACAACGCCTCACCCGGCGAACTGCTGGCCCTGCTCGACCAGCACGGCGATGCCGGCACCGTAATGCTGGTCGGACACAATCCAGGCATCGAGCGGCTGGTGGCCCTGCTGGTCGAAGGCCGCTCCGATGACTTCCGCGGCATGCCCCCGGGTGCCATGGCCGTGCTGCACCTGGACGGTGCGCTTGAGCCCGGCAACGCGCGGCTCGATACCTTCTGGTCGCCCTGACGCCTCCCGCGTCAAACTCTGACAGCCCGGCTCGACCCCACGCTGGACCCCACCGCCTGATCGCTTGCCGCAGAGCGCCCAGCGGTGTGGCGCTGCACACGAAGTCGTCACCGACGCGCCAGCCAATCCCCGTATCATCAGCAGATGCCCTTCGCGCCAACTCGAGTTTCCATCCCGCTGCTGCTGCTGATCTTGTTGCTGCAAGGCTGCGCGCCTTCACGCCAGCAGATCCGCCGCGCCGACGCCGTGGTCGCGGCCACCATCGACAACACCGTTTCCTGTGCGCAGGCCAATCACTGCGCCACTCCGTCGCCCCTGCTCCAAGCCGCCGTGCAGGCGGCGACCCGGTCGACCGCAGAAAAGCCGGTGCACGTGGTGACCCTGCTGGCAGACAGCGAACCGGCGCTGGCGGCGCGGATCAACCTGATCCGCGCGGCACGACAAAGCATCGACGTGCAAACCTATATCTGGGATCAGGACGACGTCGGCAAACTGATGCTGAACGAACTGGTGCAGGCCGCCCGGCGCGGGGTGCAGGTGCGCATCCTGGCAGACCAGCTGTTTTCCTTTGGAAGCCTCGATCTGCTCGACCAGTTGTCGCGGGTCAGTTCGCACCTGCAGGTGCGCCTGTACAACCCCACCTTCCACAAGGCGCAGACACCACCGCTGGATTTTGCCGCCGGCATCCTGTGCTGCTTCATGCAGTTCAACCAGCGCATGCACAACAAGCTGCTGCTGGTCGATGACAGCATCGGCATCACCGGCGGGCGCAACTACCAGAACCGCTACTTCAACTGGGATGACAGCTTCGACTACATCGATCGCGACGTGATGGTCGGTGGCCCCGCCGCGAAGGAGATGGCAGCCAGCTTTGAACTGTTCTGGAAACACAAGCGGGCGGTGCCGCTGACCCACCTGCGCGACGTCAACCAGCGCATCCTCTCCGATCGCGCGATACCCGGCTGGCCGACACCGCAGTACAGCCATCCCGCCCGGGTAGCCCGCGTGCAACAAGCCGCCGAGGACCCTCAATGGCTGCACACGTGGCTGGTAGCGCCTTCGCTTCAGGTCGGCAAGGTGGACTATTTCAGCGACCTGCCGGCGAAGACCGACGAGCCTGACAGGAGGCGCGCCACTGATTTTACCCGCCACATCATGGGCATGATCAGTGATGCAAAAAGCGAGGTGCTGCTGCAGACGCCCTACCTGGTGATGAGCCGGAAAGCGCAAGGCATCTTTCGTTGGCTGCACCGGCGCGCCGACCCGCCACGGATCATCGTCTCGACCAACTCGCTGGCCTCCACCGATGCGTTTGCCGTGTATGCCATGTCATACAAGCATCGCAAGCGCTACCTGAAGAAATTCGGCTTCGAGATTCACGAGTTGAAGCCACACGCTCCCGCTGCGGCGGTTGAATACGCGTTGGCCAATCTTGATCTGGACCTGGATGACGATGCGCCGTTGCCACCCGACGCCAGCCCCGCGCGTAGACGCTCGCATTTGCTGTTGCTGGGCAGCCGCGGCAGCAACAACCGGCCGGCGCCGCTGAGCAGCGATGGCCGTCGCTTCGGCCTGCACGCCAAGTCAATCGTGATCGACGACAGCTTCGCGATGGTCGGCTCGCACAACTTCGACCCACGCTCGGACCACTACAACACCGAGGCGGGCGTGATCGTCTACGACCATGCATTTGCCGATCAGCTGCGCCGCAACATCATGCGTGATACCCAGCCGGAGAACGCATGGGTGATCGCACCACGGGAATCTGCGGTGCCGGTGCTGACGGATATCAACCAGGCCATCGGCGCGGTCTCGGAGCAACTTCCGCTGTTCGACCTGTGGCCCTTCCGCTACGCCACCAGCTTCGACCTCAAGCCTGGCTGCAAGCCCTTGCCGGCGAGCAGCCCCGGCTTTTACGCCTGCTACGAGCCGGTCGGCGACTTTCCCGACGTGGCGCTTTCGCCCAAGCTGATCATCACGCGTCTGTTCACCGCTTTTGGCGTGGGTGCGAAAGGCATCCTCTAGGCCAGCGCCAGCCGGCGTTGCTGTCAGGGACGTTCGAGGATCGCGGTAACGCCCATGCCGCCGGCGGTGCAGATGGAAATCAGGCCACGGCCGGCGCCCTTCTGCTCGAGCATCCTGGCCAGCGTGGCAATGATCCGCGCACCGGTGGCCGCGAACGGATGACCGGTCGCAAGACTGGAACCATGCACATTCAATCTGGCCGGGTCGATCGAGCCCAGTGGTGCGTCCAGACCCAGCCGCTGGCGACAGTAATCAACTGACTCCCACGCGCGCAGGGTGCACAGTACCTGCGCCGCGAACGCCTCGTGGATCTCGTAGTAATCAAAATCCTGCAGGCTCAGCCCGTGCCGCGCCAGCATGCGCGGTACGGCCACGGTCGGCGCCATCAGCAAGCCCTCGCCGTGCACGTAATCCACCGCGGCAACCTCGGCATCGAGCAGGTAGGCCTGGATCGTCAGCCCACGCTGCGCGGCCCACGCCTCGCTGCCCAGCAGCACCGCCGCCGCACCATCGGACAGGCCGGTGGAATTGCCGGCGGTAAGGGTGCCGTGACCGGAGCTCTTGTCGAATGCCGGCTTCAGCGAGGCCAGCTTGTCCATGCTCGAATCCGGACGCAGGAAGCCATCGCGCTTCAGTCCGCGAAAGGGCACCACCAGCTCGTCGAAGAAACCCGCCTCATACGCCGCCGCCAGCTTGTGGTGGCTATCCAGTGCCAGCTGGTCTTGTGCCAGGCGCTCGATCTTCCACTCCTTCGCCATCAGTTCGCAGTGATCGCCCATCGACTTGCCGGTGCGCGGCTCGGCCACGCCCGGGAACGACGGCTTCAATTCGCTGAAGGAGAAACCACGCACGGCTGTCTTCAACTTGTCCAGCGGCGTCCTCGCCCGGTTCATCGCCAGCAGCCGCTTGCGCAGTCGGCTGCCGTAGACGATGGGCACGTCCGAGGTGGTGTCCGAACCGCCCGCCACGCCGGCCTCGATCTGACCGGCAGCAATCTTGTTGGCGATGATGATGGCGTTGTCCAGCGAAGTGCCGCAGGCACGCGCGGTGGTGATGCCCGGCGTGGTCGGCGCCAGGCCGGAGGAGAGCAGCGCCTCGCGCGCCAGGTTCCAGTCCGAGGGATGCTTGATCACTGCACCCAGCGCCACTTCACCCAGCTCCACGCCATGCAGCGAGAACCGTTCGACGAGGGCGCCGAGCACCTTGACCGACATGCCGAAATTGCCGACATCGGCATAGGCCGTGTTGTTGCGACAGAACGGAATGCGTACGCCGCCGATCACGCCGACGCGCTTTTGCGACTTGTCCATGCTCAAAACAATCCACCAACCAAGTCTGTCAAGGCTAACCCGCCCCGCGGCGCGGCGAAAGCCCAAGAGCGCGCCCGTCGCGGCGTTTCATTCAGTGCGACCGGGTTGGCGTGCATGGCGCTGATAGACTTGGGATTCTTTAAGTCGTCGGGAATGTTCGCCTCGTGGAAGCGAAAACGCTGCTCGCCCTGCCGGTGCTGCTGGCACTGGAACCGGTCGCGGGCGAACCCCCCGCGCGACTGACCCTCACCCGCGACGAAGCCGCCGAACTGGCCGAGCTGGTAGCCACCGACCTGCATGCGCTGGTGCCCCGGGTGAATGCCGCACGGCTGGCGCTGGCCGGTGCGCTGTTTGATCCGGTCGAGCTGTTGCGTCCGGGCTTTCCGGTGTGGTCGACCCTGGACGTGCTGGCCCGGCGCGTGCCGCGCGGCCAGCTGGAGAACGTGGTGGCCTTCGGCAGCCACGAGGGGCAGATGCCGGCGCTGCCGTTGCAGCCCTCGGTGCAGTTCGCCGACGGTCCGATGCGCCTGCTGGCAATGAGCCTGCTGGCGCCGGCGGAGCTGGCGCAGGAGCTGTCTGAGCAGCTCGAGATCCATCTGGTCGGCCGCGGCGAAGCCGGCGCGCTGACCGCCGACTGGCTGATGCGTACGCTCGGCCTGCGCCTGGAACACGTGCGCTATCTGAGCCGAAACGACCTGCTGGCGCTCACCTGCGTGCAGTACGAACACGTCAATCTGGCACCGCTGTGGACGCTGCTGGAAGCGGCCCTGCTCAGTCCCGAAGGCGAGGAGTCGTGCCTCAGCGCACGCGGACTGGCGCTGCGCTACACCGACGGCAAGGTGCAGGCGCAATCACCGGCGCAATGGCTGGCCGCGCAATCGCTCGATCTGAGCCAACCCGCCCATGCGCTGGCCGGCATCCTGTTCGAACTGCGCCAGTACAGCGCCTTGCTCGACGCGCACCAGTTGCCGTTGCAACTGCAGCCAGCCGCCGGGCGGGAGGCGGAGGCCGAACACGGCTACCTGCTGGAGACCCTGGCGGCGGCCGAAGCGGGCATGGATCCGCCAGCACTGTTTGCGCATGAGGCCCCCGGCCTGGGCGTGGTGGCGATCAGCGTGGCACAGCGTGGCAGCGGTGGCCGGGCGCGCATGCTGGCGCATGGCTATCCCTTGCAGCCCGGTGCACTGGGGCCGTTGCTGGGCATGCTGGCCGATCGCTACGGCATCGCCGCCGAGCTGCACGCGCTGGGCCAGATCATGCTGGACGAACAGCACCAGCTGACTGCGCCGATGGCCGCCACCCACTGAATCAGGAGTAGCGGTTGTGCGCCGGTGAAAAGTCGGCGCATGATGGCGGCGCGCCTGCAGGGGGCGCGCCCCCTGTGGACGAGATACGCATGCGGTCGGAGAAGCCCGCCGAGCAGTCGCCTTCACCCGCTGACGGGTCAGCCTGGCCTGCCAGGGTGTTGCGTGCCGCGCCGGTACTGATCACCTGGCTCGACCTCGATCAGCGCATTCGCTACGCCAATCACACCCACCTGCGCTGGCTTGGCAACGACCCGGAGCGCATGGTCGGTGAACGCCTGATCGACGTGATCGGCGAGCGCAATCATCAGCTGGCCAGTGCGGCGCTGGCGCGCGCTTACGGCGGGCGGCTGGCCAGCTACGAGGGTGAGTCTTACAGGGGCGACGAACTGCGTTACGTACACGGCAATTTCCAGCCGGAGTTCGACGCCGGGGGCAAGGTCTGTGGCGTGGTGACCGCGTTGATGGACATCACCGAGCGGCACACGCTCGAACTGCAGCTGCTGGAAAGCGAGCGGCGCTTCTTCAGCGCCTTTCAGCATGCCGCCATCGGCATGGCACTGACCCATCCCGACGGGCACTTCCTGCGCGTCAACGCCGCGGTGTGCCAGATGCTCGGCTATACCGAGCCGGAGCTGCTGGCGCTGGACATTGCCGCCCTCACCCACCCGGATGATCTCACCGCGGACATGGACTTGCTGCGGCAGTTGCTGGCCGGTGCGCGCGAGTCCTATCAACTGGAGAAGCGCAACTTCCACAAGGACGGCCATGTCGTGCACATCCTGCTCAGCGTCTCGCTGGTGCGCGACGCACAGGGCGTGCCGCTCTACTTCGTTTCGCAGGCGCAGGACATCAGTCAGCGCAAGGCGTTCGAGGATGCACTGCATCGCGAGCGCGAACTGGCCGAGGTCACCCTGCGCTCGATCGGCGACGCGGTAATCACCACCGATACCTTGCTCAATGTCACCTCGCTCAACCCGATCGCCGAGGCGATGACCGGCTGGAACAACCATGAGGCACGCGGGCGGCCGATCGACGAAATTTTCCAGTTGCATGACGCCGTGCACGGGCGGGCGGTGGCCAATCCGTTGCGTGCGGCGATCCAGCACAACAGCATCGTCGACCTCGCCGGCAAGACCCTGCTGCGGCACCGGCACGGCTTCGACACGCCGGTGGAGGACTCCTCCGCCCCCATCCACGATCATGCCGGCAACGTGATCGGCGGCGTGCTGGTGTTCCACGATGTCAGCGAAAGCCGCTCGCTGGCGCTGAAGATGATCCACCTCAACCAGCACGACACGCTCACCGGTCTGCCCAATCGCAACCAGCTGCACGAGCACATCGAGCCAACGCTGGGCAGTGCCAGCCGCCACCGGCAACACGCCGCCCTGCTGTATATCGACGTCGACCAGTTCAAGCTCGTCAATGACCTGCACGGCCAGGCCACCGGCGACCAGGTGCTGCGCTCCTTCGCCTCGCAGTTGCAGCGCAGCCTGCCCGCCGATGCGCTGCTCAGTCGCCACGGCGGCGACGAATTCGTGGTGGTACTGCCGCATCTGGACAGCGTGGGTGAGGCCGCCAGCCTGAGCCAGAATCTGATCAACCAGGCCGAACAGATTCGTATCGATGGCGTCGCCGAGCTGCGGCTGCATGTCAGCATCGGCATCAGTGTCTATCCGGACGACGCCACCGATACGGAGAACCTGCTGCAACACGCGCAAACCGCCCTGATGGCAGTGAAAACCCAGGGTGGGCACGGCTTCCGGTTCTTCACCGCCTCGATGAAGCAACGCGAGCGTGCCCGACGCGACATGGAAACCGCGCTTCGTCGCGCGCTGCCGCAACACGAATTGAGCCTGCACTATCAACCCAAGGTTTCCGCCGAGTATGGCCGCATCGTGGGTGCCGAGGCCTTGCTGCGCTGGCACGTGGACGGGCGGGAGCTGCACAAGCCTGATCATTTCATCCCGGTGGCCGAGGACGGTGGCCTGATCCTGCCGATCGGCGCCTGGGTGCTGCGCCAGGCTTGCCGGCAGGCCAGGGCATGGCAGCAGTCCGGTCATGCGATGCCGATCTCGGTGAACGTGTCGCCGCTGCAGTTCCAGCATCCGGAGTTCTACAGCCGGCTCGACGAAGTGCTCCATGACAGCGGTCTCGATGCC
>JBBQQL010000143.1:0-10675 GCA_038215995.1 Lysobacterales bacterium
GATGCAGCAGCCGCTGGCGATCGCGATCATCTCCGGCATGCTGCTGCAGCTGCCGCTGGTGCTGCTGGTGATGCCGGTGCTGTACGCCCTGCTGCGTCGGCGCGACACCTCGCCGGCATGAGTCTGGTGATCATGTTCTCCTGTTCTTCATCCAGGGTGCCGTCATGAAAAAGTTGCTTCGCTGCGTTGTGCCGGCCCCGCTGTTGCTGCTGGCGTTGCCGTTCACCACTCACGCCGCCGCAACGGCGCCCGCGCCGCGCGTGCTGTCGACGCTGTCGCTCGGTGGCGCGGGTGGCTGGGATTACCTCAGCTTTGACGCGGCGCATCGGCATCTGTTTGTCAGCCGTGGCGATCGCGTGCTGGTGATCGATGTCGACCATGGCAGGCAGATCGGCACCATCGCCGATACCGATGGCGTGCACGGCATTGCGCTGGCTCCCGATCTGGGCCGCGGCTTCACCAGCAACGGCAAGGCGGCCTCGGTCACGGAATTCGATTTGGTCACGCTGAAGACGATCGCCACCATCACCGGCACCGGTGAAAAGCCCGACGCGATTGTCTATGACAGCGCATCGCATCACGTGCTCACCTTCAACGGCAAGAGCGAATCGGCCAGCGTGATCGACCCGGCCAGGGCGGCCGTGATTGACACCATCGCGCTGCCGGGCAAGCCGGAGTTCGCGGTGTCCGACGGCGCTGGCCACGTCTACGTCAACATCGAGGACAAATCCGAACTGGTCCAGCTCGACACCACCAGCAACAAGGTGTTGCAGGTGTGGCCGCTGGCGCCATGCGAGTCGCCCAGCGGTCTGGCCATCGACACGCGCCATCACCGTCTGTTCTCGGTCTGCGACAACCAGTTGATGGCTGTCACCGACGCGAACGATGGCCATCAGGTCGCCAGCGTGCCGATCGGCGACGGCCCGGACGCCGTCGCGTTCGATGCCGCCGCCTCGATGATCTACAGCTCCAATGGCGAAAGCGGCACGATCACCGCCGTGCACGAGGACGGCCCCGACCACTACCGCGTCACCGCCACCATCCCCACCCAGATCAGCGCCCGCACGCTGGCGCTGGATCCGAAGCTGCATCGTCTGTATCTCTCCGCCGCGCGGCTGGGCAAAACCCGACAGGCAAATGGACGCCCGACGATCGAGCCGGACAGCTTCGGCATCATCACGGTCGGGCAGCCATAAGCGTGCGCGCCTGAATGTCGTTTTCGCAGATCGCTGGCGCGATAGTCAGCGATCTGCCGGGCCGTACCGCTCAGTTCGCGTCGGGCGCCGCGGCGGATTCGGTGCGGATTGATGCACGGACGATCGTGCACGTATCAGCATCGGGTGCATCTTCAGTCTCGTCCAGCGTCGTCAGTTCGACGCGGTTTCGTCCTTGCGATTTGGCGTGGTAAAGCGCCATGTCCGCGTCGTGTATCCACGCCGCGGTGTTTTCAATCTCCTCGCTGACTTCGGTGATGCCGATGCTCAGGGTCCAGATGCCGGGTCCCTCGGCACCCACCCGCTCACCGTGCCGACGAATCCGCTCGCCCACCAACTGTGCCCCCTGCGCATCGGTTTCCGGCAGCACCACGGCGAATTCATCGCCACTGAGCCGACCGGCCACATCGCCCTCGCGACCGTTCGTCCACAGGATGTAGGCGACCTTGCGCAGCAGCGCGTCGCCAGCAGCGTGGCCGTGAACATCGTTCACCTGCTTGAGGCCGTCCACGTCGATCAGGATCAGCGACGCCGGGCGCCGGTTGCGTCGAAATCGCTGCAGCTCGCGTTCGCTGGCCTCGAAGATCGCCGTGCGGTTGGGCAACTGGGTCAGCGCGTCGGTGCGGGTGAGCAGGGTGAGCCTGCGGTTCTGCTGGCGCAAATGTCCTGCCATGGCATGGGTGACCAGGCTCATGTGTGCAGGAAATAGCACCAGCAGCGGTACACAGGCGATCACGTTCCACATGGTGCTGACGGGTTCGAAATGGAAGCCGACCAGCCCGATCGCGACCAGCATCGCCAGGATCTGTGCCGGAAAGGAGCGGCGCACGTGCTTCCAGCCACCCATGCTGAGGTGGTCCATCGCCAGCATCGCCAGCAAGGCCACGCTCGGCAGCAGGTTGAAATGCATGAACACTACCCACGAGCTGCCCAGAGCGGCATCGATCATGAAGTTGATCGACTCGCGCCTGGCTGGTTGCGCCGCGCGGCGGGTCAGTCCGTAGGCGATGGGTGGCCACAGCAGGGCGCAGACCACCATCCAGGTCCACAACCAGGCAGGTGCATCGTATTGGGCCAGCACGGAGGAAACCGGCAGCGCCGCCAGGATGAGTCCTGTCGTGCGTACGAGGTAGGTTTTCCTGATGTGCTGGCGTCGAGTGCTGTGCATGACCCTTCAGTCCGAGACCACCGCGAGGAGGCCGAAGCCCTGGCGCCGGTGCGTTGCCCGCGGCTGGTACACGAACCTTGTATACCCGAACTTTCGGCCTGCCGCGCAATAACTTGAGTGATCGATGCTCGATGCACCCGCTTGCCGAGCCTCACCCAGCAAAGGCAGCCCGTTCCGAAACCGGACATGAGGACTCGCGGAAACACGCAAAATATTGCGTCAACCCGCGTCATGACTTACCACATGCGACGTGCAACAGTCGCCCCGACCGCCGTAGCAAGGAGCAACCAGTGAGTCATCAGGGGAAACCATCAATGAATCGTCTTCGTCCGTCCTGGGCGTTCGTCGCCCGTGCCCATTCACAGCGCATGCGTCCATTGGCCGCCGCCTGCGCTGCCGCCCTGCTTCTGATCGTGACCAGCCAGGCTGCGTCGGCGCAGGCGGCATCCGAACCGACCCAGGGGCAAGCCGCCACGACCGCGCCGGCAGCCGCCAAACCAGGCGCGAAGGCGTCGTCAACCACGACCGGCAAGAAGTCCAGAACGGCAGCCACCGAACTCCGCGCGGTCGTGGTCACCGGCATCAGCGGCAGTATCCAGAGCGCGATCAAGATCAAGGAGACCTCAAACGACATCGTGGAAGCGATCTCCGCCGAGGACATCGGCAAGTTGCCGGATGTCAGCATCGCCGACAGCCTGGCGCGCCTGCCGGGCCTGGCGACACAACGGGTGGATGGCCAGGCCAGTGCCATCTCGATCCGCGGGACTTCGCCCGACTTTGCCGGCACCACGCTGGACGGGCGCGAGCAGGCAACCATCGGCGAAAATCGTGGCGTTCAATACGATCAGTACCCAGCCGAGTTGATCAACGGCGTGACGGTTTACAAGACGCCCGACGCCAGCCTGGTCGGGCAGGGTTTGTCCGGCACGGTGGATCTGCACACCATCAATCCGCTGGACCTGGCCAAACGTGCCCTGGTATTCAACGCGCGCGGCGAACGCAACAGCAACGGCAACCTCAATCCCGGTACTGGCACCGGCGAAAGCGGGCACCGTGTCAGCTTCTCCTATGTCGATCAGTTCCTCGACCACACGCTCGGCCTCGCCATCGGCCTGGCCCAGGTCGATCAGCCGATCCAGGAAAAGCAGTACCAGGCGTGGTGGTGGAGCGCGGACAATGGTTCGGCCGGCATCGATCAGAACTGGGGTGGGCCGCATACGCCGGGCCTGCCGGACAACGTGATTTCGCAGGAAGGCATGCAGTTGCGCGCGCAGTCGCAGAACCAGAAACGCAATGGCCTGATGACCGTACTCGAGTGGGCACCCAACGAGTATTACTACTCCAAGCTCGATCTGTACTACTCCACCTTCGACAAGAAGAAATTCACCAACGGCGCGCAGTGGTCGAGCAGCCCCTACGACAATGTCTCCTACGACAACGTGGCAACATCCCCCGGCGCGCCGTTGCCCATCGTCACCTCGGGTACGGTGAATGGCATCGCGCCGATCATGCAGAACGAATACACCAAGGAAAGGGACAAGCTGTATTCCATCGGCTGGAACAACAAGCTCACCATCGACGACTGGACGGCGATGGCCGATCTGTCGTCCTCCAGTGCCACGGTGCACCTGCGCGACGCCTACCTGTTCAGCGGCCTGGCCAATGGCGGGCTCACCAGCGTCGCGTTCAACACGCCGGCCGGCTCCGACTATCCACACTTCAGCCCGAGCGTCGATCTGGGCAACCCGGCCAACGTGGTGTTCACCGACCCGACCGGCTACGGCTACAACGGTCGTCAGGAATTCGATAGCCAGGTCGACAGGATTCACGCTCTGCGCCTGCAGGCGAGCCATCCGGTGGGCTGGATCTTCAGCAACGTCGACGTGGGCATGGACTATTCGGACCGCACCAAGACCAAGCTGGCCGATGTCGACTTCGCCTGGCTCGACGGCAACGGCTCTACCCAGGGCACCTACCAGAACCAGTTCAGCGCGCCGATCAATGCGGGCCTGCTATACAACCCTACCTCGCTGGGCTACGGCGGCATACCGGGTATCGTCAACTACAACGTGCTCGGCGCACTGGGCAGTCAGTTCTACCTCACCCCGCAAAACGGGCAGGGTGACTGGAGCCGCAATTACACGGTCGAGGAGAAGGTGCCGCTGGCCTACGTCAAGTTCGACATCGATACCACGGTGGCCGGCATCCCGGTGGGTGGCAATGTCGGCGTGCAGATGGTGCATACCGAGCAGTCATCCCAGGCCCTGCAAACGAACGGCAACACCCTGGTCGGCAAGATTTCCGGTGGCGCCTCGTACAACAACGTGCTGCCGAGCCTGAATCTGAAGGCTGACCTCGGCAACCGGCAATACCTGCGTTTCGGCCTGGCCAAGACGATGGCGCGCGGCCGCATCGATGACGAGAAGGTTTCCACCTCCGCCTACGTGTCCAAGCTCACCAACGGCCCGCAGGCGGGCCAGGTGCTGTGGTCCGGCAGCGGCGGCAACCCCGGGCTGAAACCTTACGTGGCAGTCGGCACCGATCTGTCGTGGGAAAAGTACTTCGGCGAGGCGAGCTACGTGGCAGCGGCGGTGTTCCACAAGAACCTGCTCAACTACATCTACAACCAGACCGTGCTCGACTACAACTTTTCCAGCTACACCAACGACACGCCGACCCTGGTGCCCACCAGCAATATCGGCTCATTCACCACGCCGAAAAACGGCACCGGCGGCAAGATGGACGGGCTGGAGTTGTCCGGCGCGCTGGAAGGCGGCCTGATTGCCCATGCGCTGGAAGGTTTCGGCGTGCAGGCCAACTACTCGCTCACCAACAGCTCGATCCCGACCAGCTCCATTTCGTCGATTCCCGGTGGCCCCCACACGCTGCCCGGCCTGTCGCGGCAGGTGGCCAACCTGACCCTGTTCTATGAACGCTACGGGTTCTCTGTGCGCGTGGCCGAACGCTATCGCTCGTCGTACACCGGCGAGGCGGTGGCACTGTTCGACCAGCTTGGCTACACCACGATTCTGGCCAACCGGCAAACCGATCTGCAGTTGGGCTATGCCTTCTCCAGCGGTCGCTGGAACGGGCTGTCGATCCTGCTACAGGTCAACAATCTCACCAATACCCCGGATTCGACGGTGCAGTTCGCCACGCTTCCCAACAACGTGCCGTTGACCCGTCCGCTGGAATACGACACCTGGGGACGCACCGTGCTGCTGGGTTTCAACTACAAGATCTGACGCACCGGGCGCTGCGTTGCAGCGCCCTTTTCTTCCCCCTGTGTGACCCTGTGCGCGATTCCCTGCCTGCCGGCAGGCTCGCGCCGCAGTAGCATGGGCGCCAGGGAAGTGGGTGTCAGCGCAGTCCGAGTGCCTCGCCGCAAACCACGAGCCTGTAAAACGTCAGGCGGATGATTCAAACGAACGAGGCGGCGCATGGTCAAGACAACGTGGTGGGGATGGATGGGCGTGGCGCTGGCTACGGTCAGCGCTGGCAGGTTGCTGGCCGGCGAGGCTGCCATCGCGAAAGGCTTGGCCGCGTCGCCGTCCAGCGCGGTGGATCATCGCGTACCGCCGCCGACGCACTACCGGGACTGGCCGGCGATCAAGAGCCGGCTGCCCGCCGATCCCGCACTGGAAGCACGCGTGCGCGAGATCGTGGCAAGCATGACCCTGGCGCAGAAAATCGGCCAGATGACCCAGCCCGAGATCAAGACGATCACGCCGGCCCAGGTGCGTACCTACTACATCGGCTCGGTACTCAACGGCGGCGGCTCGTGGCCGGGCGGCAACAAGCACGCCAGCGTGAGTGACTGGCTGGCCCTGTCCGACGCCTACTACGACGCGTCGATGAGCACCGACATGGCGATCAAGGTGCCGGTGATCTGGGGCATCGACGCCGTGCACGGCAACAACAATGTCTTCGGCGCCACCCTGTTCCCCCACAACATCGGCCTGGGCGCGGCGCATGACCCGGCGCTGATCGAGGCGATCGGCGAGGCCACTGCCATGGCGGTGCGCGCCACCGGGGTGGAGTGGGCATTTGCGCCGACTCTGGCGGTGGCGCAGAACGCGCGCTGGGGCCGTACCTACGAGAGCTTTTCCAGCGAGGGTCCACTGGTGCGCGAATACGCGCGTGCCTATGTGACAGGACTGCAGGGCAGCTTCGGCGATCACAACGTGATGGCCACCGCCAAGCATTTCATCGGCGACGGCGCCACCCACAACGGCAAGGATCAGGGCGAGGCCAGGGTCAGCCTGGTCGACATGATCAACATCCACGGCGCGGGTTACTTCGGCGCGCTCGAGGCCGGCGTGCAGAGCGTGATGGCGTCCTACAACAGTTGGGACAATGTCGCCGCCGGCATCAACTACGGCAAGATGTCCGGCGCCCGCGCGCTGCTGACCGGGGCGCTGAAGGACAAGATGGGCTTCGACGGCTTCATCGTGTCCGACTGGAATGCGATCGGCCAGTTGCCCGGCTGCAGCAACGCCAGTTGCCCGCAGGCCATCAACGCCGGCATCGACATGGTGATGGTGCCCGACGACTGGAAGGCCTTCATCGCCAACACCACCCGCCAGGTCAATGACGGCGAGATTCCGCTGGCGCGCATCGACGACGCGGTCAGTCGCATCGTCCGGGCCAAGTTGCGCATGGGCCTGTTCGGCACGCGTCCTTCCGCGCGCGCGGGCGCCGGCGACGCCGCCTTGCTGCAAAGTCGGGCGCTGGCACGGCGCGCAGTGCGCGAGTCGCTGGTGCTGTTGAAGAACAATCAGCACGCGCTGCCGTTGAAGGCCGGTGCGAAAATTCTGGTCGTCGGCAAGAGCGCCGACAGCCTGTCCAACCAGGTCGGTGGCTGGTCGCTGACCTGGCAGGGCACCGACAACAGCAAGGCCGATTTTCCCCAGGGCGAGAGCATCCTGGCCGGCCTGCGCGCCGCCGACGGCGCAGCGAACGTCAGCTACAGCGCCACCGGCGAGGGCGTCGATCTCAAATCGTTTGACGTGATCGTGGCTGTCATCGGCGAAACCCCGTACGCGGAGACCATGGGCGACATCCTGCCCTCGGCCACCCTGCGGCATAGTGATCGCTACCCGGACGATCTGGCCGTGCTGAAAACGGTGGCCCGTGCGCACAAGCCGGTCGTCACCGTGTTCGTCGCCGGGCGGCCGCTGTACGTCAACAACCTGCTCAACCTGTCTGACGCGTTTGTCGCCGCCTGGCTGCCCGGCACCGAAGGGGCAGGCGTGGCCGACGTGCTGTTTGCGGCGAAATCCACCAGCGGCCGCTACGACTTCAGCGGCACGCTGGCCGCGCCGTGGCCAGCCGTGCCTTGTCCGTATGCGGGCAAAGCCAGCGGCAAGGGCCGCTGGCTCTTCACGCCGGGCTACGGGCTGCACTACGCCGACCGCCACGCGCTGGGCGCGCTGCCGACCTATCCGGCCATCGACGCCTGCGCCGCCGCATCGGAGTTGACGATATTCCACACGCTGGCGGTGCTGCCTTTCGCGCTGTATCTGGCTGACGACAACCCGCAGCACGCCGCGCATCAGGTCGGTCCGGACCTGAACTCGGTCATCGAGTGGCCGTCCAGTCATCCGCTGCTGCGTTTGAGGACGGTGCAGGTCAATACCCAGCAGGATGCCAAGTCCATCCACTGGCTCGGCGCCGGCCGCTTCTTCGCGCAAAGTCCGCAGGCCCGCAACCTCCAGCCGCTGGCTGCCGCGCACGCTGCGCTGCAGTTCGATGTGGTGATCAACGCACCCGCCCAGGCGCCGGTGAAGCTGTACATGGGCTGCGGCGGGCGCTGCAGCAGCAGTGTCGACCTGAGCCGCACGTTCGCCAGTTACGCCGGTGGCGTGCGCCACACCGTGTCGATTCCACTGCCGTGCTTCATCCGCAACGGCAACGACCTGTCACATGTCGATGTGCCGTTCGGGATACAGACCTCGGCGCCGTTTTCTGCCGCGTTTGCCGACGTGAAAATCACCAGGACGGCCGACGCGCAGGCGGAACTGCCGTGTGCCAGCGTGGGTGCACCATGACCGAGCACGGCTTGCTGCTGCACGGTGGCGAATGCGAAGGGCCTTGCCAGCGTCATGAATGAGCACGACCGCGCCTCGCACTGGATCGTGGTCAGCTGCCTCCTTTTGCTTGCCACGTTCACGGTGCTCGCCGTCTATGGGTCGGGCCGCCGGCAGCACGTGGCCGTGCCAGTGTTTGTTCCGCCGCCGCCGCCGGCGAGAGCCACGGTCGAGCTGTGGCTGAGTACCGCTGATCGTCGACTGCAATTGGCGCGGCAGGCCGATATCGAGATGAGCGCGCAGGAGATGGCGCCTGCCGATATCGTGATCGACACCGGCAAGACCTATCAGTCCATTGTCGGCTTCGGCGCGGCGTTGACTGACTCGTCCGCGTGGCTGATCCAGAACAAGCTGGACGAGCGCCAGCGCGCGGCCCTGTTGCAGGAGCTGTTTGGCCCGCCGCCCAATCTCAACCTCAACATGACGCGGCTGACCATCGGCGCCTCGGATTTTTCACTGCAGCACTACACGCTGGATGATCTTCGGCCGGGCCAGATCGACCCCGCGCTGGAGCACTTCAACGTCGCCTCCAATCTGGGTGACGTGATACCCACCGTGCGCGAGGCGATGGCCTTCAATCCCGACCTGCATGTCATTGCGTCGCCGTGGAGCGCGCCGGCGTGGATGAAGACCAGCGCCAACCTGATTGGCGGCGAATTGTTGCCGCAGTTCGAGAGCACCTACGCCGACTATCTGGTCAGGTACGTCGACACCTTCCGCCGTTACGGCATCCCCATCTTCGCCCTGACCCTGCAGAACGAGCCGGGCTTCGTGCCGATCACCTACCCGGGCATGCAGGTGCCGGCGGCCACGAGCGCGCGCATCATCGCGCAATATCTGGGCCCGGCGCTGGCTGCGCGCAAGCCGAAAACCGTCATTCTCGCCTGGGATCACAACTGGGACGAACCCGAGCAACCGTTGAGCGTATTGTCCGACCCCGACGCGTCGCGCTATGTCGACGGCGTGGCCTGGCATTGTTACCGGGGTTACGCTGGTGTGCAGAGCGAGGTGCATCGCGCTTTCCCGAAAAAGGACGCCTACATCACCGAGTGCTCCGGTGGCGACTGGCCGTCCAGCAAGAACGGCGAACTGCTCTGGTTCTCACGCGATCTGCTCGCCACCGGGCTCAGGAACTGGGCACGCGGCGTGGTCTACTGGAACCTGGCACTGGACGAAAAATACGGTCCGCACTCCGGTGGCTGCGATACCTGCAAAGGGTTGGTGATCATCGACTCGCGCACCGGCGCGGTGAGCCGCAACGACGAGTACTACGCGTTCGCCCATTTCAGCCGCTTCGTGCTGCCCGGTGCCCTGCGGGTGCGCTCCACCGACACCGGCAAGGGCCTCGTCAACGTGGCTTTTCAGAACGCGGCCAATGGCTCGGTCGTGCTGGTGGCGGTGAACAGCAACCCCGAAGCGCGGGTCATTTCAGTCACCCAGGACGCCACCCATTTCCGCTACGCGCTGCCGCCTCAGAGTGTGGCCACCTTTGTCTGGAACCCGGATCAGGCCAGCGAGCTGCTCGCCCCGAGCAACGCGGCCTCGAGCACGTCGGCGCCTGCCACGTCGGTCAGCCGTCTTCACCCGTAAAGCGCACCTGGAAAACTTGCGCTTCCCGCCTCTGGGCGGCATCGCCGAATCCCTGCAGAAGCGAGCTCGATTGCATATTTTCTACTGCCCCGTGGTTAGATCTCATGGCGCGGTTTAAGAGGCAAGGCAACAATATTGTCTGAAGCAGAATGTTGACTGCTCTTTGCCGAAGCGGGGCGGAGAAGGCCAGGATCCACTGTCCAACGCTGGCCATCATCCGTAAGAACGGAGACCGATTTTTTGTTGTATCGGATGATTACGCCCAAGACTGGGCCGCGCATGTCTGGCTCGAAGGTGACCCGATCACCGATGCTGAAGCGAAGCATGGTTGCGTGGGCTCGTGCATGCTGCATAAAGCGGAGCCTCTCAACAATCCGATTGTTGAGATCAATGAGCTCTGATTCAGTGAGCTTGTCGATATTGGTGATCATGAGGTCTAGACGCTTGAGTTAAGCGGCGGCGCAGCCGTCCGCCTTGAATGAGTAAAAAGAGACTTCCTCCCCTTTCGGCCTCGAGGGCCATGATGGTGTTGCGACACAACCGTCAGCAGAAGAGGAAGTCTCCATGAGCACTATAACCATTGGCGTGGACTTGGCGAAGGTCCTGTTTTCAAC
>JBBQQL010000144.1:0-10673 GCA_038215995.1 Lysobacterales bacterium
GGCCGATCAGCCGGATCTATCGGGCCACGATCTCTACATGAGCGGGCCGCCGGCGATGATCGACGCCAGCCATCAGGCGTTCCTCGATGCCGGCTTGCCCGAGGATCGGCTGTACTACGACTCGTTCGAGTATGCGCCCGACGTGCTGGCGCAGATCATGGCCGGCCGCGCCGGCATTCACGATCAGGCCTTGTAGGAGCCCGCTGGCGGGGATGTAGATCAAGGCTGAAGCATCGCACGCGAGCGGGCTCCTACCGAGTGTTTACTTGTTGCCTTTGGCTACCGGCAACTGCGCCTGCTGCCAGGCGGACATGCCGCCAGCGAGGATGTAGACACTGCTGAAGCCGGCCTTGACCAGCCGCTGTGCCGCCTTGCTCGCCGTCTGGCCGGAGCGGCAGATGAGTACGACGGGGAGATCCCTGGCCTTGGTCAGGTTCTTGTTTTCCGGGTCGAACTGGCTCATGGCCACATGGCGTGAGCCCGGGATATGTGACTTTTCGAAGCTCTCGCGCGGGGAGATGTCGATCAGCAGCGGCGATTCGCGGTTGATCAGCACGGTCAGCCCGGCCGGGGTCAGCTCCTTGATCTTGCTGAAAAGCGTGCCGATGTGGGTGGCGATCAAGGCCACCAGCAGCACCGCGAACAGGGCCGACAAGGCCATGTGATTGCCGATAAATTCCGGCAGCTTGTGCAAAATCTCGTTCATCGTCAGTCCGCAGGCGCGCGGTGCGCGCCGAATTGGGTAAACCGCCGAGTATACCGGCAGCGTGCGAGCGCAAGGCGTTCGTCGGCAGATGGACTGCCGCAGGGAGCTACTCCTGGGTGATATCCGGCAGCCCGCTGGTCAGCCACCAGTGCTTGTTCTTTTCGTCGTAATGCCAGGTCTGGTGATCGACCAGGCTGCGTTCGGACTGGGTATGGATATTGACCACGCTGATCCGCGCCGTCTGCTGTACTTCGAATTCGCCGACCGGCACCGGACCGGCGCCGTCATCATATTCGGTGACTCGAACCTGCTTGTAGCGAGCCATGTCCAGATCGCTGAGCGGGTGGGTTTCGCGAATCTTCGGGTCGATGAACTGGGTGGCGCTGCGAAAGTCACCCCAGCGCAGGGTGGAGCCGTAAGCCGAGAGCGTGGTGGTCAGGTCGTCGCTGCGCTTCTTGTCGGCACAGCCGGCCAGCAGCAGCAAGCAAAGCAGGATGAGTACGATGCCGGGAATACGTCGCATGGATGGTTCCTCCGCGATGATGATCGAGCCATTCTGCCCTAAAGCCGTACGCCCGGTTCAGCCGCGGCGTTTGGCCACGAAGCGCGCCTTGAGCGTGGCGGCAGGCTTGTCGCCTTCGCCGGGGATCATGCAGTCAACGCTGATGCGCGCCTTGCCGCGTGCGGCCAGCGTGCTGAAAAACGTGGTCCAGCCGGTACCGGTTGGCAAGCGTGCCTCGCTGCGAAAGTCCTGCCATAGCGGTGCCAGGTAGGCCACGCTGGACTCGGCTACAAACACGTCGCAATCGTGACCCTGCCGACGCAGCGCAAGCTCCACCAGCGCCCAGCCACTGAGCGTCATCAGGCTGACCAGACTGCCGCCGAACGCACAGCCCTTGTCGTTGACATTCGGTGCCAGCGGAGCGAGCAGGGTGAGGGTGTCGTGTTCGAGGCTGGCAAACTGCAGGTCCATCGCGTGCGCAAGCGGAATTTCCTCGCGAATGAAATCGATCAGTTGCTGCGCTTGCAGATTTGCGTCGTCGGTACTGGTCACGTCGATCGGGGTCCGTCGGGGAGAGTTGACTGCCCAGTGTAAGGGCGCGGCTACACTAATGTGAGAGCTACGAACGGGGGTGGTGCGCGGATGCAGAAAAAGTCAGCCAAGGACCAACCAACCCTGCGCGGGCGCATGGTGGTGATCACTCGGCCCGCAGGCACCGCTGGGGCACTTGCTCGAAGCGTGCGCGCGCGCGGCGGCCAGCCTTTTCTGTTGCCTGGACTGAGCTTGCGCGGTGCCACAGATGTTGCCGCCACGCGAGCCTCGTTGCAGTTGGCGCTGGACCTCGATCTGATCATTTTCAGCAGCCCCGTCGCGGTGCGGTTCGCGGCCGCGTTGCAGCCGCTGCGCACGTCAGCGAGCGTGCTGGCGGTCGGCCAGGGTACGGCGGCGACCCTGCGCCGCCACGGTATCGCCGAGCCGCTGGTCCCGTTGCGGCAGGACAGTGAAGGCCTGCTCGGGCTGGCGGCATTGCAGGATCTGCGCGGTCGCGATGTCGCTCTCATCGGTGCGGCCGGCGGCCGCGGGCTGCTGCGTCAGCAACTGCTCGAGCGGGGGGCACGGCTGCGCGAAGTGCATGTCTATCAGCGACTGCCGCCACGGCTGGACCGGCGTCACATCATGGCGTTGCAGCAATTGCCGGCGACGGCATGCGTGCTGTTGTCGAGCGCCGAGGCATTGCAGCATCTTGGTCGACTGCTGCCGACACCGGCGCTGGCGCGTCTGTGCGCGGCGACCGCCGTCGTCAGCAGCGAACGGCTGGCCCAGGCTGCGCGCCAGGCCGGCTTCGGGCGGATCATACGGGCGTCGTCGGCGCTGACCGGCGATTTGCTGCGAGCCGCAGCCCGCGACGACTGAGTGGCGAGTGCGTTCGTGCTTCGAACGCAGGCGTATGGCCTGCTAGCATGCTGCCATGAGCCCCGAAGACAAGCCGAACGAGCCCGCCGCGCCCGAGGGCGCCCGACCCGACCCCGTGGTGGTCGATCCGTCGCTGAATCGCCCGGTGCGCGCAGCGGCTGCACGGCCCCAGCCGCGAACGCGGGGCGGCGGCCTGCTGGCTTGGGCCCTGTTGCTTGCGCTGGCGGCACTGGCCGCCGCTTCCTATGTGGGATGGCGCCAGTGGCAGCAGCAGACCGGCGTCAGCGAGGCCGCGCTGGATACGGCGGATCTGCGCAGCCGGGTAAGTTCGATGGAAACGGCGCTGACCGGGGTCAGCGACCAGCGCTCCAGCCTCGAGCAGCGCTTGAACGACGCTGCCGCAGTGAATCGCTCACTGCGTGAGGAACTGCTGGGCCAGGCCGAGCGTACGCGCAATCTCGAAGACGCCGTGGCCAAACTGGCTGAAAAGAGCCTGTCGGCGCATGACGCGATGCTGCTGGATGAAACCGACTCGCTGCTGCGCATGGGCGCCCAGCGCTATGCGCTGTTCCATGATCCGCAGGCCGCTGCTGCGGCCTACGCACTGGCCGATCAGACCCTGGCCGCGGTCAATGACGGTGCCTTCAGCGGCGTGCGTTTGAGCATCGAGGCCGAGCACGAGGCATTGCTGAAGAGTCGGCCTGCCAGTCAGGCCAGTGCCTTGCAGCAGTTGCAGGCCCTGCGTGGCAACCTCGGCAATCTCCCACTGAAGCCGATCGACAGCGGCGATACGGGTCAGCCGCATGACGCATGGTCGCGCATGCGCCATGCACTGGCCGGCGTCATCACCGTGCAGCGCGATAGTGGTGCGCCGCTGGCGGTGGCCGATGCCCGTTTCGCCCGCGAGCTGGCCGCGCTCGACCTGGCCCAGGCGCAGGCCGCGCTGCTGGCCTATGACAGTGACGCTTACGCGGCAGCGCTTCAACGGGTGAATGCCAGTCTCGCCAGCCAGTTCGACACCAGCGTCGACGTGGTGCAGAAGGCACGCAGCACCCTCGATCAGCTGAGTCGGCAACTGCCGACGAACGCGCCGGTCGAGCTGGGTGCGGCGTTGGCCGAGCTGCGCAATTTGCGTGCAGTGCATGCGCTTGAGCCCCAGCCTGACGCCACGCCACCAGCCCATGCCGGCAGTGCCGCGCACAAAGGCGGGGCCCGGCCATGAAGCTCTGGCGATGGATGCTGCTGCTGGTGATCGTGGCCGCACTGGCCGCGTTCGGCTGGCACTGGGTGGCCGAGGATCCCGGCTATGTGTTGCTGCGTCTGCGCGGCTGGCGGGTCGAGACCACCGTGGTCGCCGCGGTGGTCATCCTGCTGCTCGCGTGGGCTCTGCTCAGCGTGCTCTGGCGACTTGTGCGCTGGCCGTTCGGCGCCTTGTCGCGCCGCCATGGGCGCCTCAGCCGGCAGCGCATGAGTGAGGGCCTGATCGCCCTCGTTGAGGGTCGCCACGGCGACGCCGAGCGCGATCTCAACCGGGCCGCGCGACTGGACAGCCTGCGCGGCCCGGCGCTGCTGGCGGCGGCCGAGGCGGCCTCACGTCGCGGCGAGCACGGGCGCGCGCTGGAGGCGCTGAACCAGGCATCGCAATCGGTGCCGCAGGCCGCTCGTGTGATGCGCGCTCGCGTCCTGCGTCGCGAAGGCAAGTCGAGCGAAGCACTGGTCCTGTTGCTGCCCGAATCGGAAAAAGGCACGCTGACTCCCGGCGGCTGGCGTGAGCTGGTACTGGCCGCGTTGGCCAGCAACGATCTGCGGCGCGCCCGCGACGGGCTTGAACCCCTGCAAAAAAGTGGTGCCCTCGGCAGCCGCGCCTACGCCTTGCTGGAAGCGCAGGTGCTGAGCGCGACCCTTCTGGCTGCGGCCGATGGTGCCGCGCTCAACACGCTGTGGTCGCAGCTGCCCAAGGCGCAGCGGCGCGTAGTTGCAGTGATTGATGCGTACGCGCGTCGCGCGGCCACCTTCGGCTTGCTGCTGCCGGCGATGGACGAGCTGGAATCCGCGCTGCGCCGTGAGTGGTCGCCGCTGCTGATCGAGACCTACGGCAACCTGGCTGGTGATGACATCGAGCCGCGGCTGCGGCGTGCCGAGGGCTGGCTTGATGCCCACCCGAACGACGCCTGTCTGCTGCTGACGCTGGGCCGGATGTGCACGCGGATCAAGCTGTGGGGAAAGGCGTATCAGTACCTGCAGCGCGCACTGGCACTGTCCCCCGGCGTTGCGATCTGGGAGGCGCTCGGCGATGCATATGCCGGTCAGGGTGACGCTGATCAGGCACAGCGCTGCTATCGCAACGCACTGACGTTCGGCCGGGGCGAGCCGACGCTGCCGTTGCCCCAGGCCGGCATGCCCGGTCAGATCGACACCCGCCCGGTCGCGATTGAAGAGCGCAACCAGCACGGCGTACCGCGTATTCGCGAATAAGTCGGACGCGGCGAATCGCCTTCAGTGCGCTGAAATGGCCCAGGTCATGTAGCTGGCGCTGATCGCGGTGAGGGTCAGCGCCAGCAGGAACAGAATGTCGGCGACGCGTTCGAGTCGATAGTTTCGTGCCGGGCGGCGGGTGCGCAGAGCCCAGTAGGAAAGCAGGCAAGAGCCCAGATAGAGCAGCGCGTTCACCGCCAGCATGTCCTCGGCGACGCGATCGGATCGGCGCAGGGTGATGACCACCCGGATGATGCCGATCACGGTGAGGCATACGCCGACCATCGCCGCCGAGGCGGTGAAGATGTGAACGCAGATGTTGTCGTCCAGGCGAGTGCGCTCGGGCGGTTTCGCGGTGCTCAGGAACGATCTCATGCAACGGCTTCATGGCGGCGAGGTACCCCACTACGAACGTCGATGGGGCCCGGGAGTTTCGACCTCCCGTTTCCTCGTTCATGCTGCAGTCGTGCTGATGCGGCGAAAGCGCCTGCGAACAACGTCAAGTCACGCGTTGACCGGTTCGGGTCCGGTGGCTACAAGGCGGTCAGATTCGCATACGCCGCGACCAGCCACTTGCTGCCGGCGCCTTCGAAATTCACCTGCAGCCGCGTATGTGCGCCGCTGCCTTCGGCGCTCAGCACCACACCCTCGCCGAAGCTGGGGTGGCTGACCCGCTGGCCGAGCTTCACTGGCAGGGCTTCCTCGAGCGATGACGACGTCTCGCGCGGGCGGCTGTCATACATCGGTCGGCTCACTTGCACACGTGGGCGCACCTCGTCGATCAACTCAGCCGGCACCTCGCCGAGAAAGCGCGAAGGTCGCGCCAGCATCTCGGTGCCGTGCATGCGGCGTGACTCGGCGTGCGTGACGATCAGCTTCTCACGGGCGCGGGTGATGCCGACATAGGCCAGTCGGCGCTCCTCTTCCAGCCGGCCTTCGTCATCGACCGAGCGCTGACTGGGGAACAGCCCTTCCTCCATACCGACCAGGAACACCACCGGGAACTCCAGCCCCTTGGCCGAGTGCAGGGTCATCAGCTGGACGCAGTCGTCCCACGCCTCGCCCTGGTTTTCGCCGGCTTCCAGCGTGGCATGCGAGAGGAAGGCGCTCAGTTCACTGAGGCCCGCATCGATGTCCTCGGCGTTGCGCTCGAAGCGGCTGGCCACGTTGACCAGTTCGTCGAGGTTCTCCACCCGTGACTCCGCGTTGCCGCGGCTGTCTTTCTCGTAGAAGTCGCGCAACCCGGTATGCGTGATGGCGTGATCGATCTGCTCGGCGAGGGTCAGTGAGCGGGGAACGGGGAACGGGGAACGGGGAACATTCGCGACATCGCCATCGTCCATATTGCGGGTGACAGGAGTGCCGTTCGAAGCGGGCGACTCACCCTCAACCGCCGGCCCTGCGTTCCCCGTTCCCCGTTCCCCGTTCCCATCCGGTAGCCCGGCGAAGGTACGGGCCATGTTGTCGATCAGTTGCAGAAACGCTTTTACCGCGTTCTTCGCGCGCCCGGCCAGTTCGCTGGCACCGGCCAGTTCGAGCAAGCCGGCTTCCCACATCGAGGTGTTCTCCACCCGTGCACGCCGACGCAGCACATCGAGCGTGCGATCACCGATGCCGCGGGTGGGGGTGTTCACCGCGCGCTCGAAGGCGGCGTCATCGTGGCGGTTGGCGGACAGTCGCAGATAGGCCAGCGCATCCTTGACCTCGGCGCGATCGAAGAAGCGCTGGCCGCCATAGACGCGATAGGGCAGGCTGCGCTGAACCAGCTGTTCCTCGAAGTTGCGCGACTGCGCGTTCGAGCGGTACAGGATCGCGCAGTCCTTCGCCTGACCATGCTCGGCGATGTATTCGCGGATGCGCTCGATCACGAAGCGCGCCTCGTCCTGCTCGTTGTAGGCGGCATACAACGCGATGCGTTCGCCCTCGTCGCCGGCGGTCCACAACTGCTTGCCGAGCCGGCTGCCATTGCGCTGGATGACGCTGTTGGCGGCCTTGAGAATGGTCGAGGTGGAGCGGTAGTTCTGTTCCAGCTTGATCGTGCGCGCGCCGGGGAAATCGCGCAGGAACTGCTGCACGTTCTCGACCTTGGCACCGCGCCAGCCGTAGATCGCCTGGTCGTCGTCGCCGACCACGAAGACTTGCCCCGAGGTGCCGGCGAGCACCCGGATCCAGGCGTATTGCAGGGTGTTGGTGTCCTGGAACTCATCCACCAGCAGGTAGCGCCAGCGCTGCTGATAGTGCTCGAGTATCGAGGCATTCTTCAGCCACAACTCGTGCGCGCGCAGCAGCAGTTCGGCAAAGTCGACCAGGCCGGCGCGCTGGCAGGCTGCTTCATACGCCTGGTAGATCTGCAGCATGGTGTGGGTAACGGGGTGATCGCGATGCTCGATGCTGCCGGGGCGTTTGCCTTCGTCCTTCCACTGATTGATCTGCCAGCTGGCCTGCCGCGGCGGGTACTTGGCCTCGTCCAGGCCCAGCCCGGCGACCACGCGCTTGATCAGTCGCAATTGATCATCGGCATCCAGAATCTGGAAGGCCTCCGGCAGGCCGGCCTCGCGCCAGTGGCGGCGCAGCAGGCGATGGGCAATGCCGTGGAAGGTGCCCACGGTGAGTCCCTGGGTGCTGCCGGGGATCAGCGAGTCCAGCCGCGCGCGCATTTCACCGGCGGCCTTGTTGGTGAACGTGACGGCGAGAATCGCCCATGGCGGCACCTGCTCGGCCTGGGTCAGCCAGCCGATGCGGTGGGTGAGTACGCGGGTCTTGCCCGAGCCGGCACCGGCCAGAACCAGGTAATGGCCGGGGGGCGCGCAGACGGCTTCGCGCTGCGCTTCGTTGAGCGGGTCAATCAGGTAGGAGACATCCATCGCTCGCATTGTAACGGGCCGGCCTGGAATGAGCCCGCGCCGATCACGTGCAGGCGCCGCATCGCCCACAAAAACAAACCGCCGCAAGGCGGCGGTTTGCCGGGTGCGTCGCGAGCGCTCAACGTTTTTGCATGAAACCGCCAAGCGCCAGCAAGGCACCGACCACGATGCCGCCGATGCCGACCCACTGCGGCACGCCCTTGTCGTGTGTCGCGGTGACCTTGGCCGAGCCAATCTGCACCAGGGTGTCGGTGTCCTGGTAGGAGGCGTGACCCGCGACCACCCAGATGCCAGCGGCCAGCACGATGATGCCAATGACGATCAGTCCTGCACGCATGAATGTTCCCCTCGATGGATGTGGGCCCGAGTATGCCGGTGTCGAGCGTGCAGAAAACGTACAGACCGTGCGAATCACAGGCAAAAAAAGGCCCCGAAGGTTAGGGGGAACCTTCGGGGCCGGGGGTGAACGCGAAGACCCAGGGGAGAGGTTCGCATTCGTGGCGGCTCAGGGAGGTGAGCCAGCCGGGGGACGCCGTTGCGTGCATCCGAATACTTCGAGTGCGAATGCGGGAAAAAGTTGCCGGATCCATGAAAAAAATTTACGGCGCGTTCATATGATGAAACCTTAACCTGCAAGCCCTTGTTTGCACGAGGGTGGCCGCTTGATTAGGTGGAGGCCAGGCTCAGTGCGCCTCGTCCCAGTTCGATCCGACACCCACATCGACCAGCAAGGGCACGGCCAGTTCCGCCGCGCCGGACATTCGCTCGATCACGCAGGCTCGGACGGCGTCCACCGCGTCTTCGCGGACCTCGAACACCAGTTCATCGTGCACCTGCATCAGCATGTGGGCGTCGTCGCGGCCTTTCAGCCAGGTGGCTACCGCGATCATGGCGCGCTTGATGATGTCGGCGGCGCTGCCCTGCATCGGCGCGTTCACCGCGGCGCGCTCGGCGCCCTGGCGCAACCCCTGGTTGCGGGAGGTAAGGTTGTCCAGGTAGAGCCTGCGTCCGAAGATGGTCTGCACGTAGCCGTCGCGATGCGCCTGCTCGCGGGTGGCCTCCATGAAAGCGCGCACGCCGGGATAGCGCGAAAAATAGCGGCCCATGTAGTCGCTGGCCTCACCCCGGTCGACGCCCAGCTGACGTGCCAGCCCGAACGCGCTCATGCCGTACATCAGGCCGAAATTGATCGCCTTGGCGGCACGACGCTGGTTGGTGCTGACCTCTTCGGGCGCGATGCCGAACACTTCCGCCGCGGTGGCGCGGTGCACGTCGCCACCGGCATGAAACGCGCGCAGCAGGCCTTCGTCACCGGAAAGGTGCGCCATGATACGCAGCTCGATCTGCGAGTAATCCGCCGCCATCACCTTCCAGCCGGGCGGGGCAATGAAGGCCTGGCGGATACGCCGGCCCTCCTCGGTGCGCACCGGGATGTTCTGCAGGTTGGGATCGGACGACGAGATGCGACCGGTTGCTACCGAGCCCTGGTGATAACTGGTATGCACCCGCCCGGTGCGCGGGTTGACGATGCCGGACAATTTGTCGGTGTAGGTGGAGCGCAGCTTGGCCAGGCCGCGGTAGTCGAGGATCAGCCGCGGCAATTTGTGCGCGTCGGCGATCGCCTCCAGTGCCTCCTCGTTGGTGGAGGGCTGGCCGGTGGGGGTTTTCATTTTTGCCTGCAGGCCCAGCTCATCGAACAGCACCGCCTGCAGTTGCTTGGGCGAATCCAGATTGAACTCGTGCCCGGCCAGCGCATACGACTGCTGTTGCAGCTCCAGCATCCGCTTGCCCAGTTGCTGGCTCTGCGTGCGCAGCACGCCGACGTCGATCAGCACGCCGCGTTGCTCCATCTGCGCCAGCACGGGCACCAGCGGGATCTCGATCTCCTCATAGACCTGGCGCAGCGCGGGCACGCTCTCCAGTTTTGGCCACAAGGCAAGGTGCAGGCGCAGGGTGATGTCGGCGTCCTCGGCGGCGTAGCCGCACGCGGTGTCGAGATCCACCTGCGAGAAGGAGATCTGCTTGGCGCCCTTGCCGGCTACCTGCTCGTATTTGATGGTGTCGACGCCAAGATATTTCTTCGCCAGCGAGTCCATGTCATGCCGTGTGGCGGTGGCGTTCCATATGTAGGACTCAAGCATCGAGTCGTGCTTCAGCCCCTGCAGCACGATGTCGTAGTGCGACAGGATGTTGATGTCGTACTTCGCGTGCTGGCCCAGCTTGGGCCGCGAAGCGTCTTCGAACATCGGCTTCAGCGCACGCAGCACCGCATCGCGATCCAGTTGCGGCGGCACGCCGGCGTAGTCGTGGCCCAGCGGGATGTAGCAAGCCTTGCCAGCCTCCACCGCGAAGCTGATACCCACGATATCCGCGCGCATGGAGTCGATGCTGGTGGTCTCGGTATCGAACGAAATGAGCTCGGCACCGCGCAGTTTTTCCAGCCACGCGTCGAAGGCGTCCTGGGTGGTGACCAGCTCGTACTCACCGGGTGCGGACAAGGTCTCATCTGGCTTTTGCAGGAGCGCACCGCGTGCGCGATGCTGTTCGCCCGGTTCGGCAACAGCAGCGCGCACAGGGTGCGCTCCTACCGGTTCCGCGGCGGCATCGAGATCCTTCAACGCTGCCTTGAATTCGTAGCGTACGTAGAGCGCGCGCAGCTGTTCGGTATCGGCATCGCGCTGGGCCAGGTCGGCAGGGCCGACGTCCAGCGGCA
>JBBQQL010000145.1:0-10613 GCA_038215995.1 Lysobacterales bacterium
GGTGGGCGCAACAGCAAAAGCCATGGTGGATTCCCGGGTCGGAGGAGCTTGCAGGGCAGGCTGGCGGGCGGAGCCGCCAGCGAGCGAACGCTGAAATGTAACCGTATTCATGCACGGGCCCATCACGCGGTGCAACATCCTCGCCAGCAGTGCTACCGTCTCGGCTTGCCGTGCCAACTGGGGAGAGCGTCGATGCAACGATTCTGGTCTGTCGGGCTTATGTTGATGGCGCTGCTGATCAGTGCGCCGACGCTCGCCACCGCGGGCCATGCCGGTGACGTTGATCCGCGCATCGGCACTGGCGGCGACGGTCACACTTTCCCTGGTGCCACGGTGCCGTTCGGCATGATCCAGCTGTCGCCGGATACGGCCATGCCCGACTTCAAGCATGCCTATAAATGGGCCGCCGGCTACCAGTACGGCGACCCGACGATCATGGGCTTCTCGCATACCCACTTCTCCGGCTCCGGCCATTCGGATCTGGGTGATGTGCTGGTGATGCCGATCAGTGGCGCGGTACGGCTCGATCCTGGTGATGCGAGCAAGCCGGGCAGCGGGTACCGCTCGCGCTTTTCGCACGACAGCGAGGTGGTGCAGGCCGGGTATTACGCGGTGACGCTCAGCGACTACGGCGTGCGCGCCGAGCTCACCGCCGGACGGCGGGTGGGCTGGCATCGCTACACCTTCCCGGCAAACCAGCCGGCCCATGTGCTGCTCGACCTGCGCCCGAGCATTTATGACTACCCGGGCAAGGTGCTGTGGGCCAGCCTGCGCGTGCGGCCCGATGGCGCGGTGACTGGCTGCCGCGAAACGCGCGGCTGGGCGCCGGGACGCGTGCTTTGCTTTGCGATGCGATTCTCTCAGCCGATGACCTCGCGCGAGCTGTACGACCGCGAGACCGATCTGCTCTACAAGGGTTTCAGCGGGCCGGGCAACCGGGCCGAGGATGATGATGCGCAAAACGGTCGCGCCCTGGTCGGCGTGTTCGACTTCGGCAAGCTGAGCAAGCCGCTGGAAGTGAAAGTGGCGATCTCCTCGGTGAGCGAGGCAAACGCGCTGGCCAATCTTGAGCAGGATGGCCAGGGCTGGGACTTCGATGCGCGGCGTGCTGCAGCGAAAGCGGCGTGGAACAAGGCGCTGGCGGTGATCGATATCGATGCGCCCAAAGCGGCGTCGACCATGTTCTACACCGCGCTTTATCACGCGATGCTGGCGCCGACGCTCAGCATGGATGTGAATGGCGAGTACCGCGGCCCGGACCATGCCGTGCACAAGGCAAAGGGTTTTGACTTCTATTCGAGCTGGTCGCTGTGGGACGTCTATCGTGCGCAGCAGCCGTTGATGGTGCTGCTTGATCCGCACCGCAGCACCGACTTCATTCGTTCGTTGATCGCCGCGGGCCAGGCCAGCCCGTTCGGCATCCTGCCGGTATGGGCGTACCAGGGGCTGGAAACCTGGTGCATGATCGGCTACCACGCGGTGCCGGTGATCGCCGATGCCTACATCAAGGGGGTGCGCGGCTTCGATGCCGACGCGGCGCTGAAGTTGATGGTCGCCAGCGCCACCTATGGGCCTTACGGCGATCTGGCCGACTATATGAAGCTCGGTTACGTGCCGATCGACAAGGAGCCCGAGGCCGCCTCCAAGACGCTGGAATATGCCTACGACGACTGGTCGCTGGCGCAGATGGCCAAGGCGATGGGCAAGACCGGCATTGCCGCCACTTTCGACAAACGCGCCGGCAACTGGCGCAACGCGTGGGATCCGAAAACCGGTTTCATGCGGGCCAGGCTCGGCAACGGTGCCTTTCGCGAGCCGTTCGACCCGACGTTCGCCGGCTACGGCAGCGACTACACCGAGGGCAATGCGTGGCAGTACTCCTGGTATGTGCCGCAGGATGTGGCTGGCCTGATCCAGGCCATGGGCGGGGACGCGAAGTTCATCGCCAAGCTCGACCAGGTCTTCGATGCCAGGGTTGATCCGGCCCATTTCAAGAACGTCGAGGACATCACCGGCCTGATCGGCTGGTACGCCCATGGCAACGAGCCCAGCCATCACACCGCCTACCTCTACGACTATGCCGGCGCGCCGTGGAAGACGCAGCAGCGCCTGAAGCAGATCATGGACAGCCAGTACGCGCCGCGGCCGGACGGCCTCAGTGGCAATGATGATCTGGGCCAGATGTCGGCCTGGTACATCTTCAGCGCGCTGGGCTTCTACCCGGTAACGCCGGCCAGCGACGAGTACGCCATCGGTCGGCCGTTCGTGGCGCGGGCGGCGATCCGCCTGCCGGGTGGGCACGTCTTCACAATCAGCGCATCACCGATGGACGATGCTCACCCCTACGTCGGCGCGGTGACACTCAATGGAAAGGCCCTGGCCGCGCCATTCCTGCACCATGCCCAGATCCTCGCCGGTGGCGAACTGCACTTCACCATGCAGGCCCAGCCGGACCGGGCGTGGGGCGTGCATTAGTCAGCCGGCTGATGACTGCGCGGTAGCGGTGCCGCGGCAACCCGATTTACCTGAGGTGAGACAGAGCAGATGTCAGGATGTTTTGAATGCGCTTGATGATGGGCAAGGACTACTGGAAAACCAGGGGCATCCTGCGCTGGCGCACGGCGGGTTTGCTGTTGGCCATGTTGATCATCGTGGGGCTGCCTTATCTGGTCACGCGCACCACGGCGGCGGATTCGCAGCGGGCCAGCGCGTGGCTGAACCACTCCAGCGTGATCAAGGCGATGGCCTATCGCATCGCCTATGTCGTGCACGACAGTGAAGCGGCCAGTTACCGGATGCTTGCCGGCGACCAGGATGACCTGACCCGCGCCCGATCACTGCGTGCGGTCAAGGCGGTACCGGCATTGTTGCAGCAACTGCGCATGCTGACTCGCGACAACCCGGACCAGCAAACCCTGATCGGCTCGCTGGAGAACAGCGTCAACGGGCGCCTGATCCTGATGAACCAGGCTTTGTCACGAGTGCAGCAAGCGAACGTCGCGGGCGCGCGACAGTCGTTGCGTGATGCGGATGACCTGTTTCCCATTGATCCCCAGATCAGCAGCATCGTGCAGAACGAGGACGTCCTGCTGTCGGCGCGGCAGGCCGCTGCCCAGCACCAGGCGTTCAACGGTCGCCTGGTGGTGACGGTGACCGCACTGGCGCAACTGTTGCTGCTGGCGATCATCGTGGTGGCGTCCGAACGGCAGATTGGCCAGCGCGAGCTGGCCGAAACCCGCGAGGATCGCGCGGTGCAGCGTTCGCGGCTGATTTTCCAGGCGGTGCGCGAGCCGATCGCGCTGTTCGATGCGAACCTGAACAGCTTGCTGGTGAACAATGCTTTCGACGAATTGTATGGCGGCGATCTGCAGGAACAGTCGCTGCCGCTTGCCGAGATCGGCGACGGCGCCTGGGGCGACAAATTGCTGTTGCAGCGACTGAAGGACGTGTTGCTGCGTGATCGCGAATTGTGGGACCACGATGCCGTGCAGCGCGCGGTCGACGGGCAGGATCGGCACGTGGTGATCAATGCGCGCCGTCTGCAGCAGCAGGAGACTGACGAGGAGACCCTGCTGCTGACCGTCAGCGACGTCACCGTGCGCGCGCTGGCCGAGCAGCAGGTGAAGGCGCTCAATCGCCAGCTCGAAGGCAAGGTGGCGCAGATTTCGGACATCAATCGTGAGCTGGAGGCCTTCAGCTATTCGGTATCGCATGACCTGCGCGCGCCACTGCGTCACGTCGCCGGCTTCGTGCGCAAGCTGGAGCAGCACCTGGGCGACCGGATCGACGACAAATCCGCGCACTACATCGAGATCATCGGCAGCTCGGCCCAGCGCATGGCCTTGTTGATTGATGACCTGCTGGTGTTTTCGCGGCTGGGGCGTGGCCCGTTGCGCCTGCAGGCGGTGGACTTGCAGTCGGTGGTGGAGGAAGCCCAGGCACTGGCCGAATCCGGTCAGGAGGGCCGTCGCATCGTGTGGACAATCGCCACGCTGCCGATGGTGATCGGTGATGCCAACATGCTGCGCACGGTATGGCAGAACCTGCTGGGCAACGCGGTCAAGTACACCGGTCAGTGCGAGGCGGCACGCATCGAGGTGAGCGTGTGTCAGGGGGCGCAGGGCGATTACGAATTCACCGTGGCCGACAATGGTGCCGGCTTCGACATGCAGTATGCGGACAAGCTGTTTGGCGTGTTCCAGAGACTGCATCGGGCATCGGAATTCCCCGGCAACGGCATCGGCCTGGCCAATGTACGCCGCATCGTGGCGCGCCACGGCGGCCGCATCTGGGCCGAGGCCGAACCGGGCAAGGGTGCCCGTTTCCACTTTTCATTGCCGGCTACCGATACCGCCGGCGCAAGTAGCTGAGAGTCGATCATGAGCAAGAAAGAGCTGCGCACCATCCTGCTGGTGGAAGACAGCATCGCCGACGCCGAAATGGCCATGGACGCGCTGGCCGACGCCCATCTGGCCAATCTGGTAGTCCATGTGGAAGACGGCGTGGAATGTCTGGATTACCTTTACTCGCGCGGCGCCTGGGCATCGCGGCCTCCGGGCAATCCGGCGGTCGTGCTGCTGGATATCAAGATGCCACGCATGAACGGGCTCGACGTGCTGACCCGGATGCGCGAGGACGAGCACATGCGGCGGGTGCCGGTCGTGATCCTTTCCTCCTCGCGGGAAGAGGTCGATCTGGCGCGAAGCTGGGATCTGGGCGCCAACGCCTATGTGATAAAACCGGTCGATGTGGATCAGTTTTTCGATGCAGTGCGTACACTGGGGCAGTTCTGGGCCTTGCTCAACGAGGCACCGGAGCAGACCTGATCTGTCGGGCTTGGTGGTTTCCGGGGCGCATGGGGCGCCGCGGCAGGCCCGGTAAATGGCCGGGAAGTTTAGGGAAGCGACATGCCACATCGGCAACAACGACCATTGCCGACCATTCGTGTGCTGCAGGTGGAAGACAGCGAACTCGATGCCGAGTTGATCCTGGCCGAGCTGGATGCCGATGGCATCACCTGCGACGTACGTCTGGTCGATGACGAGGTGCGCTATGTGGCGGCGCTGGACGCGTTCGAGCCGCATATCGTGCTGTCGGATCTGAGCATGCCCGGCTTCTCCGGCCAGCGCGCGCTGGAGCTGTTGCGTGCACGCGACGAGGATCTGCCTTTCATCTTCGTGTCCGCCACGCTGGGTGAAGAGGCAGCGATCGAGGCGCTGCGCAAGGGTGCCACCGACTACATCCTGAAGCAGAACCCGGCCCGACTGGCCAGCGCCGTGCGCCGCGCACTGATCGAGGCCGAGGCCAGCCGCGCCAATCGTCGTGCGGAAACAGAATTGATCCGCGCCCAGCGTTTCGAAAGCCTGGCCATGCTGGCCGGCGGGCTCAGTCACGACCTGCGCAACTTGCTGCAACCGCTGCTGCTGGCCGGCGACAGCCTGCAGGACTATCAGGACGATCCACGCCTGGCGCGGCTGGGCAAGCTGGTGCGCGACTGCGGCAAGCGCGGCCTGGAGATGGTGCATTCGATGCTCTCTTTCGCGCGCGGCGCGCGGCGCGCGGAACAGGTGCGGGTGGGTGCGCTGATCAGTGCGTTCGACCTGCTGATGCAGGGCAGCGTGCCGCGCTCGGTGGCGATGGAATTGCGCATCGACGACCCCGAATTGGCGTTCGAGGGCAATCACACCGAGTTGCAGCAGTGCCTGCTCAACCTCTGCCTCAATGCCATCCAGGCCATGCCTGATGGCGGCAAACTGTGCATCGAGACGTCGCAGGCCCAGCTTGATGAGAATTTCTTCCTCGCGGAGGAATCGCCGCAGCAAGGCCGCTACCTGTGCATCAGCGTGATCGACGATGGCCCGGGTATCGACCAGGTCGTGCTGGAGCGATTGTTCGAGCCGTTCTTCACCACCAAGGAGAGCGGTACCGGGCTGGGTCTGGTTTCCTGCCAGCGCATTGTCGCCAGTCACGGTGGCGTGATGCGGGTGGACAGCGAAGCAGGCCGTGGCACCCGCTTCGACCTGTACATTCCGCTGGAGGAAGTGATTGCCGACAGCCTCGAACTCGACAGCCTCGACGATCTGGAAGGCGCGGCCGAGCACGTGCTGGTGGTGGTGGAAGAGGCGGGCCAGTTGTCGATGCTTGCCGACACCCTGAATGCCTACGGCTACCAGGCGCACGCCAGCCAGAGCGGTACGGCGGCGCTGCAGTGGATCGAGGCGGGCGGCTTGCCGGATCTGGTGGTGATGGATGCGGACATGAACCTGTTTACCGGTGTGCGTACCCTGGCGGCGCTGATCGATCAGGGTTATCAGGGCGCCGTGATCCTGCTGGCGCGTCCCGAGGCGCCGCCTGATCTGCACGAACTGCCGCCGCTGGAGCGACTGCACCTGATCGACAAACCGGTCACTACGCTGGTGCTGTTGCGCACCGTACGCAAGGCCGTCACCAGCACCCCCGTCGACCCCTGAATCGCGTGCGACGAGCCCACCACGCCGAACTTCACGGATGATCCGCTACTACCTCGACATGGCGTTGCGCAGTTGCCGGCGCAGCAAGGCACTCACCGCGCTGGTGATCGTGCTGATGGGCTGTGGTGTGGCCAGTTGCATGGTGACCTGGGCGGTATTCCGCGCCACCGCGGCGGATCCGATCCCGTGGAAGTCCGCGCAACTGTTTGTGCCGCAGATCGACAACTTCGGGCCGGTGCACGACAGCAAGGGCGAGCCGCCGATCCTGTTGAGTTACACCGATGCCAGGGCAATCCTGCACGCCGCGCAGGCACGCCGACAGGCGCTGGTCTATCCGGTCAAGGTCAACGTCGTGCCCGAGGATGTGCAGCGACAACCCTTCATGCAGGAAGGCGACGCGGTCAGCAGCGACTTTTTCGCGATGTTCGATGTACCGTTTCGATTCGGCAGCGGCTGGTCGGTTGGCGATGATGATCATCGTGCCGCGGTGGTGGTGATCAGCCGCGCGTTGAACCAGAAACTGTTCGGTGGCGGCAACAGCGTCGGTCGGCAGATTCACCTGGACCGGCATGATTACCGGGTGGTCGGCGTGCTGGACGACTGGAATCCGCAGCCGCGCTTTTTCGATGTGAGCAGCGCCGGTTTTCCGTTCAGTCATCCCCGCCAGTTCTATCTGCCCTTCAGTCGTGCAATTGACCTGCACAAAGCCAACACCAGCAACTTCTACTGCAGTGCCGATACCAGCAATCCGGACTTGCCCAACTGGGATGCGGTGCTGCACAGCGAGTGTGCATGGATCGGCGCGTGGGTCGAACTGCCGACCCGAGCTGAGGCTGGGAAATATCTACAGTTCCTGCACAACTATGCGGCCGAGCAGCAGCGGATCGGACGTTTCAGCTGGCCACCGAATGTGCGCCTGAGCAATGTCCGGCAGTGGCTTGGGCTGAATCATGTGGTGCCGCAGGCGTCCAAGCTGTCGTTGATCGTGTCGTGCAGCTTTCTGTTGATCTGCCTGGTCAATGTAGTCGGCCTGATGCTGGCCCGTTTCATGCGGCGCGCACCCGAGATCGGCGTACGTCGTGCCCTCGGCGCCTCGCGTGCGGCCATTTACGGACAGTTTCTGACCGAGGCGGCAGTGGTCGGTCTGGCCGGGGGTGCCCTGGGCCTGCTGCTGACGGCGCTGGGCATGGCCGGCGTTCACCTGATCTTCGAGCCGCAGATCGCGCGGCTGGCGCAACTGGATGGTTCGCTGGTGCTGCTCACCGTCGTGCTGGCAGTGGCCACGACCCTGGTCGCGGCGATCTATCCCACCTGGCGCGCGGCGCAGGTGCAGCCGGCGTGGCAACTGAAATCCAACGGATGAGCTCGCCCTTGACCCAACGATGGCGCTACGTGCTGCAGGTCCGGCCGATCCTCGCCGCGCTGCGCCGGCACCGGATGGCGACCGCGCTGATCGTGCTGCAGATCGCGTTGACCCTGGCGGTGGTCAGCAATGCCCTGTTCATCGTGCAGACGCGGGTCATCCATCTGTCGCGGCCGACCGGTACCGACGAGGCGCATCTGTTCGTGATCAGGAACGGCTGGCTGGGACAGCCGGACGTACCGCATGTCGATGCGCAGATGCGCGCCGACCTGACCACCTTGCGCCATCTGCCGGGGGTGCGGGATGCTTTCGCCAGCGAAGCCTACCCGCTGGAAGGTGGCTGGGGCGGGCTGGTACTCATCAAGCTTCGGCCGAATCAGGCCACACGCCCGCAGTTGGCGATTTCCTACTTCGCCGACGAGCACGCGCTCGATACCTTTGGTATCGCGTTGCTGGCAGGCCGCAACTTCCGCGCCGACGAGATCGGCAGCCTCGGGCCTTACGACAAGTCGATGTCGGCAGTGGTCATCATCACCCGCGATCTTGCGGGCAAGCTGTTCCCGGCTGGCCCGGCGCTGGGCCGCACGATCTATCTCAACGACGATGCGCCGGCCACGATCATCGGCATCGTCGATCGACTGGAAGGCGCCTACGTCGGCAGCACCACGCGCTCGATCGACGAGGACACCATCCTGTTGCCGGCGCGACTGGCCAGCCCGGATGGCACGAACTATCTGGTGCGGGCGCAACCGGGTCAGCTGGTGGCGCTGATGCAGGCGGCGCCCAAGGCGCTGGCCGCGCAGAGCCGGCAGCGCCTTGTCGACCCCGAGCGGGATGTGATTTCGTTCGCCCAGTTGCGCGAGCAAGGCTATGCCACCGACCGCGGCGTGGCGATCATGATGGCGGTGGTATGCGTGCTGTTGTTGCTGGCTACCGCTGGCGGCGTGGTCGGACTGAGCAGTTTCTGGGTCAGTCAGCGGCGCCGACAGATCGGCGTGCGGCGTGCGCTCGGCGCCACCCGTGGCGACATTCTGGGCTACTTCCAGACCGAGAACTTCCTGATCGTCAGCGGCGGGGTGGTGCTGGGCAGTGGGCTGGGCGTGCTCGCCAATGTCGCCCTGATGCGGCAATACGAACTGGCGCGCATGCCGTTGTGGCTGCTCGCGGTGGGCGCGGTGCTGCTATGGCTGCTCGGCCAGCTGGCGGTGCTGGGGCCGGCGCGGCGCGCGGCCGCGGTGCCCCCGGTGGAAGCGACCCGCTCGGTGTAAGCAGCGGTCCTTGCAGGAGCCCACCCTGTCCACAAGAGGGGACTTCCTTCGGTCGTGCGCGATGCTTTTCATCGGCGACCGGATAAAGTGCATTCGCCCACAGGGTGGGCTCCTACAGGCCCGTATCAGTCGATGCCGAGCTTCTTCAGCTTGTAGCGCAGGGCGCGGAAGGTGATGCCGAGTTTGCGGGCAGCGGCGGTCTTGTTGTAGCGCGATTCTTCCAGCGCCTTGACGATGGCGGTGCGCTCGAGGTTGCTGATGTAGTCGTCAAGACCGCCATCGCCGGCCGCAGCGGGTGGTGCAGCAGCCAATGCGACGGAATCCTGGCCACCGGGGTGCGATGGCTCCATCCCTGCGCGCATCACGCGCTGGGGCAGCATCAGGTCGTCGGCGTCGATGTTCGAGCCGTCGCACATCGCCATCGCGCGTTCCAGGATGTTTTCCAGCTCGCGCACGTTGCCGGGAAATTCGTAGATTTCCAGTGCGTCGCGCGCCGCCGGCGACAGCTGGCCGATGCTCTCACCGCTCTTGCCGGCGAGTGCCTTGAGGATGAACTCCGACAGCTGAGCCACGTCGCCGCGGCGTTCGCGCAGCGGCGGCACGCGCAGTTCGATCACGTTGATGCGGTAGAACAGATCCTGGCGAAACTGGCCCTGCTCGACCAATTGCCCCAGGTTCTTGTGGGTAGCGGACAGGATGCGTACATCGACCGGGATTTCGTCGCGCCCGCCGATCGGGCGCACGGCTTTTTCCTGGATCGCGCGCAGCAGTTTCACCTGCATGTGCAGCGGCAGTTCGGCCACTTCGTCGAGGAACAAGGTGCCGCCCTGGGCGGTCTGGAACAGGCCTTCCTTGTCGGCGCCAGCGCCGGTGAAGCTGCCCTTGCGATGGCCGAAGAACTCGCTTTCCATCAGCTCGGACGGGATCGCGCCACAGTTGACCGGCACGAACGGACCGCTGGCACGCGGACCCTGTTCGTGGATCAGCCGGGCGACCAGCTCCTTGCCCACGCCGGATTCGCCGGCGATGTAGACCGGCGCCTGGTTGCGCGCCAGCTTGGCGATGGTGGCGCGCACCTGCTGCATCGCTGCCGAGTCGCCGATCAGGCGCGAGCTGGAACCGTTCGCCTTGGCGGCGGCACCGCCATCGCGCTTTTCCTCGGCCAGGCGCAGGGCCGTGCGCACAAGGCCGCGCAGCATCTGGATATCGACCGGCTTGGAGACGAAGTCGAAGGCGCCGGCTTTCAGCGCGTTGACGGCGGCGTCGACATTGCCGTAGGCGGTGATCATCGCCACCGGCGTATCCGGGCAGGTTTCGGCGATCAGTTCGATGATCTCCTGGCCGTTGCCGTCCGGCAGGCGCATGTCGGTGAAGCACAAGTCGTAGTTGCGCTCGGCCAGCGCGCGGCGGGCCTCGGTGACGGTGCCGACCGCGTCAACTTGAAGATCCATCCGCCCGAGCGTGATGGTCAGCAGTTCACGGATATCACGTTCGTCGTCAATGACCAGGACG
>JBBQQL010000146.1:0-10613 GCA_038215995.1 Lysobacterales bacterium
CGTCCGCCAGACGCACGTGTTGTGCGTCGCGATCGGCGTCGGAATACACCGCGATGGTGTGGATGCCAAGGCGGCGGCAGGTGCGGATCACGCGGCAGGCGATCTCGCCGCGGTTGGCGATCAGTACGCGTTCGAACATGCGGGATCCTTGAAACAGTCGTGTTGGCGCGCAGCCTGTAAAACTAGCAGATCGGCGTGTTTGCGGGAGCGCGACGGGCGCTTTCGCATCATTCGCTGCCCGGCCCGACCCACGACGGCGCGCGCTTGTCGAGAAACGCGGCCAGCCCGTGCTGGCCTTCCTCGGAGACGCGCAGACGGGCGATCAACTCGGCATTGGCGATATCAATGCGTTCGGCCTGTTGCCGTTCGGCGCCGCCGATCCGAAGAGCCAACTGTTTCGCTTCGCGCTGTGCCAGTGGGCCGGCCTTGGCCAGCAGGTACAGCTGGCGCTCGATCGCTTCATCCAGTCCGTCGTGCGGCACCACCGCGTGCAGCAGGCCGATGCGTGCGGCGGTAGCCGCATCGAACACTTCGCCGGTGATGAACAGCCGACGCGCTTCGCGCAGGCCGATCGCCGCCATCACGTAGGGCGATATCACGGCAGGTACCAGGCCAAGTTTCACTTCAGACAGCGCGAACTTGGCGCCATCCACGCCGATCGCGATGTCGCAGCAGGCAATCAGACCCACGCCGCCGCCATAGGCCGCGCCATTGACGCGAGCAACAGTCGGCTTGGACAGGAACTGCAGGGTGCGCATCAGCCGTGCCAGTCGCAGCGAGTCCTCACGGTTTTCCTGTTCACTTGCGCCGGCCATGCCGCGCATCCAGTTCAGATCGGCGCCGGCGGAAAAACAGCTGCCGTTGCCGGTCAGCACCACAGCGCGCACGGCAGGATCGGCATCGGCCTGCTCGAGTGAGGTGGTGAGCGCGGCGATCAGGCTGTCGTCAAACGCGTTGTGGATCCTGGGTCGATTGAGGCTGAGCCAGGCAACGGCGCCACGGCGTTCGCTCAGGATGGAGTCGGTCATCGGTCGGCCCTGCAAATAGCGACATCATAAACGCTGGCCATATCGCGAGTTCCTGCGTGATGCAGGTTGGCGGGCAAAGGACTACAATGCGAACAATTCTTATTTGAGAACGAAGCCCGTGCGTTTGTCCGATTTGCCCAAGGGTGCTCCTGCCGTGGTTGACCGCGTGGATGACGCGCATGCGTCCGATCCCATCGCGCAGCGCCTGCGTGACCTGGGTTTTGTCGATGGCGAGCCGGTGCGGGTGGTGGCGGTGGGGCCGATGGGCGGCGATCCCTTGCTGGTGCAGATCGGCTTCACCAAGTTTGCCTTGCGTCGCGCCGAGGCTGCGCGGGTGAGCGTGCGCAGCGAGCTGGCGGCAGCATGAGCGCCAGCTCGCTGCGCATCGCCCTGGTCGGCAACCCGAACTGCGGAAAGACCGCACTGTTCAATCAGCTAACCGGCGGCCGGCAGAAAGTCGCGAATTACGCCGGCGTCACGGTGGAGCGCAAGGAGGGCCGGTTCACCGCGCCCTCGGGTCGGGTGCTGCATATTCTCGACCTGCCGGGCACCTACAGTCTCGAGGCGAACAGCCCGGACGAGCAGATCACCCGTGATGTCTGCGCCGGCAACTTCCCCGGCGAAGCGGTGCCGGATCTTATCGTATGCGTGGCGGACGCCACCAACCTGCGCCTGCACCTGCGCTTCGTGCTTGAGGTCAAGCGCCTGGGCCGACCGGTGGTGCTGGCGCTGAACATGATGGATACCGCGCGCCAGCGTGGGATCGTCATCGACGTGCCCGAGCTGCAGCGTCGACTTGGCATGCCGGTGGTGGAGACGGTGGCGGTGAAGCGCGGTGGTGCGCGCGGCTTGATCGAGCGCGTCGATGGCGAGGTACCGACGGCCGCGCCGGTGCAGACGGATGATGCAGCCAGTCGCGCCGATCTTCATGCGCAGGTACGCGAAATACTGGCGGCCACGGTCACCATGCCGCGCAATACGGCGGCGCTGGACGATGCGCTGGATCGCTGGGCGCTGCATCCGGTATTCGGTCTGGCCATCCTCGCGGTGGTGATGTTCCTGGTGTTCCAGGCGGTCTACGCCGCCGGCAAGCCGATGAGTGATCTGATCGGTGGAGCGTTCGCGTGGATGGGCGAGCACGTGGCAACGGCGATGCCGGCCGGGCCGCTGCAGAGCCTGGTGGTGAATGGCCTGTTCGGCGGTCTGGGCACGGTGATCGGCTTCCTGCCGGTGATCCTGGTGCTGTTCCTGTTCATCCTCACCCTGGAGGAGTCGGGTTACCTGCCGCGCGCGGCCTTTCTGCTGGATCGGCTGATGTTGTCGGTGGGTCTGACCGGGCGCTCGTTCATTCCGCTGCTGTCGAGTTTTGCCTGCGCCATCCCCGGCATTATGGGCACGCGCAGTATCCAGGACCCGCGCGATCGCCTTGCCACGATCCTGATCGCGCCGCTGATGACCTGCTCGGCGCGGTTGCCGGTGTATGCGTTGCTGATCGGTGCCTTCATCCCGACGCGCAAGGTATGGGGCTGGTTCAACCTGCAGGGCATCGTGCTGTTTGCCTTGTACCTGGCCGGCATCGTGGGTGCGATGGCGGTGGGCTGGGTGATGAAGCGCATCCGCCGCGACAAGAGCGAGCATGCGCTATTGATGGAGTTGCCCTCGTACCGGATGCCCAAATTGCGCGATGTGGCGATCGGCCTGTACGAGCGCGGCGCGATTTTCATCAAGCGGCTCACCGGCGTGATCCTCGGGCTGACCGTGCTGATGTGGTTCATCTCGACGTTCCCGGGGCCGCCGGCCGACGCCACCGGTCCGGCCATCAACTACAGTTTTGCCGGCTACATCGGGCGTGGCCTGCAATTCATCTTTGCGCCGATCGGTTTCAACTGGCAGGTCAGTCTGGCGCTGATCCCTGCATTCGCTGCGCGCGAAACGGCGGTGGCGGCACTGGCCACGGTCTACCTGGTAGGTGGCGAAGCCACCGGTCTCGGCCATGCGCTGGCCGGGCAGCTTTCGCTGGCCAGTGCGCTGTCGTTGATGGTCTGGTTTGCCTATGCACCGCAGTGCATGTCCACCCTGGCGGTGATCCGCCGCGAGACCAACTCGTGGCGCAACGTGGCGATCTCGTTCAGCTACATGTTCGTGCTGGCCTATGCCGCGTCCTTTGTCGTTTACCAGGTGGCGAGGTTGATGGCATGAATACGGGTTTGCTGCTGCAGTACGTGGTCATCGGCGTGATCGTGCTGATCAGCGCCCTGATCGTTTTTCGCAAGCTGGCGCCGGTGCTGACCAACCGCTGGCTGGCGGCAGCGTCGATCCATTTCAGCCGGTCCGGGCGTAGCGCCTGGGTGCGTGCCCTCGGACTGCGTCTGCAGCCGAAGCAGGCCACCGGCAATTGCAGCGATGGTTGTGGCACCTGTGGTTCCTGCGGCCCGAAACCGCCGGCAACGGCGCGCACCGATGCGATGCCGCTGGAGTTTCGCCCACGTCGGTAAGGTGATGGCGGTCCGACACGGCAGGCACACACGAAAAAGCCGGCTTGCGCCGGCTTTTCCTTCAACCCGATTTGCGGCGCCGGCTTACGCCAGTTCGCGGATCTTCGCGTTGAGGCGGCTCTTGTGACGGGCAGCCTTGTTCTTGTGGATCAGGCCACGGGCGGCGTAACGATCCATCACCGGCTGGGCGACGGTGAACGCGGCAATGGCGCCTGCCTTGTCCTTGGCCTCGATGGCCTTGACGACCTTCTTCAGGGCGGTACGGACCATGGAACGAGCGCTGATGTTGCGCAGGCGGCGCTGTTCGGACTGGCGCGCGCGCTTCTTCGCGGACTTGATGTTGGCCAAGGTAGAACTCCGGGATGCAGTGTTAAGGGTGGAAAAAGACGGCAATTATGCGGCTGAATCTCCGCTGCGTCAATCATTTAGCCGGCGGGGCAAGGCCCATGGCAGGGCATCAGTGAGTTTTGCCGCTGACGCTGGCTGCATTCTGCCACATAACGGGCTGTCATCTTGCCCTTGGCCGCTGTCAAACTACGCGCCCGCCCGGCAGTCGCACAAGGTCACCACAGCCCGATGAAGTCCCCCAGCATGCTCCGCGGCCTGCTCTCGTTCAGCAGCATGACCATGGTCTCGCGTGTCCTGGGGCTGTTGCGTGACATCTCGATGACCCACGTCTTTGGCGCCAGCGCGGCCACGGACGCGTTCGTGATCGCATTTCGCATTCCCAATTTCATGCGCAGGCTGTTTGCCGAGGGCTCGTTCTCCACCGCCTTCGTGCCGGTATTCACCGAGGTGAAGGAAACCGGCACGCATGAGGACCTGAAGGAACTGATGGCGCGCGTGTCGGGCACGCTGGGTGGCATCTTGCTGGTGGTGGTGGCGCTGGGAATGATCTTTGCGCCGCAGGTGGCTGGCACCTTTGCGCCCGGTGCGCTCGACCAGCCGCACAAGTTCGACCTTGTCAGCGCACTGACCCGGCTGACCTTTCCGTTCATCCTGTTCGTCTCGCTGACCGCGCTGGCCGGTGGTGCGCTGAACAGTTTTCATCGCTTCGCCTTGCCCGCACTGGCACCGGTCATTCTCAACGTCTGCATGATCGTGGGCGCCTTGTGGGTGGCACCGCGGCTGGACACGCCGATCATGGCGATGGGCTGGGCGGTGTTGCTGGCGGGTATTCTGCAACTGCTGTTCCTGTTGCCGGCGTTGCGCGATATCGACCTGCTCAGCATGCCACGCTGGGGCTGGAACCATCCGGTGGTTCGCCGGATCATGCGGCTGATGGTGCCGACCCTGTTTGGCTCCTCGGTGGCCCAGCTCAATCTGTTGCTCGACACGGCGGTGATTTCGCTGCTGATCACCGGGTCGCAAACCTGGCTGTGGCAGTCGACACGCTTTCTGGAATTGCCTTTGGGCGTGTTTGGCGTGGCCTTGGGTACGGTGATCCTGCCGGCGCTGTCACGTCATCACGTGGGCACCGACAAGGAAGGCTTTTCCCGCGCGATGGACTGGGGCCTGCGCTTGACCCTGCTGATCTCGTTGCCGGCCATGCTGGCGCTGTTGTTGCTGGCCGAGCCACTGGTGACCACGCTGTTCCAGAACGGCCACTACACCGCCTTCGATGCGCGCATGACGACCATGTCCACCATGGCGCTCAGCGCCGGACTGCCCGCGTATGCGTTGGTCAAGATCCTGTTGCCGGCGTTCTACGCGCGGCAGGACACGCGCACGCCGGTGCGCGCCGGGGTCGCGGCGCTGATCGCCAACATGCTGTTCAACGGCCTGTTCATTGTGCTGCTGTTCGAACTGTGGGCGCCGCCAGCGCTGCGCCAGGGTAGTTGGCTGGACGGTATCGCCCAGGTGCCGGGCTTGCATGTGGCGTTGGCGGTGGCCAGCACGTTGTCCAGTTACCTGAATTTCCTGCTGTTGTGGCATTGGCTGAAGCGGGCCGGTGTCTACCAGCATCAGCCAGGCTGGGCGCGCCACTGGTTGCGGCTGCTGCCGGCCTGCGCGTTGATGGTGCTGGTGCTGCTGCTGGGTCGCTGGTTCTGGCCGGAGTGGTCGCAGGTACCCTGGTTTACCCGCATCTGGCATCTGGCGGTGTTGGTGCTGGCTGGAGGCGCGAGCTACGTCGGCATGCTGTTCGTCGGCGGCTTCCGCCTGCGCGATCTGCGCGCGTCGTGAGCGCCGGCAGCGGCTGGTTTCATGGCGTTGCCGCGTGCGCCTGACCGTTATACTCACGCCATGATGAGACTTTCCAGGGATGTTGCCGGCCCCTGCCTGGCGCCGCACGGCAGCGTGATGGCGGTGGGTGCCTTTGATGGCCTGCACCGGGGGCACCAGGCCTTGCTGACCCAGGTGCGCGAACGGGCGCAGGTGTTGGGCTGCAGCCCGATCGTGGTCAGTTTTGAGCCCTTGCCGCGGGCGTTTTTTTCGGCCGAGCCGTTGCCGCGACTGTCCAGCGTGCGCGAAAAGCTGAAAGGCTTTGCAGCGGCGGGGATGGAGCATGCTCTGCTGTTGCGCTTCAATGCCGCCTTGACTGCGATGTCGGCCGAGGACTTCGTGCAACGGGTGCTGGTCGAACGGCTGGCGGCGCGTGAAGTATGGGTGGGGGCCGATTTCCGTTTTGGCCACCGCCGCGCCGGTGATGTTCCGATGCTGGAGCGATTGGGCGCGCAATCAGGTTTTTCTGCCTGCACGATGCCGGCGGTGCAGCTTGATGGCGCGCGGATTTCCGCCAGCCGGGTGCGCGCCTTGCTGGCGGCCGGTGAGTTTGCCGGTGCCGAGCCCCTGCTGGGGCGGCCGTTCGTGATCGAGGGCAAGGTCGAGTATGGCAACCAGCTTGGTCGCACGTTGGGTTACCCCACGGCCAATATCCACCTGCAGCAGCGGGTCAGTCCGGTGCACGGCATCTTCGCGGTGCGCGTGGGCCTGGGTGAGGGCGAGTGCAGCTGGCCGGGTGTAGCCAGTTTGGGCGTGCGCCCGACTGTCAATCAGGTCAGCCAGCCCTTGCTGGAAGTGCATCTGTTCGATTTTGAAGGCGATCTTTATGGTCAGCGCATGGCGGTCGAGTTCGTGGCCAAGCTGCGCGACGAGCAGAAATTCGACGGGCTGGAGCCGCTTACGGCCCAGATGGCGCAGGATTCCCGTCTGGCGCGCGAGCTGCTGGGCATGAATCCGCGACTGGTCGGGCCGTGAGACGTATTCCGGTTCGTGGCCGTATCGTTTACCGTTGAATCCTTTGTCCGCTCGCTGGCGGACGGCAACATTTCATCGATGGCACCCAAGCAATGACCCAGGACTACAAGAGCACGATCAACCTGCCGCAGACGGTATTCCCGATGCGCGGCGATTTGCCCAGGCGCGAGCCGCTGTGGCTGGCTGAATGGGAGCGGGTCGACCGCTACGCACAGATTCAGCGCATGACCGCCGATCGCGACAGCGTATTCGTGCTGCATGACGGTCCGCCCTATGCGAATGGCTCGATCCATATCGGTCATGCGGTCAACAAGATCCTCAAGGACATGGTGGTCAAGTCCAAGCTGCTGTCCGGTCATCGCGCGCCGTACGTGCCGGGCTGGGACTGCCACGGACTGCCGATCGAGATCGCGGTCGAGAAGAAATTCGGCAAGCCCGGTGGCAAGCTCGACGCGGCTGCGTTCCGGCAGAAGTGCCGCGAGTACGCCGCCGAGCAGGTTGATGCGCAGCGCAGCGACTTCAAGCGGCTGGGTGTGCTCGGCGACTGGCAGCGGCCCTACCGCACGATGGATTTCAGCTACGAAGCGGACATGCTGCGTGCATTGGCGCGGATCGTTTCCAACGGTCATGTCGTGCGTGGCGCCAAGCCGGTGTACTGGTGCTTCGACTGTGCCTCGGCGCTGGCCGAGGCCGAGATCGAATACGGCGACAAGGTCTCGCCGGCGGTCGACGTGGCCTATGACGCGCTGGATGGCGATGAACTGGCGGCAAAGTTCGGGGTGCAAGCGGAGGGCGCGCTGGTGGCCATTCCGATCTGGACCACCACGCCATGGACCCTGCCGGAAAGCCAGGCGGTGTCGCTCGGTGCGGATCTGGAATATGCCCTGGTCGAAGGTCCGGCGCGCGCGGGCAAGCGCGTGCTGCTGGTGATCGCCAGTGCGCTGGTGGAGAAGGCGACCCAGCGTTACGGCCTGGAGCACGCCAGCGTGCTCGGTCATGCGCTGGGCCAGGCGATGGAAGGCCTCAAGTTGCAGCACCCGTTCTATGAGCGCGAAGTACCGGTGATCCTGGGCGAGCACGTCTCGGCCGAAGACGGCACGGGTGCTGTACACACCTCGCCCGATCATGGTGTCGAGGATTTCGTGGTGTCGCGTGAATACGGTATCGGCCTGCTCAATTACGTCGAGCCGCGCGGCACCTATCGCATCGACACCCCGTCGGCCGATGGTGCCGTGCTGGGTGGCATGCATATCTGGAAGGCCAACGACGCGCTCGTCGACGTGCTGCGCCAGCGCGGCGTGCTGCTGGCGTTCGCGAAAATCGAGCACAGCTACCCCAATTGCTGGCGGCACAAGACGCCGGTGATCTATCGCACCACCCCGCAGTGGTTCATCTCGATGGAGCAGGCCGACCTGCGCGAGACAGCGCTCACCGCGATCAAGAGCGTGCGCTGGGTGCCAAGCTGGGGCGAGGAGCGCATCGCCGGCATGATCGCGGGCCGGCCGGACTGGTGCATCTCGCGTCAACGCACCTGGGGCGTGCCGATTGCGTTGTTCGTGCACAAGGCCACGCAGGAGCCGCATCCGCATTCGGTCGAGCTGCTGGAGCAGGTCGCGTTGAAAGTGGAGCAGGGCGGCGTCGATGCCTGGTTCTCGCTGGATCCCGCCGAGCTGCTGGGCGAAGACGTGGAGGATTACGAAAAAGTCACCGACGTGCTGGATGTCTGGTTCGATTCGGGCGTGACGCATTTCGCGGTGATCGGCGAGCGGCCCGAGCTGCAGCAGGGTCATGCCACGCACTACAAGGTGATGTACCTGGAGGGTTCCGACCAGCATCGTGGCTGGTTCCAGTCCTCGTTGCTGACCTCGTCCGCGATCTTCGGTCGCGCACCGTATCGCGAGGTGCTGACGCACGGCTTCGCGGTGGATGCGAATGGTCGCAAGATGTCCAAGTCTCTCGGCAATGTCGTGGCGCCGCAGAAGGTGATGGATACGCTGGGTGCCGACGTGCTGCGGCTGTGGGTGGCCTCGGCGGACTATCGCAACGAGATGACCGTCTCCGACGAGATCCTCAAGCGCGTGTCCGACACCTACCGGCGCATCCGCAATACGGCCAAGTTCCTGCTCGGCAATCTGGACGGTTTCAATCCGGCGCAACACCTGGTGCCGGTCGAGGATAGCCTGCTGCTGGATCAGTGGGCGGTGCAGCAGGCTTATGACGTGCAGCAGGCGGTGCTGGCCGCTTACGAGCGTTACGACTTCCCCGAGGTGGTGTCGCGAGTGCAGAACTTCTGCACCAACGAGTTGGGCGCTCTCTACCTGGATATCACCAAGGACCGGCTGTACACCATGCCGACCGACAGCCGTGGCCGACGCAGCGCGCAGAGTGCGATGTACCGCATTGTCGAGGCGCTGGTGCGCTGGCTGGCGCCCGTGCTGAGCTTTACCGCCGAGGAAATCTGGCAGGCCATGCCGGGCGAGCGCAGCGAAAGCGTGCTGTTCGAGACCTGGTACGACGGCCTCGCCGCTACCCAGAATTCGCCCGAGCAGCGTCGCTACTGGGCCGACCTGCTGGTGATTCGCGACAGTGCCTCGCGCGTGCTCGAAGGCATGCGCAAGGCCGAGCAGATCGGTGCTGCGCTGGAAGCAAAGCTGGTGATTCATGCCGATCAGGCCATGGTCGAGCGCTACGCACCGGTGGCGGACGAACTGCGTTTCTTCTTCATCACCTCGGAGGTGCGGCTGGATCTGGCCGGTGGCCAGCCAGACAACGCCGTGCTGACCGAGGTCGAAGGCGCCGACGCATGGGTTTCCGCCAGCGTGAGCGAGGCTCAGAAGTGCGTGCGTTGCTGGCACCGTCGTGACGATGTGGGCAGCCACCCGGAGCATCCGGAACTGTGCGGGCGTTGCATCAGCAATATCGAAGGTCCGGGCGAGGATCGTCGCTGGTTCTGACCAAACCCTGTACGAGCGCACCCCGTGCGCGATTGCTCTTCATCGCATAGCAAAAGCAATCGCGCAGGGTGCGCTCCTGCCGGTGATCCGTTATTCATCGGCGCTAAAACAACGTATCGAGTAATCCACGCCCCATGACTTCCAAATCCAATGCAACCACCTGGCTGTGGCTGTCCGCCGCGGTCATCCTGCTGGATCAGCTCAGCAAGTGGTGGGCGATACACGCGCTGCAGCCGGCGGGCATGCCGCATGCGGTGATTCCTGGTCTGCTGAACTGGACGCTGGCCTTCAACAGCGGCGCGGCTTTCAGTTTTCTGGCCGGCAGCGACGGCTGGCAACGCTGGTTTTTTGTCGCGCTGGCCCTGCTGATCAGTGCCGTGCTGGTGGGCTGGTTGGCACGCACGCCGCGACGCGACTGGCGCACGGCCATGCCGCTGGCGCTGATCATCGGCGGTGCCTTGGGCAACCTGATCGATCGCCTGCACGCCGCTCAGGTAACGGACTTCATCCAGTTCTATTTCCGGGAGTGGAGTTTCGCCGTGTTCAACGTGGCGGACAGCGGCATTACGGTCGGTGCGGTGATGCTGATCGTGTTTGGCATGTTCAACAGCAAGCCGGCGGACCGCGTGCGATAATTCGGACCTCCCATCCGATCAGGCTTGGCAAGCGGGCAGTCCATGGCACTCGTTTCTCACGCCTTTCCACTTGACTCCGAGATATTGATGGACATCCTGCTCGCCAACCCGCGTGGATTCTGTGCCGGCGTCGATCGTGCGATCGCGATCGTCGAGCGTGCACTGGAGTCTTACGGGGCGCCGATCTACGTGCGTCACGAAGTGGTGCACAACCGCTTCGTGGTCGAGAAGCTGCGTAGCGATGGAGCAGTGTTCGTAGAGGAATTGCACGAAGTGCCCGATGGCGCCACGGTGATCTTCAGT
>JBBQQL010000147.1:0-10556 GCA_038215995.1 Lysobacterales bacterium
GCGAGGACACCACACCGCCGGTGACGAAAATCAGGGGGGTCATGGAAAGCAGCCGTGCTGGAAATTAGGCATTTTAGCCGCAGAAGCGTCGCGCTGCGAGATGGCTAATGAAAAATTCCTGCTTTTGGTTCATTTCCCGGCTGTCGGCACGGATGAAACGCCGGTATCTAGCCTGCTAGCATGATCCGATGAACAACCCCATCCCCGCTCGTCTTGCCGCCCTGCGCGGCGCCATGCTCGACCATGGCGTCGCCGCCGTTCTGATTCCCAGCGCTGACCCGCACCTGTCCGAGTACCTGCCTGAGCACTGGCAGGCGCGCGCATGGCTATCCGGTTTTACCGGTTCAGCCGGCACCCTGGTAGTTACCCGTGAACATGCCGGGTTGTGGACCGACTCGCGCTATTTCGCCCAGGCCGAACAGGAACTGGCCGGAACCGGCATCAATCTCATGAAACTTCGGGTACCACACACCCCGGAGCACCTGGAATGGCTGCAAGAGCATCTGCATGACGGTGACGTGCTGACCGTGGCGGGCGACAGCCTGGCCGTGACCACGCAACGCCAGATCGAGCGTCGACTGGCCGACAGTGGCGCAAGACTGCGCACCGACCTCGATTTGCCTGGGGCGATCTGGACCGATCGACCGGCGTTGCCGGTCGCGCCCGTTTTCGAGCATGACCCGACCTATGCCAGCGTCTTGCGCGCCGACAAATTCGCCCGACTGCGCAAGGCCATGCGCAAGCACAAGGCAAGCCATCACCTGATCTCCAGCCTCGACGACATTGCCTGGCTGACCAACCTGCGCGGCAGCGATGTCGAGTGCAACCCGGTGTTCCTGGCCCACCTGCTGGTGCAGACGGAAGGTCGCGCGACCTTGTTCGTGACCCGTCGCAAGCTCAGCGATACGCTGGTGGCGGCGCTCGCCACCGATGGCATCGGCATTGCCGACTATGGCTCGATCAGCTCCAGCCTGCAGGAACTGGGTGCCACAGACAGCCTGTTGCTGGACAACGGCCGCGTGGTCAGTTCGATCGCCGCCGCCATCCCGCCAGCGACGATCCTGATTGAGGCCGCCAACCCGAGCACGGCGTTCAAGGCGGTGAAAAATTCCGCCGAGCTCGACCATATCCGTGATGTCATGCGTCTTGATGGCGCCGCCCTGGTGCGCGGCTTCCGCCGGCTCGAACAGCGCCTGGCTGCGGGCGTGGACACCAGCGAACTCGATGTCGACACCCTTCTGTATGAAGAACGCTCGGCCCAGCCGGGCTACATCGGCGAAAGCTTCGCCACCATCGCCGGCTACCAGGCCAACGGCGCGCTGCCCCACTACCGCGCGACGCCCGAATCACACAGCTCACTGCAGTCAAAGGGTCTACTGCTGATCGACTCGGGCGGCCAGTACCTCGGCGGTACTACCGACATCACCCGGGTACTGGCGCTGGGCGAGACCACGGCCGAGCAACGTCGCGACGCCACGCTGGTAATGAAGGGCCTGATCGCGCTATCCCGCGCCCGTTTCCCGCAGGGGGCCAGCGGCCCGCAACTCGATGCGCTGGCGCGTGCCCCGCTGTGGGCATCCGGCATGGACTATGGCCACGGTACGGGCCACGGCGTGGGCTATTTCCTCAACGTGCACGAAGGCCCGCAGAGCATCCGGCCGCCCTCCCCCGGCGGCGCCCTGGTCGCGCTGGAGCCGGGCATGATCAGCTCCATCGAACCGGGCCTGTACAAGCCGGGCCGGCATGGCATCCGTCACGAGAACCTGGCGGTGGTGGTGGAAGCGGAGCAGACCGAGTTCGGCGAATTCCTCGCCTTCGAAACGCTCACGCTTTGTCCGTTCGACCGTCGCGCACTGGAGCCCTCCCTGCTCAACCCCGAGGAGCGAGCCTGGCTCGACGACTACCATGCCGGCGTGCGGGCTGCCCTCAGCCCGCTGCTGGAAGGTGTTGACCTGGAATGGCTGCACCGCCACTGCGCGCCGCTCTGAACCGCGATCTTCAAGAGTTGGCGCAAGGCTCAAGCACTTCCTGAAAACGAACATACGCCCTCAGCCGTCGCGAACGGGCGTGCCGTTCAGCCTCTCAGTGACGTTTTGGCGGCACCAATCGCAGCCGGGATGACGTGGCTTGCTGATTGGGGCTGAGCAGACGCTGGATTTCATCCGGGCGCAACGGGTATGAGTACAGATAACCCTGCCCTTCGTTGCAGCCAGCGCGTAGCAGAAAATCATGCTGCGCCTCGGTTTCAATGCCCTCGGCAATCGTGATCAGGCCGAGACTCTTGGCCATCACCAGCATCGCTTCGGTAATCGCCGCATCGTTCGCACTGGCCGGCAACCCGGTGATGAAGGAACGGTCGATCTTGAGGTAGGCCACGGCGGGGAGCTTCAGATAGGCCATCGAGGAATAGCCGGTGCCAAAGTCATCGATCGCCACTTCAATACCCATCGACGCCAAGGTCTGCATGGTGCGTGCGGTAGCGTCGCCCAGCCGCAACATCGCGCTCTCGGTGATCTCCAGCAAAAGTCGTTGCGCAGACAACTTCCGGCTGTCCAATGCCCGACTCACCCCATCGACGAAGGCCGGATGACCGAACCAGCGCGCTGAAACATTCACCGCCACCCGGATCGGCGGCACCCCGGCCACGTCCCACGCCTGGATCTGAGCGCACGTGGCCTGCATCACCCATTCGTCAATGCGGCGAATCATGCCCAGCCCTTCCGCTACGGGGATGAACTCACCCGGCATGACCTCACCCCGCTCGGGATGCTGCCAGCGCAGCAACGCCTCGACCGCCACGATCCGGCCCGTGCGCATTTCCACGCTGGGCTGGAATACCAGTCTAAATTCGTCACGGACCAACGCCTGACGCAATTCAGTGGCCATTTGCAGGCGTCGACGGGTATCGGCGTGCATCATTGGCGTGTAGAAGCGGAACGTATTGCGTTCTTCCGTTTTCGCCGTGTACATGGCGGCATCCGCATTGGCGATCAACGCCTGCGGACTATCACCATCCAGCGGATAGCCGGCGACACCGATGCTGGCGCTGAGCACGACCTCGTAGTCGTCCACCACCAGCGGCTCGGCCAGCGTCACCAGTAATCGACTGACCAGCGCACGGGCATCCTCGCGCAGGCTCAGGCGACTCAGCAGCACCGTGAACTCATCGCCGCCGATGCGACCGGCAACGTCGCCATCGGACAATTGCTTGCGAATGCGTTCGGCAACCTTGATCAGCAGGCGATCGCCGACGGCATGGCTGTAGCTGTCGTTGACGATCTTGAAGGCGTCCAGATCGATGAACAGCACCACCACCGCCAGTCGCTCACGTTCGGCCACTGCAATGGCATCGGCGCAACGACGTTCGAATTCGGCCCGGTTGACCAGGCCTGTCAACGGGTCATGCCGTGCGAGATGTTCCAGCCGGTGCTGGTTGCTCTTGGATTCGTGGATGTCGGTGAATACCGCCACGTAATAGACCACCAGGTTATCCGCATCCCGGATCGCGCTGATGCTCAATTGCTCGGGATAGCTGCTGCCATCGCTGCGGGTGCTTTGCACCTCGCCGATCCAGTTGCTTCCCGCTGCAATGCTGTCCCATACCGATCGCGGCAGGGCCCGACCATCCGGCAGGCAGCGCGTCTCATCCAGGCGCCGACCCTGCAGCGAACGCTGGGTAAACCCGGTCAACTCGGTCTGCGCCGCATTGGTGGAAATCACCCTGCGCTCGGCATCGGCAATGATCACCCCCTCGGCGATGCTGGCCAGCGCCTCGGCGGCCACCCGGCGCTCCTGTTCGATCGCCACCCGCTCGGAGATATCGCGAATGATCGCCTGGCGCACGGGCAACGCCCCCCAACTGGCGAGATTGCTTTGTGTCTCGACCGGGCGTGCACCACCGTCTGCGCCAAGTAGTGCATTGGCCGAAGCCTTGCCATCGCTTTGACCCGCCAGCGGCTGCGTGAACAAGTGAACAAATCGGTCCCCGATCAAGTCCACGGCTGAGCGGCCGGTCCAGCTCAAGGCGGTGCGGTTCGCGTCCAGGATCCGGCCACTGGTTTCGTCCACCATCACGATCGCATCGCCAGCGCTGTCAAAAAGCAGCCGATAACGCTCCTCGCTACCACGCACACTGGCCAGGATGCGGCGAGCCATGCCCAGCCAGAGTAATGCCGCGATCGCAGCGGCAGCCAGAAGCCCACCGAACAATACCTGACCAAGCCAAACGGCCCCATCAGCAATCTTTCTTGAAAACAATGCACTGCGCGGTTCGATGAAGTTGTTTATCTCCGTGATCCGCGAACGCTGCCGGCCAATCTCCTCCGTATTCAACCCACCACCCAGGTAACCCGCCTCCATCTGACGGGCAATGGTGTTCAGATTCTCTATGGACGAATCGGTCGAGCGCCACGCACTGAGTGCATCGCGCATGTACGGCATGCCCGAAAAGTGCCTCAGCATGAAGATCACCCCAGGTATGGCAATCGAAACGGTGTGGCTGCGACGAAGCGCAGCGACCACCTGGTCACGATCGTAGGGACCTCCTGACGTCACCTGCTCTCGAATCCACTGGTCCGACATCAGCACGCCGTAGTTGGCCTTGTAGCTGGCCAAGCTAGCCGGGTCGCCAGAGCCCGCGTAACTGTCGAGGGCAATCACCGACTGTTTCTGGGCTTTTGACCAAATGCTCTCGCCGTTGAGAAAACCGGCGAGAGCCACTTGTAGCTGCAAGGCACCCCAAGCCAGAACCAGAATGGCACCCACCACCGCGACCAATGCGTAGGCAAGCGGCATCAACCGTCTTGACAGGGGCCGTTTCAAGTTGATTGTGGAAGTACCCATTGAGGCCCTTAGTCTCACAAATTGACACGTCAATTCAAGACCGGGCGTCCATGCGGCCGACTACTTCAGGCTGCCGCTTCGCTCACCATGTCCATGACTTGATGCGGCTCCACGCAGCGATCAGCCAGGATCCTCATGCTGACGTAGCTGCGCTTGATACATTCCCCGATGTGAGCCACCTCATCGGCTGCAGGCCTTGTTCCCATCAGTGTACAGACAATCTCCAATGCCTCCCAAGGATGAGTATCGTCATAAGCGGCATGTAACTGTAGCCAGCGTAGTGAACCCGCCCTGATCTTGGCTGGAAAGCTCTCTGCGTAGCTCTTGCTGTCGTAGATCAGCTGAGACCATTCACCGGTCGCCCCTTCGACGGCATAGTTTGTTGCCGCAATACCTGCTGCCAGGCTGTCACGCCTGCTGACATCCTCGCACCATTTGGCCAGTGTCTCGGTGCCATGTGGGGCCATGCCGTTGAGCACCTCTTCGCGCAAAATGCCCGCACCCTCCGCCCAATTGAGCCAATACTCGGCGTGGTTCTGCTCGACACGAATGTTGCGCACCAGCCAGCGCCGGGCGAGGTTATCGCCCTCGCTGCGGCCAAACCGCGTCTTCAACAGGCTTTGAGCCATGTAAGCCGGGAAGCGCTCGATGACAGGCCAGATCCCCACCATGAAATTTGTGGTGCCGACCTTGTCCAGTGTGCCATCGCTCATCATCCCCCACAGGCGATGGTCGATGACGCTCTGCTTGGTACTTTCGCAGTCGGCCACCATGTCCTGTGCCCACTGCGGATAGCTGGTCAGCTCGGTCAACGGGCCGGTACGTTCAAAGCGGTTGTTCATTTGAATCTCCTTTAGACGTGAGTAATGCAGTAGGTCGCTACGGCGTGGCCAGCGCATGGGTCTTGCGCCAGCCGGGGTCCGGCATCGGTACGGCATGCCGGAAACTCGGGCTCTGTGGATCTTCGAAGTCGCCGAAGAATCGCAGCGTGAACAGCCTTGCCCGCAGCAGACGGCAAGTCCAAAAGTGCTGGGTGCCAAAGCGCGCAGGACCTTTGCGTGTCGCTGCGTGACCAGCGTGCCGCGGAGAACGGAGATTGTCTGAATACCCTGTCGCAATCTGTGCGACCGAAGCGCGGGCGTACCGATCGCATCAGTTGCTGGATGTTGGAAAAAGCGGGCATGGACGCGGATCGCCTCAAGGGGTCACTCGCGGACGGGCATTGAGGACGTCCAGGAGGTCGCGGCAGAACATCAGCCTTGTCAGGAAGATGGCGTCCGTGCCGATGGCGCGGGGCATATCACTGCCTGCCCGGCTGACAAACCGGCCAGCGTGGTGGCAAGGCCTCGACGCCAAACCGCGCCGCAAGTTTTTGCGCATCGACGCCCGCGGGCGAACCTCGCGATGTCTGGACCGGACAACGCGCCGCGAGCATCTCCTGCAAGCTGATCGGAAACAGATGCAAGGCCGCACCACGCGCTGCATGGCGCGCGTCTCTTCGAATGCCACATGCTCGGCGCCAGGCAAACTCGGCAGCCGCACCACGCTGTGCTCGAACCGGACCATGGCTCCCCCTCTCCCCCACTATGCCGCAGTCGCCATCGCTCTGCGAACAAAGATGGACTTCCAAACGTCACCCATCACTGAACTGCCTGTTTGCAGCCGGCCCGTCGCAGACCCGTCTTGAAAGGAGACCCGGAGAGTTCCCGCAATCGACTCAGTCGGACCGCACCCGCCCGAGCGCACTGATATCCGCAGCCTCCAGCACCGCCTCGGGCGCACCATGACGAACAACCTCCAGCATGGCCCGACCGACAATCTCGGTGCTCAGCACGGTCGCGGGCATCAGCACACGCAGCAACCGAAGCAGTGGCCGACTCAGCGCGTAAAACCTCCGATAGGCATCGGTCTTGGAGCGGATGCCGTGCAAGGGCTGGATCACGCCTGGCCGAAATACGGTCACCGCACTGAAAGGCAATCGTTGCAGCGCATTTTCGAGCCGTCCCCGTATCCGCTTCCACATGGTTTTGCTGGTTTCGCTGCTGTCGGCGCCGGCACCGGATACATAGATGAAGGACATCTGCGGATTCAGCCGCGCGAGGGTTTGCGCAACATTCATGGTGAGCTCGTAGGTCAGATGCGTGTAAGCCGCCTCGTCCATGCCTGACGAGGTCACGCCGATGCAGAAAAAACAGGCGTCGAATGACGCCAGTTGACCCTCGATCGCGCCGCAGTCGAACAGATCCGCGTGAACCACCTCGCGCAGCCTGGAATGCTGCTGACCCGTGCCGCTGCGACCCACGGTCTGTACCACGCTCACATCCTCGGCCATCAGGCATTCGCGCAAGGCACCCTGACCGACCATGCCGGTGGCACCAAAGAGCAAGATCTTCATGCGAGGAGATTCCCTGAGGACCGTGAAGACCACAGGATAGCCTGAGAAGAAACGCCGCCCGAGTTGCTTTCATCTCCGTCGGCGACTTGCCAGCCACAGGCGTTGCAGGCTTACTAAGCCGGAAGTCGAAAGCAGGAAATCAGGCGCCGATTCCGTCGCTCCCGGCGGATCAATCGCCTCCCAGATCAAGGCCCCCCGAATGCCCTCGTCCAGCAAGTCAAACCAGATCAGGGTTCGCCCCGCCAAGCCGGAAGACGCCGCTGCCATGGCCGCCGTGGCCAAGGCAGCCTACGCGGCCTGGCCAGCATCGGCGATTGCCAACGAACGCAACTACGCACTGCAGATCGCGGCCTTCTCCAGCGGCCAGCTGGTTGCGGTGCTGGCCGGCCAGGTGATTGGCTATGCCACCAGCCTGATCGTGCAACTGGACGATGACAGCCCGTGGCACAACCACGCGGAAATCACCGGCTACGGTACCTTCCGCAGCCATGATCCGTCCGGCCAGACGCTTTACGGCGCCGATATCGCGGTACATCCGGATTGGCAGGGCAAGGGCGTGTCCGGCTTGCTGTATCAGGCCCGGCGCACGCTGATGAAGCGGCACAACCTGAAGCAGATGGTGGCCGGCGGGCGCATCCCCGGCTTTGCCGCCCATCGCGGCCAACTCACCGCGCAGGAGTACGTCGACAAGGTCAAGGCTGGCGACCTGAAAGATCCCGCGCTCAATGCACATCTGCAGGCAGGCTATGTCGTCGACGGCGTCCACTACGGCTACCTCGACGATCAGGAAAGCCTGGGCTACGCCACCCACCTGGTCATGCCCAACCCCGACTACCATCCGCGTCGACGACTGATCGCGGGTGCCCCCATACGCCGCACGGCACGCCACGTGCGCGTCTGCGCCACCCAGTACGACCAGCGCCGGATCAGCTCGTTCGAGGATTTTGCCGACCAGATCGAGTACTTCGCGCAGAGTGCAGCCACCTACGACAGCCACCTGTTGCTGTTCCCGGAATTTGTCACCGCGCAGTTGTATTCCACCTTCACCCGCGGCATTGCCCTGCTCGATGCGGTGGAGCAGCTGGCGGCGCTGGCCCCGCGCATCGACGCGTTGTTCCGTGATGTCGCGATGCGCCACCGCCTGCACGTGGTCGGCGGCACCACGCCGGTGCGCACCGACAAGGGCATGCGCAACGTGGCCCATCTCTATACCCCCAGCGGCGGCACCTACACCCAGGAGAAGCTGCACATTACCCCGGCCGAGCGCGAATACTGGGGCATCACCCCGGGGGACGGAGTCAAGGTATTCGAGACCGCGCTGGGCCGGCTGGCGATCGTGGTCTGCTACGACATCGAGTTTCCCGAGCTGGTGCGCATGCTGGTCGAGAACGGGGTGGACATCATCCTCAACCCCTTCGCCACCGACGAGCGCAAGAGCTACCTGCGCGTGCGGTATTGCGCGCAGGCGCGGGCGGTCGAAAACATGGTCTACGTGGTGATGTCCGGCAACGTCGGCGGGCTCTCGCACAGCCCGTCGATGACGATCAACTTCGGTCAGGCCGCCATCTGTACGCCCAGCGACTTTGCCTTCCCGATGAACGGCATCGCTGCCGAAGGCATCGTCAATACGCAAACCGTGGTGATCGCCGACCTCGACCTGGGCGCGCTCGATATCCAGCGCCAGTCGGCCTCGGTGCGACCGTTGCTCGATCGCCGCCACGATATCTACGAACTCACCGCCAAGATTCCGGTGGAGCACATTACGGTGGTGTAGCTGAGTCGAGCACGCCTGACCCGCCCCTTGCGCCAAACCAGCTACCCAACATTGGAAGAGACAGCCATGCCGAAGATCGACCCGACCACCGTGCCCGAGCGCAAGGGCTCAGGCTATCCGGCGCCCTTCGCGGCGTTGGCCGGCGCGCGCAGCAAGCAGGCCCTGGGCCACGCCGGCGGACTCACGGATTTTGGCGTCAATCTCACCCATCTGCCGCCGGGGGCATGGTCGAGCCAGCGGCACTGGCACAGCCACGAAGATGAATTCGTCTGCGTGCTGTCCGGCGAACTGGTGCTGATCACCGACGCCGGCGAACAATTACTGCATGCCAATGATTGCGCCGCATTCCCGAAAGGCCACGCAGACGGCCACCACCTGATCAACCGCAGCGAGCGGATGGCCACCTATCTGGAAATCGGCAGTCGCAGCGATATCGATGCATGTCACTACCCGGACATCGACCTGCACTGGGATTCCCGGGCGGATGTCTACACCCACAAGGACGGATCGAGCTATCCCTGACCCCGCGGCAGGGCCGGTCCGGCACTCGCGCGTGACGCCGGCAGCGACCAACGTGCCAACACCTCGTAGTCGGCTTGGCCGACCACGCTGTGCACCAGGGCCAGCTCATCCACCAGCCAATGCACCGGCGAAACGGGCTCGCTCGCCAGCAGTTCACCGCGGCTGTAGGCGAGCGTGACATGCGGCGTGAAGCTGCGCTCGATATGGCGCCCCTGCCCGAGCAGGATCAGCAACTGGCGCAGCTCCTCCCAGAGCTGCTGCAGCGGGCCCGGCACGCTCGCACCGCGGAGTACGCACGGTGGCTGCCGTCCGTGAAAGCTCCCTGCACTGTCCAGCGTCCACTCGAAAGCCAGGGCTCCCAACTTGCCTGCGGCCTTGCTGGCCGCATCCACTACATCCTCGCGCAGCCCCGCGTAGTCGCCAAGAAAATGCACGGTAGCGTGATAGCGCGAGGGGTCGACCCAGCGCGCGCGAAGTTCTGGATGACTGGACTGCACGGCTTGCGCCGCCTGCTGCAGTTGCTGTCGCGTCGACGCATCAGGCAGCAGTGCAAAAAACAGCCGATGCAGCTGGGCCGGTTCCTGCACGAGCCCTCCGAGCAGGTCGAGCTGGGACGTGTTGTCGCTGGGGTGGGATCGCGAATTCATGGCGAGACTCTAATGCATCAACTGATCGCCACACCCGACACGACCGGCAAGAGCGCCTCGCTGCCGGTCAACAAACCTATTTCGTCGAAGTCGCTGCCGAGACAGGCTGCGTCTGCGGGCCATGGCCAACGAGCTGACTGCGGATCTCGCTCAGTTTGGCCTTGATCCTGGCCTCGTTCGCCGGCCCCGTGCGCAGCAACAAACGCTGCCCGGCCGACAATGACTCCATCGCCGGATCGGCATAGCGGTAAACGCCCTTGGCAGCATCCAGCGTCAGCGCCTGTGGCTCGGCCGGCTCCGGTGTGGCCAGCATGTCATCGATCGCCACGATCAGGCGGTCATTGAAATAGCCCTTCGGGTAACCCAGCTGGCGATA
>JBBQQL010000148.1:0-10491 GCA_038215995.1 Lysobacterales bacterium
CAGGCGGATCCCAGGAGGCTATTGGCCTCGTTCCCGATCCAGCCGGTCACGTCGGTATCGGCCGGGCCGCCGTTTGGCGGGTTGTACTTGAAACCGCCGTTGTCCGGTGGGTTGTGCGAGGGTGTCACCACGATACCGTCAGCCAGGCCGCTGGTTCGGCCCTTGTTGTAGACCAGGATCGCGTGCGAAATCGCCGGGGTCGGGGTGAACTCGCCACCGGCTGAAATCATCGTCTGCACGCCGTGCGCGGCGAGCACTTCCAGTGCATCCTCAAACGCCGGCTGCGACAGCGCGTGTGTGTCGCAACCGATGAACAGCGGACCGTCAATACCCTTGCCCTTGCGGTACTCGCAGATTGCCTGGGTGATCGCCAGGATGTGCGCGCGGTTGAAGCTGCGCTCGAGCGAACTGCCGCGATGGCCGGAGGTGCCGAAGGCCACCCGCTGCGCTGCTACCGAGGGGTCGGGGGTCAGGTCGGCGTAGGCGGCCAGCAGCCTGGAGACATCGACCAGGATCGAGGCGGGTGCCGGTTTGCCGGCGAGGAGGCTGATCTTCTGGCTCATGTCTTTTCGAGAATCCTTCGTTTGGTATTCACATGCGCGGTGCCGACTGTAGGAGCGCACCCTGTCCCAGAAGGGGACTTCCTTCGGGCGTGCGCGATGCCTTTCGTGATGCTGCGAAGAGCAATCGCGCACAGGGTGCGCTCCTACAAACAAGGCAAAGTCATCCTTGGCTGTCGCGCAACTGGCGATAGCGACGGATCAGCGAGTTGGTCGAACTGTCGTGGGCTAGCTTCGGTTCGCTTTTCGCGGTCAGCTCGGCGATGGTGGTTTTCGCCAGCTGCTTGCCCAGCTCCACGCCCCACTGGTCGAACGAATCGACGCCCCAGATCACGCCCTGCACGAACACGCTGTGCTCATACAAGGCGATCAGGCTGCCCAGCGCATGCGGGGTGAGCTTGCGCGCCAGGATGGTGCTGCTGGGCCGGTTGCCGCTGAACGTGCGGTGCGGCACCAGCGCCTCGGGCGTGCCTTCGGCGCGCACGTCGTCGGCCGTCTTGCCAAATGCCAGCGCCTCGCCCTGCGCAATCAGGTTGGCCATCAACAGGTCGTGCTGATCGCCGCCTGGTGAGCCATCTGCCTTCAGCACCGGCACCGGCTGCAGCGCCTGGCCGAAGCCGATGAAATCGCACGGCACGATGTGCGTGCCCTGGTGGATCAGCTGGTAGAACGAATGCTGGCCGTTGGTGCCCGGCTCGCCCCAGTAGATCGGTCCGGTCGCGTAATCCACCGCCACGCCCTCGCGGGTGACGCTTTTGCCGTTGCTCTCCATCGTCAGCTGCTGCAGGTAAGCGGGAAAGCGCTTGAGGTATTGCTCGTACGGCAGCACCGCGACGCTGGTGGCGTCGAGGAAGTTGGTGTTCCAGATACCCAGCAGGCCCATCAGCACCGGCAGGTTGCGCTCGTACGGGGTGTGCCGGAAGTGCACGTCCATGGCGTGGAAACCGGCCAGCATTTCGCCGAAATGGCCGGGGCCGATCGCCAGCATGGTCGACAGACCGATCGCCGATTCCATCGAGTAACGCCCACCTACCCAGTCCCAGAAACCGAACATGTTGGCAGTGTCGATGCCGAACTTCTTCACTTCGTCGGCGTTGGTGGATACGGCGACGAAGTGCTTTGCCACCGACTGCTCGTCGCCCAGCGCGGCGATGCACCAGCGCCGCGCCGCTTGCGCGTTGCTGAGTGTTTCCAGCGTGGTGAAGGTCTTTGAGCAGACGATGAACAGGGTCTCGTCGGCCTCCAGATCGCGGGTGGCTTCAATCAGGTCGGTGCCGTCCACGTTGGAGACGAAACGGAATGTCATCTCGCGTGCGCTGTAATCGCGCAATGCCTCGTACGCCATGACCGGGCCCAGATCCGAGCCGCCGATGCCGATGCTGACCACGTTGCGGATGCGCTTGCCGGTATGTCCGAGCCAGTGGCCGCTGCGCACGCGATCGGCGAATGCGGCCATGCGGTCGAGCACCGCATGCACGTCCGCCACCACGTCGTGGCCGTCGAGCAGGATTTTCTCGCTGGCCGGTGCGCGCAGTGCCACGTGCAGCACGGCGCGATCTTCCGTCGTGTTGATCCGCTCGCCGTTGAACATCGCCTCGGTGTGCTGGGGTAGCTCGCAGGCGACGGCCAGTTCGCGCAGCAGGCGCAGACTTTCGGCGTCCACCCGCTGCTTGGAGTAGTCCAGATACAACCCGACGTCCTCGATGGCCATGCTCTCGCCGCGTTGGGCATCATCGGCAAACATGTCGCGCAGGTGCTTCTCGCCGATGCTGGCCGCATGCTGCTGCAACGCCTGCCATTGCGGCAACCTCCTCAGTCGGGACTGGCTCATCAGCGCGCGGCCTCACTGGCCTTGTGGTCCAGTGCGCTGGCCTTGTCGGCGATGCGCTGCATCAGCTGTTGCCACGACTTGACGAACGCCTGGGCGCCTTCCTGCTGCAACTGCAGCGCCAGCGCGTCGACATCGACGCCGGCCTTGCCGATCTGCGCCAGCATCGCATCGACATCGCCGCCATCGATCGCCATCACGCCGTCCACCTGACCGTGGTCGGCGAACGCCAGCAGCGTTTTCTCCGGCAGGGTGTTGACCGTATTGGGCGCGGCGAGCGCGGTGACGTACATCGTGTCCGATGCGTTCGGGTCCTTGCTGCCGGTGCTGGCCCACAGCAGGCGCTGCGGCACGGCGCCGGCGGCGGCCAGCTTCTGCCAGCGCGGCGAGTCCAGCAACTGGCGATAGGCGCGGTAGGTCTGCTGGCCTACCGCGATGCCGAGCTTGTTGTGCAGCTCGGCGGGCAACTGCTTGTTGCCGGCCACGTCCCAGCGGCTGATGAACAGCGAGGCGACCGAGCCCACGCGGGGGTCGAGCCCGGCGTTGATACGCCGTTCGATGCCGCGCAGGTAAGCCTCGGCGGCGGCTACGTAGTGCGCGCAGGAAAACAGCAGCGTCACGTTGACCGGAATGCCGAGGAAGATCGCCTCCTCGATCGCCGGGATGCCCTCGGGCGTGCCGGGGATCTTCACGAACAGGTTGTCGCGCTGTCCGGCGGCATGGATCTGCCGGGCCGCGGCGATCGAGCCGGCGCTGTCGGCGGCCAACAGCGGCGACACTTCCATCGAGACCCAGCCATCGACGCCGGCGGTGCGCGCGAATACCGGCGCGAACAGGTCGGCGGCGCGACGCAGGTCTTCCAGCGCCAGTTCGAGGAACAACTTTTCGCCATCCAGGCCAGCCAGCGCCTTGGCATGGATCGCCGCGTCGTACGCGGCGCCGTCACCGATCGCCGCGTCGAAAATACTCGGGTTGGAGGTCAGGCCGGTGACCGAATCCTCGGCGATGTAGCGTGCCAGCGTGCCGTCGTCCAGCAAGGTGCGGGTGATGTTGTCCAGCCACAGGCTCTGGCCGAGGTCGTGCAGTTTTTGGGTCGCTTTCATGCTTGCTCCAGATACCGGTTCTATTGCTGAGAGGGAGGGGTTTCAATGGTTTGTCAAAGGGATCGCAGGCGCGCTTGGCAGGAAGTCCCCAAGCTTACGCTGGCGCAGTTCGCCGATGCACGCGATGGTGAAATCCGGCGCCGGATCAATCGTTTCGCTGGCTGACGCGGCTGCGTAGTGGCCCTGGCGCACGAACACCGTGCTGAGCTTGCGGCCCATGCGCCGTTTCATCTCGGCCAGGATCTGCGGCTTGTCGTCGATCATCACGTAGTGTGCAGCCGGGTAGCGCTGTTGCATCGCCACCAGCATGTGCTGCTTGTGCAGGTAGATCAGCACCTCGCCGCGCACCGCTTTCCAGATACCTGCATGCTCGATCTTGCGCGGCTGGAACACCATGTCGCCGTCGGACAGGATCACCGTCGGCGCCATCGAGCGCAGGTGTGCCACGGTCTCCAGTGCCTCCGGGTAGAGCCGTTCGGCAAACGGGTACTCCAGCAGGTAGCGGGACATCTGCAGCAGCGCCGGCTCGTTGTCCAGGCCGGCGCGAAAGCGCTGCAGCGCGCCCAGGTAGTCGGCGTAGCCCAGGTTGTCGCGCAGCTCGGCATAGATCGACCAGTAACGCGCGCACTCGGCCGCGCCAAAGGCCTGCTCCAGCGTGTCGCTGAGATCGGCGGCAAAGCGGTCGTTGTCGAGCAGGGTGTTGTCGACATCGAGCAGGAACACCAGCGCAGCGGCATTCATCACTTGGCCACCACCGGGTTGTGCCAGCCGCCATCGGCGGCGATCAGCGCATCCGCCTGCTTCGGGCCCCAACTGCCGCAGCGGTAGGGGATCGCCCGGTGGTGATCCTTCAGTACCGGATCGACCACCACCCACGCCGCCTCGACCGCCTCCTCGCGGGTGAACAGCGCGCCGTCGCCGGCGATGGCGTCGCCGATCAGGCGCTCGTACGGCGACTCCTGCCCGGCCTGCTCTTCCATCAGGTACAGCTCGCGCTGTTCGCCGACGAATTCCTTGCCGGCGCGCTTGACGCGTGCCGCCAGCGCCACCGCGGTGTTGGGCGACAGCCGAAAACGCACGTAGTTGGCACGACCGGCCTGGGTGGCCGCATCGTCAAACAGTTTTTGCGGTGGTGGTTTCAGCTCCACCACGATCTCCGCCACCGTCTCGGGCAGGCATTTGCCCGAACGCACGTACCAGGGCACGCCGCCCCAGCGCCACGAATCGATGAACAGCCGCAGTGCGCAGTAGGTTTCCACGTCTGAACCCTTGGCCACGCCGGGTTCCCTCAGGTAGCCGCGGTACTGGCCGCGCACCACGTCATCCGCCTGCAACGGGCGCATCGCCTGGAACACCTTGGCCTTTTCCGCGTGCACCGCGCCGAAGCCCTGGTAGGCCGGCGGCTCCATCGCCAGCAGTGCCACGATCTGCAGCAAGTGGTTCTGGATCACGTCGCGCAGGCAGCCGGTGCTGTCATAGAACGAGCCACGGCTCTGCACGCCGAACTGCTCGGCCAGTGTTACCTCGACGCTGGCCACGTGGTTGCGGTTCCAGATCGGTTCGAGAAACGAATTGGCGAAGCGGAAGTAGAGGATGTTCATGATCGCTTCCTTGCCCAGGAAGTGATCGATGCGGAAGATCGCGTCGTCCGGAAACACCGAGCGCAGGGTGCGGTTCAGTTCCTGCGCCGAGGCCAGGTCGCGTCCGAACGGCTTTTCCACGACCACCCGCGCACCGCTGGCGCAACCGGCCGCCTGCAGCCCCTGCACCACGGTCCCGAACAGACTGGGCGGGATCGCCAGGTAATGCAGCGGCCGCTTCGATTTGCCCAGCGCCCGTTTCAGCCGGTCGAAGGTGGCCGCATCGGTATAGTCGCCATCGACGTATTGCAACCGTGCGGCGAGCTTGTCGAAGCTGGCCTTGTCGAACTTGCTGCCACTGTCCTTTGCTGCCTGCCTGATGCTGTCGCTGGCACGCTGTCGCAGCTTTTTCGCGTTCCAGCCCGAGTGCGCCACGCCAATCACCGGCATCTCCAGCTCGCCGTCGCGGGTCATCGCCAGCAGCGCCGGGAAAATTTTCTTGTAGGCCAGGTCGCCGGTGGCGCCAAAGAAAACCAGTGCATCCGAGCGGGGTATGGCCATGGTGCGGAAGTCTCCTGCAGGCGGTGTTGGGTCGCCATCGAGGTGGTGTGAGGAAATGCAGAGTTTACGGCGCCCTGGTGTCGTGTTCGCGATACCAGGCCTGGACCGGTTCGCAAAGCGTGCATGGCGGCAGGTTAAGTCGATGCATAGGTTTGGACTTGTCGTGCCTGACTTCGCAAGCGGGGCATCGTCGTTGCTGAAGGTGACAATGCGGCTTCTTCAGGCGAGATCGGCTGCGAGATGCTAAATAATTAGGACAAGTTGCCGATACGAGGCACGATACGTCGGGATAAATGGCGAAGAAGTCATCCACGCCTGCAGCTTGTCTCAAGCTGCGACTGACTGACGCAGGATGGAACCACTCGCTTCGCGAAGCGCGGCAGAAAGCAAAGAACAGCTGGATTGATCGAACGATGTCGCAGGCTCTGAAAAAGATACCCATGGGTCAGCTGACCCGGGGCATGTTCGTGCACAAGATCTCCGGCAAATGGATGGATCATCCGTTCTGGAAGGGCGCGTTCCTGGTCGCCGACGACAAGACCTTGCGAACCTTGCGGGCGCTCGGTGACAAGGAGGTCTGGATCGATACCGACAAGGGTGCGGATGTCGTACCGGCGGCAGTTACGCGCGCGGCCCCCGCGCAACCGCTCGGCGCGGCGGCGGCGACGATGCCCGCTGAAGCAGCGGCGGAGCGCACCGCCTTTGGCAACGAGGTGGCGCGGGCCGAGGCCATCCGCGATCGTGCCAAGGGAGTGGCGAAGTCACTGTTTGCCGATGCGCGCATGGGCAAGGCCCTCAGCATGGAGTCGGCGGTCGAGATCGTCGAGGAAGTGAGCAACTCCATCACGCGCAATCCGGCGGCGATCCTCAGCGTGCTGCGGCTGAAGAAGAAGGACGATTACACCTACCTGCATTCGGTGGCCGTGTCCGCCCTGATGATGGCACTGGGTCGCAGGCTCGGCATCGAGGGCGAAGCCCTGCGCGAGCTGGGCATGGCCGGCCTGCTGCACGATATCGGCAAGGTCGGCGTGGCTGACGCGGTGTTGAACAAGCCGGGGCGGCTGAGTCCGCTGGAGATGACCTCGGTGCGCCTGCATCCGGAGCTGGGCTGGGACCTGCTGCGCCAGCAGCCAGGCACCAGCAAGTTGGTGCTCGATGTCTGCCTGCACCATCATGAAAAGGTCGATGGCAGCGGCTATCCGGACAAGCTTTCCGGCGACGATCTCAGCCGTGCCGCGCGCATGGGCGCGATCTGCGATGTGTATGACGCGATCACCTCCGAACGTCCCTACAAAAAGGGCTGGGAGCCCGCCGAGGCGATCCGGCGCATGGCCGAATGGCAGGAAGGCCATTTCGATCGAAACTTGTTCCATGCCTTCGTCAAGATGATCGGCATCTACCCCACTGGCACCCTGGTGCGGCTGGCGTCCCATCGTCTGGCGGTGGTGCTGGTACAAGGTCGCAACAGTTCTCTCAGTCCGATCGTCAGGGCGTTCCGCGCGCTGCCCTCCAACGAGGAGTTGACGCCCGTCCTGGTGGACCTCGAGGACCCCGCCGATGCCATTGTCGGGATCGAGGATCCTGGCGATTGGGACATCAACGTCCCTGCCCTGCTGCGACACTGAGCCTTTGTTGCCCGATGCCGATCAGTGTGGCGGCAGCGTCTGCAGCGAACCCAACAAGGTGGCCAGTCCGCCCCAGGCGATCTGCGCGCCGATGCACAGCAGGATGAAGGAAATCAGCCGCTGCACGCCGCTGATCGCGTGCACCGGCAGCATCCGGTTCAGCCGCGGCGCGTAGGCGTAGCTGAAAAACACCAGCACGGCCAGCAGCATCGCCGCGACGAAGATCGCGATATGCGCCAGCAGGCTGGCCTGCCAGTCAGGGCCTGAGGCATGCGCGCTGAGGGTCAGCACCACCACGATCACGCCCGGGCCCACGGTGAGCGGAAAGGTCAGCGGGTAGAACACCTGGCTCATCACCGTTTCTACATCGGGGCGGGCGACCGGTGCGTGGCCGGACGAGGGATCGCGTGCGTTGAGCATGTTCCAGCCCATCACGGCCAGGGTCAGGCCCCCGCCGACCTGCAGCACCGGCAGGCTGATGCCGAAGAACTTCAGTATCCATGCGCCCAGCAGCTCGATCACCAGCACGAAACCCAGCATGCCAAGCGCCACGCGCCAGGCCAACTGGCGATAGACCGCGGGCGGTTCGTCGCCGACGATGCTCATCAGGATCAGCGCCGAGCCGAGCGGGTTGAGCAGTGGCAGCAGCGCCGCGAAGGCCAGCGGGATGAAGCGGAGAGCGGTGTCGAACACGAGGACGCGTACTCCATGGCAGGATGGCCGGCGTGACGTTAGCACCACCGGACCTATCGCGCGGCGGTACTGAGGCGCATGCTTGCGTGCAATCAAAAGTACGCGGTTGGGGCAGGACCAGGATGGACCGACAGGCATGGGAACAGGCGCTCGCCGCGGTCGAGGCTCGGCGCAGTGGCGGCGAGATCACGGTCGATCTCGAGGTGGAGCGCGCCGGCCTGCTGGCGACGCTGGGTCGGCATGAGCAGGCGCGGCAGGCTTATCTGCAGATTCTCGCCGATCACCCGGGTCACTTCATCGCGCTGAACAATTTTGGCGTGCTGCTGCACGAGACCAACTACATCACCGCGGCGCGCACGGTGTTTGGCCAGGCGGTGGCGCAACACCCGCAGCAGCCGCTGGGTCACGTCAACCTGGCCAACCTGCTGGTGGTGCAGGACGAGCTGGCGCTGGCCCGCGAACACTACGAGATCGCGCTGCGGCTGGAGCCGGACCATATCCACGCGCACCAGCAGCTCAGTGCCCTTCTGCACGACAGCGGCGACTGGCCGGCCATGCGCGAGCATCGTCGGCGGGGCTTCGCCAGTGAGCCGAGCCGAACCTACCCCTGCCTCGGCGAGGGCACGCCGATCCCGCTGCTGGTGCTGAGCTCGACGCCCGGCGCCGACATTGACTGGCGGCGTCTGGTCGACAACCACCGCTTTGCCGTCACCACGCTCGTCGCCGAGTTCCATCCGCCGGGTGCGCCGCTGCCGGCCCATCAGCTGATCTTCAACAGCATTGGCGACGCCGATCTTGCCGCGGTCGACTTGCAGGCCGCGGCAAGCCTGCTGATGCAATCAACGGCGCCGGTGCTCAACCCGCCCGCGCGCGTGCTGGTGACCGGCCGCGTGGCCAATGCCGGGCGGCTGGGCCAACTGCCGGGGGTGCGTGCGCCGCGCCTGCGAAGTTTCGATCGCGCGGTGCTGGAACGGGCGGATGCCCAGGCGAGCCTGGTCAGCGCCGGTCTGGATTTTCCCTTGCTGCTGCGCAGTCCGGGCTTTCACACCGGTCGCCATTTCGTGCGTGTGGATGCGGCTACCGCCCTGCCCGCGGCAGTCGCCGCGTTGCCGGGGCCGCAGCTGATGGCCATGCAATACCTGGATGCGCGTGCTGCCGATGGCGCCGCCCGCAAGTATCGGGTGATGATGATCGACGGCCGCCTGTATCCGCTGCATCTGGCGATCAGCGACGACTGGAAGGTGCACTACGCGACGGCGGGGATGCGCGGGCAGCGTGCGTTCCAGGCCGAGGAGGCACGCTTCCTCGCGGACATGCCCGAGGTGCTCGGTGAGCGCGCGATGGCCGCTTTGCAGGCGATCCAGGCCAGCCTGGCGCTGGACTACGGCGGCATCGATTTTGCGCTGGACGCCGCCGGCAACCTGCTGTTGTTCGAGGCCAATGCGGTGATGAAGATCGTGCCGCCGGACGACTCCCCGGAATGGGACTACCGCCGCCCGGCGCTCGAACGTGCTACCGCCGCGGCGCGGCAGTTGCTGCTGGATCGGGCCCACACCGGCTGAGCCGGCTCAGGCACGTCAGCTAGCCCGTGCGCGGGTGCTCGATCATCACCAGGTGCTCGCGCTGGTCATCCTGCAGCGGAATGCGTCCGTCGGCGCGGGTTGCGCCATCCAGCGCGACCCACGCGGCGTCGCCGGGCTCGACCTGCCGCAACTCGATGCGGTACCAGGTCTCGCCGTAGCGATAGCGCATGTCGAAGCCACTCCAGTTTGCCGGCAGCACCGGGGCAAAGCGCAGGTGGCCGGCCTCCAGCCGCAGGCCGAGCAGGGACTCGATCATCAGCCGGTACATCCAGCCGGCCGAGCCGGTGTACCAGCTCCAGCCGCCACGACCGATGTGTGGTTCGACCGCGTAGACGTCGGCGCTGACCACGTACGGCTCGACCTTGTAGACCTCCATTTGCGCGGCATCGATGCCATGGTTGACCGGGTTGATCATGCGCAGCAATTCCCAGGCGCGGGCGCTGTCGCCGAGCTCGGCAAAGGCCATCGTGGCCCAGAGCGCCGCATGCGTGTACTGGCCGCCGTTCTCGCGCACGCCGGGCACGGAGCCCTTGATGTAGCCCGGGTCCATCGGCGACTTGTCGAAGGGCGGATCGAGCAACTGGATGAGCCCCGCATCGCGGCGCACCAGATGCCGGTCTAGCGAATCCATCGCCTGGTGCTGGCGCTCGGGCGAGGCCATGCCGGACAGTACCGACCAGCTTTGCGCGATCGAGTCGATGCGGCACTCTTCGTTGCCATCGGCGCCGAGCGGGGTGCCATCGTCGAACCAGGCGCGGCGGTACCAGGCGCCGTCCCAGCCGTGTTGCTCCAGCGCGACGCGCAGCTTTTCGACCTCCGCTACGCAGCGTTGGGCGAACGGTTCGTCATCATGCAGACGGGCGACTTCGGCGAAGCGCTGCAACACTTCGCAGGCGAAGAATCCCAGCCAGACGCTTTCGCCCTTGCCGGCCTCGCCGACCCGGTTCATGCCGTCATT
>JBBQQL010000149.1:0-10430 GCA_038215995.1 Lysobacterales bacterium
TCGATGTAGCAGAACGGCGTCGGCTTGGCCTGCAGCGACTCGATCAGTGCCATCAGCACCGTGTGTTTCAGGACATCGGCAAAATTGCCGGCGTGATAGGCGTGGCGATAATTCATGGCGGTCACGGCGGGCAGGGTGGTCAAGTATAGATGCGGCAATACGGCGATCGCTGTTGGCTGAACCGGTTCGTGATGACTTGTGCTGCACACGGATCGGTGTAGGCTCCAGCAGCTACCTCGTGCAGCCGGTCACGGCGATCGCCTTGACCGTTCATTCAAGCGGAGAATCGTCGTGGCCTTCTCATCGAAAATCTTCCTCGCGGCAACGGCTCTGGGGCTGTGCTTCGGCGCAGCGACCGTCACTGCCCAGGACATGGGCAGCATGGCGCCGGCCTCGTCCAGCAGCAGCATGGGTCACATGGGCAAGGGAATGATGCACCACAAGATGAAACCCATGAACAACGGCAGCATGCACAAGATGCCCGCCACGGTGACTTCGGTCGACACCAGCTCGGGAATTGTCGAGGTGACCTCCGCTGGCATGTCACTGCGGGTGCACTTTCCGCCGGCCTCGATGGCGAAGCTGAAGGCGGGCGACAAGATCACCCTGCACATGGGCTATAGCCAGTAGCCGGCATCGTGCGGCTGTCGTCCTGACCAGGTGGCCGCGCACTGTTTTCTGAAGCGGCTGTCGGGCTGCTCATGCCTAGGGCAGGGCGGCGCGGATACGTGCAGGCTGAAGGGCCTGCACGTCGGGCTTTGAAGGTCAGCATTGTCGCGCCGCAAGGTGCGAACAGCGCCGGCTGCGTCGAATTTTTCGCCGGGAATCATCGGGCGCTGATGGATGGAGATGACGTCATGCAGATACTCGGTGCCATTGGCAGTGCGCTGTGGCTGTCTTTCACCATGTTCTGGCAGGTTTTCTGGGGCCTGAGCCTGGGCTTCGCCTTCTCGGCCATCATCGAAGTCATCGTATCGACGGACACCATGTCGAGCCTGCTGCCCGATGGCGGTCCGCGATCCATCGCGACGGCGGGTTTGCTCGGTGCGGCGACGTCGTCCTGCTCGTACGCTGCGGTGGCCATGGCGCGGTCGATCGTGCGCAAGGGCGGCAATTTCACGGCGGCGATGGCGTTTCAATTCGCGGCGACCAACCTGGTGCTGGAACTGGGCATTCTGCTGTGGGTGCTGATGGCCTGGCAGTTTGCCGCAGCGGAGTTCATCGGCGGCACCATCATGCTGATACTGCTGGGCGCCGGGTATGCATGGCTGCTCCCGACAAAGCTCGAACATGCCGCGGTCGAGCATGCCAAAGGGGATGCCGTGGGCTCCATGGAAGGGCATGCCGCGATGGCCATGGGCAAACGCTCGGGGACCTGGCGCGAGCGCATCACATCACGCAAGGGCTGGATCGCCATCAGCCACTCCTACATGATGAACTGGGCCATGGTGTGGAAGGACATCCTGGCCGGATTGCTGATTGCCGGCGCGCTGGGCGCCTGGGTGCCGGATCATTTCTGGCAGGCGTTCTTCCTGCAGGGTTACAACCCATGGTTGATCGCCCTGTGGGGCGCCGTCATTGGCCCCTTGATCGCCGTGGCGGCGTTCACCTGCTCGGTGGGCAACGTGCCACTCGCTGCGGTGCTATGGAATGGCGGCATCAGTTTCGGGGGCGTGGTTGCCTTCATTTTCGGCGATCTGATCATTCCCCCGATCCTGAACATTTATCGCAAGTATTACGGCGGCAAGCCAACGGTGTTCCTGTTCGTTTCCTTCTATCTGGTGATGGTCGTCGCGGCGCTGTGTGTGGAGGGCATCTTCTTTATGCTCGGCTGGTTGCCATCGGGTCAGGCCAGGTCGGTGAACATGGCAACGATCAGCTTCAATTACACCACCGTGCTGGACATGGCCTTCTTCATCGTGGCCGTGCTGCTGGTGGTCACTTTCCTGCGCAGTGGCGGTCCGCGCATGATGGCGGGTGAGGGCGGACACCAGCCCGATCGCAGGCCCTCCAGCTGATGGGCTCGGTCAGCCCGCATGGAGGTGACTCCAGAGTTGAACGGGGCGTAGAGCATGGATAATCTCGGCGGATGATCCTCACCCTGCGACTGCTCAGCCGCTCCCATGGCCTTCGAACGATGGCGATGCTGGCGTGGCTGATGCTGGCAAGCACCTCCCCGATCGCCGCACCGGCGGCCATGGGTGTGCCTGCCATGCACTCCGGGCATGCCGTGGCATCGGTTGACGCAGGGCAGCACCAGGGCATGGACAAGTTGCAGCACGGCAAACACGGCACAGCAGACGGTTCGTGCTGCCAAGATCATTCGTCCCAAGGCTGCGACTGTCATTCCGTGTGCGGCAATGCGCTCCTCTCGGTGACGCCGTTGGTGGTGCTGTCGGCTTCGCTCGCCGCGAGTTACGCACCGCCCGCGCGGATGCGTGCGCCATCAATGAATGCGGCGCCGCCCTTGCGACCACCTTCGGCCTGACTCTCTGTTTTTGTCAGGGACTGGTCGAATCCTGTCGTCGGCAACGGCGCGGAAGGCAGCCGGTCGTGATCCGCATCGCTCCGATGCCCGTTTCCGTGGACTGAATCATGAAATCCTTTTCTCCTTCGGCGATCGACCTCTCGCGTCGACGCTTTGTGCAGGGTGTGAGCCTAGGTGGCGCGGTCGCCGGGCTCGGTCTGTTGCGATCCTCCGATGCGTGGGCGGTGGGCAGGGGCGCGCCGATCGCCGGCTCGTTCCATCCGCATGTGCTCAGTGGCACCGAGTTTGTGCTGGATATTGCCGAGTCGCCGGTGAACTACACCGGGGTGGCTCGCGTCGCCACCACCGTCAATGGCGGCATGCCGGGGCCGATCCTGCGCTGGAAGGAAGGCAGCACGGTGACCTTGCGGGTGACCAACCATCTGCGCGTGCCGACCTCGATCCACTGGCACGGCGTTCTGTTGCCGTTCCAGATGGATGGCGTGCCAGGCATCAGCTACGAAGGCATCGCGCCGGGCGAGACCTTTGTCTATCGCTTCCCGGTGCACCAGTCCGGTACCTACTGGTATCACTCGCACAGCGGCTTCCAGGAACAGACTGGCCTGTATGGCCCGATCGTGATCGAGCCGGCCGGGTCGGAGCGGTACCCCAGCGATCGCGACTACGTGGTGATGCTCAACGACTGGAGTGACGACGACCCGAACCACATCTTCGCCACGCTGAAGCGGCAAAGCGACTACTACAACTTTGCCGAACCGACCGCGCCGGAATTTTTCCACGATGTGCGCGAGCTGGGCTTGCAGCGCGCGTTGGCCAAGCGGCGCATGTGGAACCAGATGCGGATGAGTCCCAGCGACCTCAGCGATGTGGGTGGCTACACCTACACCTATCTGATGAACGGCAATGCGCCGGCCGGCAACTGGACCGGGCTGTTCCGGCCTGGTGAGAAGATCCGCCTGCGCTTCATCAACGGCTCGGCGATGACTTACTTCGATGTGCGCATTCCCGGTCTGAAAATGACCGTGATTGCCGCCGATGGGCAGGATGTCGAGCCGGTGCCGGTGGACGAATTCCGCATCGGCGTGGCGGAGACCCATGACGTACTGGTCGAGCCGCAGGAGGATCGCGCCTATACGGTGTTTGCCCAGTCGATCGATCGCACCGGCTATGCGCGCGGCACCCTGGCGCCGCGTGAGGGCATGCAGGCGGAGGTGCCCGCGATGGATCCACGCCAGCGTCTGGCCATGGTCGACATGATGGGTGCCATGGCAACGAGCAGCGGCGGGCAGGGTGCGATGCATGGCATGGAGCACGCCGGCATGACGATGGACAGCGAGGTCAAGGTGCGCCACGCGCGCACCGAATACGGCCCCGGCGTGGACATGCGCGTCGACATGCCGCGCACCAATCTCGACGATCCGGGCGTTGGGCTGCGCCACAACGGACGGCGGGTGCTGACCTACGCGGACCTGCATACCGTCGGCGGCCCGATCGATGCGCGTGAGCCGTCGCGCGAGATCGAGCTGCACCTCACCGGCAACATGGAGCGCTACATGTGGTCGTTCGACGGGGTGAAGTTTGCCGATGCGAAGCCGGTGCACTTCAACCACGGTGAGCGGCTGCGCATCGTGCTGGTCAACGACACCATGATGAATCACCCGATCCATCTGCACGGGATGTGGAGCGAGCTGGAAAGTCCACAGGGCGCATTCCAGGTGCGCAAGCACACCGTCACGGTGCAGCCGGCGCAGCGCGTCAGCTACGCAGTGACTGCTGACGCGTCAGGTCGCTGGGCTTATCACTGCCACATGCTGTATCACATGGACGCGGGCATGATGCGCGAAGTGGTGGTGTCATGAGCGTGTCGACCCGCCTGAATCGAGCGCACATGCTATGTGTGGCCTTGGCCGTGGCCGCGGCCATGCTGGCGACGTGGCCCCTTGCCGCCCTCGCGCAAAGTGCCCCGGCTGCTTCGAGTTCGTCCATGCCGATGGACATGGGGTCGATGCCGGGCATGAATCACGCAAGTGTGCCCGCCGCCCCAACGACGGTGGTGAGGCCTGCGGCGGCCGTAAGCCACACGCACAAGGCCAGCCGCAATCTGGCTGCTCCGATCAAACCCGTTGGTCACATGCTTGGCATGGATCACGGCGGCATGCACTCCGCATCGATGCCCGCCATGAACGAAGCCGTGCGCACCGCCACCTCCGTGACGGAGCCGGCAACGATGCCCGCGATGGATCATGCCGCGATGGCTGGCATGACCGAAGGCTCGCCGGCGACGCAGGACGTGATGTCCGGCATGACCATGGGTGCGATGCAGGGCGGTAGTCCACCACCGCATGCGCGCAGTCCCGACTACTCCGACGGTGTGGGCTACGGGCCGATGATGCCGCACATGCACGGCAACACGCCCGTGGGCATGCTGTTGCTGGATCAGCTCGAAACGGTTCACGGCCGGGATGGCAACGGACAGGCGTGGGAGGCTCAGGCCTGGTACGGACTCGATGAGGACAAGTTGTGGCTGCGCAGCGAGGGCGACGTCAGCAAGGGCAAGGTCGAGGACGGCAATATCGAGGCGCTGTGGAATCACGCCATCGCCACCTACTGGGGCAGCCAGCTCGGTGTCCGCCACGACTTCGGTGCAGGGCCGTCGCGCGATTGGGTCGCGTTTGGCGTGCAGGGTCTCGCGCCCTACTGGTTCGAGCTGGAAGCGACCGGCTATGTCGGGTCTGCCGGCCGCACGGCCGCACGTTTGCGCGCCGACTATGAGGTGCTGTTCACGCAGCGGCTGATCCTGCAGCCGGAGCTGGAATTCAATCTGTATGGCAAGGACGACCCTGCACGCGGCATCGGCAGCGGCCTGTCCGATGTGCAATTCGGCCTGCGACTGCGCTATGAGATCCGGCGTGAGTTTGCGCCCTACGTGGGTATCAACTGGGTGCGTCGCATCGGCGCCAGTGCAGACTACGCGCGTGCCGATGGCCGACCTGTATTCGACCAGCAACTCGTTGCCGGTTTTCGCATCTGGTTTTGAGGGGAAGCAGGACATGAAGAAACAGATCAGGCAGCACGGCATCACGGTGGCCGTCGTACTGGGCCTGTTGACTGTCGGCGCGGGCGCCTTCGTCTATTCCGGCATTTACAACATCGGTGCGGACGATCACCACACCAAGCCGGTTTTTGCGGTGTTGCAGGCCCTGCGTGATCGATCGATTCAGCGGCGCTCGGAAGATATCGTGGTGCCGAATCTGGAGGATCCGCAGCTGATTCTCAAGGGCGCCGGCCAGTACGCGGCAATGTGCACAGGCTGCCACCTCAAGCCTGGCATGAAGGACTCGGAGATCCGCCCGGGTCTGTACCCGCAGCCGCCGAACCTGTCGCGGCTGCAGGTCGACCCGCGCGAAGCGTTCTGGGTAATCAAGCACGGCATCAAGATGAGCGCGATGCCGGCCTGGGGCGGCAGCCATGACGATGCCACGATCTGGAGTATGGTCGCATTCCTGCAAAAGCTGCCTGCTATGACGCCGTCGCAATACAAAGACATCGTTGCCAGGGCGCCAGCGGACGACGACATGCAGATGGAGGGCGAGGCCGGACCCAGCCATGAACACGAGCACGCGGCCGGCGTGAGCAACGGATCGCCGGCGCCCGAATCGCCGTTGAACCTGACCGGGTTGACGCCGGGGGCGGTGCCTCGGGCTGAGGCCGTGGCGCAGGCGCTGGGCGAGGCATTGCAGCGCGGTGACCGTGACGCGGTGCTCGCCCTGCTGGCAGCGGAGGTGACGGCGAGCGAAAGCGGTCATGTCGAGTCGCGCGAGAGCTACGCGGCAGGGCATCTCGGGGCGGATATCGAGTTCATGAAGGGTGCCAGCCTGACACCGATCTTCATCGGTTCGGGCATGCAGGGTGAGTTCGCCGTGGTCGGTCGCGAAAGCGATATCCACACCAGCGTTGATGGCCGTCCCGAGTCTCTGCGAAGTGTGGAGCGGCTTCGGCTCAGGCGGGTCGGCGCCTCATGGAAGATCGTGGCGATCGAGTGGCAGTCCAGGCGGTTGCCATCGCCCTGATCGCTGCTGGCGGCCTCATTCGACCATGTTGTGGCTTTCAGCCGTGCTCATCAGCTCCGGCTGCCGGGTGCTGCGGGACTTGCGGTTGAGCAGCGGGTGAATGAATACCGCCGACAGGATCACCACCACGCCCAGGTAGAACCAGCGCTCCAGTTGACGCTGCTCGCCCAGCAGGAGAATGGCCAGCACGATCGAATAGAGCGGCTCCAGATTGGTCACCATCTGGGTACCGAACGCACTGATGTGGCGCAGCGCCACCAGCGCCAGCGAGAACGGCAGCAGGGTGCAGCCGAACGAGAGCAGTAGCAGCAACAGCGTGTCATGCAGGTCGGGCAGCACGAACAGGGCGCCCTGATGCGGCAGAAAGGGCGCCAGCAAGGTCAGGAAAACGGTGCCGGTACCCAGTTCGATAAAAGTCACCGTCAGCGGATCACCATGTTCGACCATGCGCTTGTTGAGCGAGCCGAACAGCGCCACGAACAGCGCTGACAGCGTACCCACGGCAATGCCCAGTCGCATGTCGACGGGTACGCCGCCCACGACCATGATCACCCCGGGCACCACGGCCGCGCCGATCAGCAGCTCGCGTGGATCGAACTTGCGTTTGGTCAGCCACGGCTCGATGAAGGCGAGGAACACCGGGCCCAGCGCGATGCAGGTGGCGCCGACCGAGGCATTGGACAACTTGATGGCGGCATAGAAAGTCAGCCAGTGCAGCGCCACCAGCACGCCGATGCCGGCATAGGCCCAGATCAGTCGCGCCGACATGGCGCGCAAGCCGCGTCGCACCTGTGGCACCAGCACCAGCGCGGCCACGACCAGCAGCATGCGCCACCACACCAGTTGCAGCGCAGACAGTGTGATCAGCTTGCCGAGGATGGCGGTGAAGCCCCACAGCAACACGCAGAAGTGGATCTGCAGACGGGCCTTGGTGACGGGTTGCATGGGGGTTCGCAGCGGGAGGGTTCGGGCATTCTAGCGCTGCCCGTGCTGCTGTGATCTGATAGTCAACGACGCACCCGGGCGCCGGACCGGGCCGGCTTTGCGGGGCCCCCACCGGTGCGCCGACCATCTGCTCCCAGGGGAACACCATGCACGAGACATTCCGTTCCATTCGAGGTGGTCGTGCGATCGGCTGCCGCGTCTTGATCGCGGTGGCCGGGCTGTCGTTCGTCAGCGCGAGCCTCGCCTCACCGGAAACTACGGCGACAAGCCTCTCGGCGCAGACGCAACAGTTCGTGAAGTTCGCCCAGCCATTGCTGGCGATCACCCATGTGCGGGTGATCGATGGCCACGGCACGCCAGCGCGGGAGGATCAGACCGTGGTGTTGCGCGATGGCCGCATTGCCTCGGTCAGCCCACGCGCCCGGGTGCCGAAGGGCGCCACCGTGATCGATGGCCGCGGCCACACCCTGATCCCGGGGCTGGTCGGCATGCACGACCACATGTTTTACCCCGCGCCCAAGGTCAATTCGGCGGCGAAAGAGGCGCTGTATCCCGAGCAGGCGTCCAGCTTTCCCAAGCTCTACCTGGCCGGCGGCGTCACCACCATCCGCACCACCGGAAGTATCGAGCCATACACCGATCTTGCGCTCAAGCAGGCGATCGACGCCGGCAGGATTCCCGGACCGAAGATGCATACCACCGGCCCGTATCTCGAAGGAGTAGGCAGCTTCACCCCGCAAATGCATGAGTTGGGCGGTGCCGACGATGCACGCGACACGGTCGATTACTGGATCGCCGAGGGCGCCACCTCGTTCAAGGCGTACATGCACATCACCCGCGCCGAGCTCACGGCAGCGATCACGGCGGCACACGCCAAGGGCATCAAGGTCACCGGCCATCTCTGCTCGGTCGGTTTTCGCGAGGCGGCGGACCTGGGTATCGACGACCTCGAGCATGGCCTGTTCGTGGATACCGAATTCACACCCGGCAAGCAGCCCGATGTCTGCCCGGATACAAAGCTCGCTGTGGCTGGTCTGGCCAGGATGAGCATCGACAGCCCGCCGCTGCAGGAGCTGATCCGCTACCTGGTGGCGAAGCATGTGGCGATTACCTCGACCCTGCCGGTGTTCGAGACCTTCGTGCCCGGGCGAGCGCCGGTCGACCCGCGGGTACTGGCAGCGATGCTGCCCGAAACCCGGGTGGAGTATCTGAAATCGCGCGATCGCGTGGCCGCGATGACCGATTCTCCGTGGACCGCCATGTTCAAGCTCGAGCAGCAGTTCGAGCATGCCTTTGTGCAACAGGGTGGCGTGTTGCTGGCCGGCCTCGACCCGACCGGCTACGGCGGTGTGATCGCCGGATACGGTGACCAGCGCGAGGTGGAGCTGCTGGTGGAGTCCGGCTTCACTCCGGTGCAGGCGATCGAGATTGCCACCCTCAACGGGGCCAGGTTCATGGGCGTGGACGACGAGATAGGATCGATCGAGCCGGGCAAGGCGGCCGACCTGGTGCTGCTCAAGGGCAACCCGGCGAGCAATATCAAGGACATCGAAAACGTCGAGCTGGTATTCAAGGACGGTGTCGGCTATGACCCGGCCAGCCTGGTGCAGGCAGCCAATGGCACGGCAGGCCTGCGTTGAGATGGTGCCGCTGATTCGATCGCCGCATGAAAAAAACATGAGTGGAGATGTTCCGATGAAATGCTTGTTCCGGGTGCTGGGTGCGTGCCTGCTTGTGTTCATGACAACACTGCCGACGCGCCTGCATGCGACCGCGACGGCAGACCGCCAGTCGTTGAAAACCATCCAGGCATTCAGCGCCGGGATGCGGCATTTCGATGGCCTGCTGCCGCTGTACTGGGATGCCGGGCAGGGCAGGCTCTATATGGAAGTGCCGACGCCGGGAGCGTCGTTGCTGTTCTTCACGACCTTGACGCGGGGCATGGGCTCCAACGACGTGGGACTGGATCGCGGCCAGGTGAGCGAGGCCAAGCTGGTCCACTTCGAGCGGATCGGACCGAAGCTGCTGCTGGTGCAGCCGAATCAGGCTTTCCGGGCCGACCGCGCCGACCCCGATCAGCAACTGGCGGTAAGCCAGTCGTTTGCCCGCTCGGTGCTGTGGGGATTCAAGGTGGTGGCGACCAGCGGCGAGCGGGTGCTGGTCGATGCCACCGATTTCGTGGTGCGCGATGGTCACGGCGCCATCCATGCGCTGGCCCTGGCCCATCAAGGCAAGTTCAAGCTCGACGCCGGGCGCAGTGCGATCTATCTGCCTGACACCAAGGCGTTTCCGCGCAATACCGAGATGGAGGCCACGGTCACCCTGAGCAGCGAGGGCGATGATCCCGGCCAGTACGTGCAGGACGTCACGCCCACGCCCGACGCGATCACCCTCAACGAGCGCTATTCCTTCGTCGAGCTGCCGCCGCCAGGATACGCGCCGCGGGTCAGCGTGCCCGGTGACGGCTATTTCGAAATCGCCTATACCGACGATGCCGCGCCGCTCGGTGCGCCGCTGGTGAAGCACTTCATCACCCGGCAACGCCTGCAAAAGAAGGACCCCGGCGCGGCGTTGAGCGATCCGGTCAAGCCGATCGTGTACTACCTCGACCGTGGTGCGCCGGAGCCGATTCGCGAGGCGTTGCTGTCCGGTGCACGCTGGTGGAACCAGGCCTTCACCGCCGCCGGCTATCGCGATGCGTTCCGCGTCGAGTTGCTGCCGCAGGGCGTCGACCCGATGGATGCGCGCTACAACGTGATCCAGTGGGTGCATCGCGCCACTCGTGGCTGGAGCTATGGCGCGTCGATCATCGATCCGCGTACCGGCGAGATCATCAAGGCCAACATCACCCTCGGCTCGCTGCGCGCGCGCTACGACTACCTGCTGGCCGAAGGCCTGCTGTCGCCGTATGGCAAACCCGGCGTGGT
>JBBQQL010000150.1:0-10384 GCA_038215995.1 Lysobacterales bacterium
GGTCCGGGCGTGATCAAGGGCGCCTATGCGCACCTTCCCCGCTATTTTGCCGACACTGCCAAGGTGCAGGATCTGGATAGCCGGCTGCTACCCTGCATGGTTGATGGCCAGGGCATGGACCAGGCCGCGATCCTCAAGAATCGCTTCGGTGATGGCGATCGCAAATCCGATCTCGAGGCACTCGCCGCTTACGTTGTCGATGCGTCGACGGGTGTGGCCATCAACCTGCCACTGACGCATCCGGAAGAGAAACGTGCCTATGAACTTGGCAAGGCGATCTTTTTCTACCGCGCCGGCACACATGATTTTTCCTGTGCCAGTTGCCACGGCCAGGTCGGCAAGCGCATCCGCCTGCAGCAATTGCCGGACTTGGCGAGCGCAGGCGAGGATGCCCGCAAAACCTATACAGCGTGGCCTGCCTACCGCGTTTCGCAAGGCGAGGTCCGCACCATGGAGTGGCGTATTGGCGACTGCTTCCGCCAGCAACGTCTGCCGGAGCTCAAGTATGGATCCGAAGCCGCCATCGACCTGACCATGTTTCTCGCCAAGAATGCCGAAGGCGGAAAGATGGCGGCCCCCGGCCTCAAACGTTAAGGAGTCGACCATGCATCCGCTGATTCGCTATGTGATCGTTCTCGCCGCCGTACCGGTGTTCACCACGGCCGCTGTACATGCTCAGAAATCTGCGCCACCGGACCGCAATGCGCAGGCGCTGACGGTGATGAAGGCCTCCTTCCAGGCCAAGGGTCAGGCTGGCATGGATCGGCTCGATCAGGACAAGACCCAGGCGTTGTGTTCGCTGCACGCACCCGGCGCGCCGCCGGCCGCCGCGGCGGCCAAGGTAGTTGCTGCAAACGAGGCTTCGGTCAAATTTCCTGCCGACGGGAAATTCCTCGGTGACTGGAAACGCGGCCAGGCGATCGCCGAGGAAGGCACTGGCGAGCAGTACTCCGATGACCCCGCCAAGCCATCCGGCGGAAATTGCTACGCGTGCCACGAGCTGGACAAGCAGCAGATCGCATACGGCACCATCGGCCCGTCGCTCTATCACTATGGCAAGAACCGTGGGCAAGCAGAGCCGCTGCTGAAGCTGACGTGGAGCATGATTTACGACATGAAGGGGTATTCCGTGTGCACCGCGATGCCGCGTTTCGGCAGCAAGGGCATCCTCACCGAGCAGCAGATCAAGGACGTGATGGCCTTGCTGTACGACCCTGATTCCCCGGTCAACAAGTGAGGCTGAGGAGAACGCCATGAGCATGAACCGCCGTGAATTCATGCAGCTGCTGGCTGCCGCCGCCGCGGCCGGCTTGCCACTCGCGACGTCCCGCGCGTTTGCCACCAGCAGCGGTGAAGCGCTGTATGACCCGCCAGCATTCGGCAACGTCAGTCTGCTGCATATGACCGACAGCCACGCGCAACTCATGCCGATTCATTTCCGCGAGCCCTCGTTCAACATTGGCGTCGGTGCAGCGCGCGGCCAGCCGCCGCATCTGGTCGGCGAGCACCTGCTGAAGTTCTATGGCATTCGCCCTGGCACCCGCGAGGCGCACGCGCTGACCAGCCTGAATTATGTCGAGGCGTCGCGTCGCTACGGCAAGGTCGGCGGCTACGCGCATCTGGCCACCCTGATCAAGCGCCTGCGTGCGAGTCGTCCGGGAGCGCTGCTGCTCGATGGCGGGGATACCTGGCAGGGTTCGGCCACGGCACTGTGGACCAAGGGCCAGGACATGGTCGACGCCCAGCTCGAACTCGGCGTCGACGTGATGACCGGCCACTGGGAATTCACCTATGGTGCGGACCGGGTGATGGAAATCGTGAAGGGGCCGTTCAAGGGCAAGGTCGACTTCGTCGCGCAGAACATCCGCACTGCCGATTTCGGCGACGCGGTGTTTCCCGATTATTCGATGCGTCACGTCAATGGCGTCGATGTGGCCATTATCGGCCAGGCTTTCCCGTACACGCCGATCGCTCATCCGAAGAGCTTCGTGGCTGAGTGGTCCTTCGGTATCCAGGCCGACCATCTGCAGGAAGTGATCGACAAGGTACGCAAGGCCGGTGCCGCTGTCGTCGTCCTGTTGTCGCACAACGGCATGGACTGCGATCTCAAGCTGGCCTCGCAGGTGAACGGTCTCGATGCGATCCTCGGTGGCCATACGCACGATGGCATCCCGCACCCGGTCACGGTGAAGAATGCCGGCGGACAGACCCTGGTCACCAATGCCGGCAGCAATGGCAAGTTCGTCGGCGTGCTGGATTTCGACGTGCAAAACGGCAAGGTGCGCGATGCCCGCTATCGCCTGCTGCCGGTGTTTTCCGACCTGCTGCCGGCCGACCCCGCGATGCAGGCGCTGATCAACCGGCACCGCCAGCCTTACGAAGCCAAGCTGGCCGAGAAACTGGCCGTCAGCGAGGCGCTGCTGTATCGGCGCGGCAATTTCAATGGCAGTTTCGACCAGCTGATCGTGGACGCCCTGATGGAAGTGAAGGATGCAGAGATCGCTTTTTCACCGGGCTTCCGCTGGGGTACCACGTTGCTTCCCGGCGAAGCGATCACGCGCGAGCGGCTGATGGATCAGACCGCCATTACCTACCCGACGGTGACCGTCAATGAATTCACCGGTGAACGGTTGAAAGCGATCCTCGAGGATGTCGGCGACAACCTGTTCAATCCGGACCCGTACTACCAGCAAGGTGGCGACATGGTTCGCGTGGGCGGGCTCAGTTATTCGTGCACCCCGGCCGCCGCCGTCGGCAAGCGGATCACCGACATGCGTTTGAATGACAAGCCGATCGATCCTGCAAAAAGCTACAAGGTCGCCGGCTGGGCATCCGTGGCCGAAGGTATCAGCGGCGAGCCGGTCTGGGATGTCGTGGCCGACTACCTCAAGGCGCATCAGTCGGTGGTCGCACCCCGGTTGAACGTACCGCGGCTGATCGGCGAACAGGGCGATCCCGGGATCGCCTGATGACACTGCGCAGGATGCTGCTGGGACTGCTGACTCTGGCGAGCATGCCTTGTTCGTTCGCCGCGACCCGGCCTGCCTCGGCGCCGTGGTCGCCGAGCGACCTGCCGATGACCGCGCACCAGGTAGGGCCACACAGCTTTTACGTGGAAGGCAGACTCGAGGAAGCGACCCTGGCCAATCAGGGATTCATCGCCAACGCCGGTTTTGTGGTCACCCAAGACGGGGTGGTGGTATTCGATACCCTCGGCTCGCCGGCCCTGGCCGATCGGCTGATCGCCGAGATCCGCAAACGCACGAATCAGCCGATCCGCCGCGTCATCATCAGCCACTACCACGCTGACCATTTCTACGGCATTACCGCGTTTCGGCGCATCGGCGCGAAAGTGTGGGCCGACACGCGCGCGCACGCCTATCTCAACTCCGCCGCCGCCGCTGAACGTCTGCAGCAACGCAAGCAGTTGATCGGCCCTTGGCTGGGCCCGGACTTCGTACTGCCGCTGCCGGACCGCTGGCTGGACAAGCCCGAAAGCTTCGACATGGGCGACGTGCACTTCTCCCTGCGCCACATCGGTCCGGCACATTCACCCGAAGATCTGGCCATGCTGGTGGAACCCGACGGCGTGCTGTATTCCGGCGATGTTGTCTATGCCGGACGCGTGCCCTTCGTTGGCGATGCCGACACGCGTTTGTGGTTGCTGGCGATTGACCGCCTGCTCGACATACCCGCCCGGGTCATGGTGCCCGGCCACGGACCGGCGTCATTCGACCCCCGGCGTGACGCGCAAATGACGCGCGACTATCTGGTGTTTCTGCGCCAGCAGATGGGCGCGGCCGTGAAGAACTTCACCACCTTCGACGAAGCCTACCGCAAGGTGGACTGGAGCCAGTTCAACGCCGAACCAACCTTCAATGTTGCCAATCGGCGCAACGCCTACAACGTCTACCTGCAGATGGAACAGGAATCGCTGTCGCCGTAGCGTCGATCAGCCGAACTTGGACAACAGCCGCGCCAGTTCCTTGGTGGAAGCGCGGACGTCATCCTTGTCTCCTGCGCCCTCGACGTGGCTGTTGAGGCTGCAGACGATCATTTCGTAAAAGGCCTTGTCCAGCGCCCGCCGGGCCGCGGACAACTGCAGGGCAACCTGTTCGCACGAGCAGTTGTCCGAAATCATGCCCTGGATGCCGCGCACCTGCCCCTCGATGCGGGCAAGCCGCGTAATGATCTGGCGCCGGTGCGTCTGCTCGGTTTCCTGCACAACGGCGGCTTTGGCTTTTGTAGTCATTTCGATGAGCCCAGAGTTCATAATTCAGGTGTTGCGGTGCACGACTTTGTTGTTGCCGAGCCGCTTGATTCAGCGTGGTTCGAACACGCGCAATCATGGCAAGAACGCAGGCTACCACGGCGCAAGCTTCCATTCACCTGAATGACGCCACTGCTCGCTGAAACAGCAGCCACAGCGGAAACATTCGTGCTGCGATGCATTATTTATTTTATATTGCACTGCATTATATTTTTTGCGCACTGCAATAACAATTTTTGATTATCGAGCGGTTGCCGAACACCATTTTTGTCGTGCTAGTCTTGCCCATATACCAATACCCGTATTGGTATATCAGCGGAGCCGGGGGATGGCATCCGTAACCAGGCACACGCCTGTTCATCGACCAGGGGGTAACGAGCTCATGCGACAGCGAGTCCTTTTCACGTCCGGCGCACTCTTGTTTTGTTGCGGAACGGCGGCGGCGACCGACGGCTACTTTTCGGATGGCTACGGCATGCAGGCCGCAGGTCGCGGCGGCACGGCGATGGCGATGAGCACGGACAGCTTTGGTGGCGCCAACAATCCGGCGACCATGGCGATGGCGGGCAGCCGGGTGGACATCGGCCTTACCCTGTTCAGCCCGCATCGTGAGGCAACGCGCAGCGGGCTTGGGCCGGGCCTTGACGGCAAGGTGAAGAGTGGCAAGAACCTGTTCGAGATTCCCGAATTTGGCTACAACCACATGGTGAACAGCAATCTCGCCCTCGGCGTCAGCTTGGTTGGCAATGGCGGCATGAACACCACGTATCCCGGCGGACAGTTCAATTGCGGCCAGGGCCCGGCCAACATGCTCTGTGGCTCCGGCAGGCTGGGGGTCGATCTTGAACAACTGATCATTGCCCCTACGGCGGCATATGCCATCACTCCCGAGCAGTCGATCGGTATCGCCCCGCAGCTTGCCTATCAACGGTTCGCCGCCACCGGCCTGCAGGCATTTGCCGGCACGCCTGGTCTGTCCGCGCAGCCGGGCAACGTCACCAATAAAGGCTATGACAACTCCTTCGGTGCAGGCATCCGGGTCGGCTATTTCGCCCGGTTATTGCCGAATTTTTCCGTGGGCGCAAGCTATGCCAGCAAGATCCGCATGAGTCGCTTCAAGGATTACTCCGGGCTGTTTGCCGAAGGTGGCCGCTTCGACATTCCGGAGAGCTATTCCGTGGGGGCGACATGGCTGCCGCTGAAGCCACTGTCACTGTCTCTTGATTACGAGCGGATCAATTACAGTGGCGTGCCGGCGATCGCAAACCCTAGCCTGCTGCCAGCCCAGTTGGGTTCGGCCAACGGCCCGGGTTTCGGCTGGACCGATATCAACGTGTGGAAATTCGGCGTCGAGTACGCCAGTTCCGATCGCTGGATCTGGCGCGCCGGGTGGAATCACACCGGCAACCCTGTGCAAGGCGCCAATGTGACCTTCAACATCCTGGCACCGGGCGTGGTCACCAACCACGCGACCGTGGGATTCACCTACAAGACAGGCTCTGGCAACGAAATCACGATGACCTACACGCATGCCTTCGGCAATTCGGTGCAAGGGGCATCGATCTTGCCGGTATTCATGGGCGGCATGCCCGCTGGCAACGAGCGGATATCCATGCATCAGAACTCGATTGGCATCGGCTACGCCTGGAGATAGCGGCCTCCCACTCCAACAACATGTGGCCAACGCGGGCGGCGGCGCTCGCCGTGAACCCGCCACGCACGACCGACGGCGCAGCGATGCGCCGTTTTTGCGTGCAGGAAACGCACCGGTTGCGTTGAGCTTGCATGGTCACAGGCATCCACTCGGTTTCGGCCCCCGCCACAACCTGCCCGACACCGTGACCTCAGGGCACTTTTCATGCCCTGTGCAGAGACATCCAGCCAGAGGGAAAGGCGTGGGCCGCAGCGTGCCCGCCCGGATTCACCTTGTTCGAACAAAGATGAACTGGCATATATTTGTCTTGACAAATATATTTCCGGCAATAGAATGCGCGGCATGAATGACATCACACACCCCGCGAACTCGCCCCTCGGCCGCCCCGGCGACGCCCCCACGCTGGGCATGTTGCTGGCCATGGTGCGCTCGGAAATGGTGCGCGCGATCGAGGCGGAAATGAGCAACCAGGGGCTGGATCTGAGCTTCACCCAGTACCTGATCATCAAGAAGGCCCAGCAGCTGGGCGCGATGTCAGCCACCGAGTTGGCCCGTGCGGTGGAACTGGACGGTGGCGCCATGACGCGCCAGCTCGATCAACTCGAACGCAAGGGCTTGCTGCGCCGCTCACCGCATGCGCAGGATCGCCGCGCCCTGCGCATCGAGCTCACCGAAGCTGGGCACACGGCGTGGCAGAACACCGCTTCGGTGTGCAGCCAGCGCGTGATGAACGCCGCCCAGGCCTCACTCAGCCGTACCGAACAGTCGCAGCTGCACGACTACCTGGAGCGCGTGCTGTACACGCTCCGCGACAAAACCTGAACCCCGCAATCCCCCGCTTCCCTGGACCCTCTCATGCGCCTGCACCACCTTGCGGCAGCTACCGCACTCACCCTCGCCCTGGCCGCATGCGCCAGCAGCGGCGACCTGCATCCGGACGGTACCGCGCTCGACGCGGCGTCATTGAAAGCAGAGCACAGCCTCGCCGGTGTGACACTGTCGCCGGCCGCGTGGCCCTCATCTGACTGGTGGAGCGCGCTGGGCGATCCGCAACTGGCCTCGCTGATCAGCGAGGCCTTGCAGAACAACCCCGGACTGGCCGTGGCCGACGCGCGCGCGCGCGGGGCCCAGGCCCAGGTCGGCATCGCCGACGCGGCGCGCGGGCCCAGCGTGACCGCCGGCGCCAGTGTCGCCGGCGCGCGCCTGCCGGCGAACGTCCCGTTCGGCAACGGCCATTTCGGCCTCGCCAAATACGCGGACGTGAGCTTCAAGTGGGGCGTTGACCTGTGGGGCGGCAAGCGTGATGCGTGGCAGGCCGCCCTGGGTACCTCGCGCGCCGCGCAAGTCGACGCACGGGCCGCGCGCATCGAGCTTTCCGGCAACGTGGCCCGCGCCTACGCCCGGCTTGGCTACGCGTTTGCCCAGCAGGATCTGGCCGCAGGCGAGCTCAAGCGCGCCAACCAGTCACGCGAACTGACCCAGCAGCGGGTAAGCGCAGGCATCGACAACCAGATCGTACTGAAGCAGGCCGATGGTGAGGTGGCCAGCGCCGAGCAGGACGCGGCAGTGACGGCACGCGCGGTCGACGCAGCACGCTCCGCCTTGTCGGTGCTGCTCGGCAAAGGGCCCGATCGCGGCCTGCAGATCACCCGCCCGCGCGTGCTGACGCCGGCCGAGCTGGCGGTGCCGGCCAACCTGTCGATCGATCTGCTCGGTCACCGCGCCGACCTGGTTGCTGCGCGCTGGCGCGTCGAGGCCGCGGGCAAGGACATCAAGTCGGCCAAGACCGAATTTCTGCCCAATCTCAGCATCGGCGCGATGGCTGGCGTGATCGCACTCGGTGGCGGCAGCCCGCTGTCGCTGCCGTCGCGGTTCTTCGAGGGCGGTCCGTCCTTGAGCCTGCCGATTTTTGACGGCGGCCGGCTGCGCGCCAACCTGGCCGGCAAGGATGCGCAATACGACCTGGCCGTAGCGCAGTACAACCAGACCCTGGTCAGCGCGCTGAATGAAGTCGCCGACGACGTCTCCGCGCTGCAATCGCTGCAGCAACAGATGCAGGCGCAGCAGCGCGCGCAAGCCGCTGCCCAGCAGGCCTGGGATCTGGCGCTGCAACGCTATCAGGCCGGCATCGGCAGCTATCTGGAAGCGCTCAGCGTGCGCCAGCAGTTGCTGCTGGCCAACCGCGGCATGGCGGCACTGCAGGCGCAGCAGGTCGACCGCTCGGTACTCCTGATCGAAGCCCTCGGCGGCGGCTACCAGCCGCAAGCCTATGTGCCCCCCCCCCCCTCTTCCACCCCGTCACGTTCCTGAGGCAGCCCCATGTCCAGCCAGACTCCCACCACGACCGAAGCTACGCCGGTCGCCCCGCCACCGAAGAAGAGCTCGCGCGGGTTCCTGCTGCGCGCACTCGGCATTGTCGTATTGCTCGCCATCATCGGCTGGGCCGCTTGGTACTACCTGGACGGCCGCTGGTACGAGGGCACCGACGATGCCTACGTCAACGGCAACGTGGTGCAGATCACCCCGCAGATCGCCGGCACCGTGGTCAGCATCGGCGCCGATGACGGCAACCTGGTGCACGCCGGTGACCCGCTGGTGCAGCTCGACCCCAGCGACGCCGACGTCGCCTTGAGCGAAGCGAAGGCGAACCTCGCCCTGACCGTGCGCAAGGTGCGCGGCCTGTACTCCAGTGTGAACGGTGCGCAGGCCGACGTGGCCGCGCGCAAGACCGCTGTGGACAAGGCCCGCGCCGACTACAAGCGCCGCGTGGCGCTGGCCAAATCCGGTGCCATTTCGGCCGAGGAGCTGTCGCATGCCAGCGACGCACTGACCACCGCCGAGAGCGGCCTGATCGCCGCGCAGCAGCAGTTCCAGACCAGCAAGGTACTGGTCGACGACACGGTGGTTGCCTCGCACCCGGATGTGCAGGTGGCTGCCGCCAAGTTGCGCGCCGCCTTCCTCGACGATGCACGTGCCACCCTGGTGGCGCCGGTGGACGGCTATGTGGCCAAACGCTCGGTGCAGGTGGGTCAGCGGGTGATGCCGGGCGCGCCGCTGATGGCGGTGGTGCCGCTGCATGGGGTGTGGATCGACGCGAACTTCAAGGAAACCCAGCTTACCCAGATGCGCATCGGGCAACCGGTCGAGATCGACTCGGACGTCTATGGCAGCAAGGTGGCCTACAAGGGCAAGGTGGAAAGCCTGGGCATCGGTACCGGCAGCGCGTTCTCGCTGTTGCCGGCGCAGAACGCCACCGGCAACTGGATCAAGATCGTGCAGCGCATCCCGGTTCGCATCGTGTTCACCGATGTGGATCAGTTGAACAAGCACCCGCTGCGGCTGGGCATGTCGCTTAATGTGTCTGTGGACCTGCACGACCAGAGCGGCCCGACTCTGGCGCAGCAGGCGCCGACGCAGCCCGCGTTCAGCACCGATATCTACAAGCAGCAGCTGGTCAAGGCGGACGCGGCGATCGTGCAGATCATCCACGCCAACATGGCTGGCAACAAATAGGCCCCGCAGGAGCGCACCCTGTGCGCGATGCTTTTCGGCACATCAACGCAAAAGCATCGCGCACAGGGTGCGCTCCTGCCCATATTTCATAGAATCCGATGACCACCCCATTCCGCCCGCCCAATCTGGTACTGAGCACGATCGGCCTGTCGCTGGCCACGTTCATGCAGGTGCTCGACACCACGATCGCCAACGTGTCGCTGCCGACGATTGCCGGCAACCTCGGCGTCAGCAACGACCAGAGCACGTGGGTGATCACCTCGTTCGCGGTAAGCATGGCGATCTCGCTGCCGCTGACCGGCTTCCTCTCGCGTCGCTTCGGCGAGGTACGGCTGTTTACCGCCTGCACACTGTTGTTCGCGCTGACCTCGTTCATGTGCGGCATCTCCGAGAGCATGCCCATGCTGCTGCTGTTCCGCGCGCTGCAGGGCGCGGTGGCCGGCCCGATGTATCCGATCACGCAGAGCCTGCTGATCGGCATCTACCCGCCGGCCAAACGCGGCATGGCGCTGGCCCTGCTGGCGATGGTTACCGTGGTGGCACCGATCGCCGGCCCGATTCTCGGCGGCGTGATCACCGACAACTATTCGTGGCCGTGGATCTTCTTCATCAACGTGCCGATCGGCATTTTCGCCAGCATGGTGGTCGCCAACCAGATGAAGGGCAAGGTCGAGAAGACCGAGCGCCCGAAGATCGATTACGTCGGCCTGATCACCCTGATCATCGGCGTCGGCGCGCTGCAGATCGTGCTGGACAAAGGCAACGACGCAGACTGGTTCAACTCCACCTTCATCATCGTCACCAGCATCGTCTCGGCGATCAGCATTGCGATCTTCCTGATCTGGGAGCTGACCGACAAGGACCCGATCGTCGACCTGCGCCTGTTCCGCCACCGCAACTTCGCCGCCGGCACGCTGGCGCTGGTGCTGGCCTACTCGGCGTTTTTC
>JBBQQL010000151.1:0-10354 GCA_038215995.1 Lysobacterales bacterium
GTAACGCAGGATCACATTGCCTGCTGAACGCGCGGCGCGCGCCGCGATCGTGACGTGTGGTCTGGCCATGGTTTCGACTTTGGAAGAGAGCGGGGTTGCGGCCGGCGATTCTAGCAGAGGTGGCCTCAAACCGGGCCGAAACCGCACTTGTCCACTATCCTAGAAGGCTTCCATTGCCACGCCTTGCCTCGTATGACCGACCTTGACGACCTCGTTTCCCGCATCCGCTACGTGATGGTGCGGACTTCACACCCGGGCAATATCGGCAGTGCGGCGCGGGCCATCCGCACGATGGGGTTCCAGCGCCTGGAGCTGGTCACGCCGGCCCGTTTCCCTGATCGTGAGGCCAACGCGCTGGCGGCAGGGGCTGATGACGTGCTGGAGGGTGCCGGTGTGCACGCCGAACTGGTTGACAGCCTGGTGGGCTGCAATCTCGTGCTGGGGCTGTCCGCGCGTCGGCGCGGGGTGAACCTGCCGGAGATCAGCCCGCGCGAGGCTGCTGCCCAGGCGCTGGCCGCCGCGGCGCGTGGTGAGCGGGTGGCGCTGGTGTTCGGCAACGAGCGCAGCGGACTGGAAAACGAGGAGCTGGCACGCTGCCATGCGATGGTGCGGATTCCCAGCGTGGACGACTTCAGCTCGCTCAACCTGTCACAGGCAGTGCAGGTGATGGCCTATGAACTGCGCGTGGCGATGCTCGAAGAGGCGCCCGAGCCCGTGCAGGCCCCCGTGCGGGAGGAAGTGCCGGCGGATGCTTTGCAGATGGAGCAGTTCTACGAGCATCTGGCGCAGACCCTGGACGACATCGAATTCCACAAAGGCCGCGCGCCGACCACGATCATGCTGCGCCTGCGCAAGCTGTTCCAGCGCGCGCAGATGGATGAGCGTGAGCTTCGGGTGCTGCACGGGATCCTGGCGGACGCGCAGCGCATGGCAGCATTGGCCAAGGGCACGAGCGAATAATCTGTAGGAGCGCACCCTGTCCACATGAGGGGACTTCCTTCGGTCGTGCGCGATGCTTTTGTCGACGTCGCCGAAAGGCATTCGCGCACAGGGTGCGCTCCTACATTTCGTCGTCGGCGGGTTCCAGCGACGGCGCGGGAGTGACCAGCAGCTTGTCGATACGGGCGCCATCGAGATCGACCACCTCGAAGCGGATGCCTCGCCAGGCGAAGACTTCGCCGGTTTGAGGTACGCGACCCAGTGCGGTCATCACCATGCCTGCGACGGTGCGGAAGTCGTGTTCATCCTCGCCGGGCAACTCGTCGGTATGCAGTAGTTCGCGCAGGTCGTCGGTGGACAGGCTGCCATCGATCAGCCAGCTGCCATCGGGGCGCTGCACGATGGGACCACTTTCGTCGCCGACGCCATGGCCGATCTGGCTGGCGCCGACAACTGCCGCCAACAGGTCGTTGACCGTCACCACGCCCTCGATGTCGCCGTACTCGTCCACGACCAGGGCCAGTGGTGTCTCGGCATCGCGGAATTCTTCCAGCAGATCGAGCGCGCGGGCGGTGGCCGGCACGAACAGCGGCTTGGACAAGTGGCTGAACAGCTCGGGGCTGCCTTCGGTGAAGCTGTGCAGCATCAGTTTGACCTCGGCCACACCAACCACTTCACTTTCATTGCCGCGATACACCGGGTAGCGCGAGTACGGGGTTTGCCGCAGCACTTCGATGTTTTCTTCGCGCGGCGCGGCGATGTCCAGCCAGGCAATCCGCATGCGCGGAGTCATCACGCTGTCCACCGTGCGGTCGCCCAGGCGCAGCACGCGGTTGACCATGTTGTGTTCGTCACGGTCCAGCACGCCCTGTTCGGCGCTTTCGGCAACCAGCAGCCGGATCTCGTCTTCGGTCACTACACCGCTGCCCTGTTGTTTGACCCGTAGCAGCCACAACAGCAGATTGCTTGATTTGTTCAGCAGCCAGACGAACGGCCTCGACAGACGTGACAGCACCAGCATCGGGATGGCGACATAGGACGACAGCAGCTCGGGCGCCGCGAGCGCCAGCCGCTTGGGCACCAGTTCGCCAAACACGACCTGGATAAACGAAATCAGCACGAAACCGATCACGATACCCAGGATCCGGGCATACGGCAGCAGCCATACCAGCCGGCTGCCCTCCAGCGCTACAGACAGGTGCGCGCCCAGGGCATCGCCAGCGACCGCACCGGTGATCAGCATCACCAGCGTGATACCCACCTGCACGGTGGAGAGGAAGTACTCCGGTGACTCGGCATGCTGCAGGGCAAGAGCCGCCTTGCGGCTGGTCTTGGCCATCTGCTTGAGGCGGCTCTTGCGCGATACCACCAACGCCATCTCCGACAGGGCGAAGAAGCCGTTGCACAGGGAGAGCACGAAAACCAGCGCGATTTCAGTCAGCATCGCGGGGATGATGGAGGAGGGGGCATGCCGGTTAGTGTAAAGGATGCCGGCAGGTGTTCAACGCCGTCAGTCATGGTTCGGGTCGGCACGCCGTTGCCCATGTGACGACCGGTGTGGGGCGGCAGGGTGTTCCTGTAACATTTATGTCATCAAACCCTCAGGCATGGCCCGCATGTTTTCACTGCAGACGATTTTCGGCAAAGGCGACAAATTCTATGGGCTGCTTGAACAAAGTGCAGCTACCGCCTGCGAGAGTGCGAACGCGCTGCATGATTTGCTGACCAAGCCTGATCGAGGCGCGGTGATGGCCCCTTTCACCGCCACCCGTGCGCGCGAAAAGGAGCTGGCCGGGCAAATCAGCGAGGGGCTGGTCAACACCTTCGTCACGGCGCTCGATCGCGAAGACATCGAGGCGCTGAATTCCGCCCTGTACAAGATCCCCAAGACCATCGAGAAATTCGCCGAGCGCTACGAAATCGTGGCTTCCCGGCTGGCCGGGGTGGACTTCGCCCAGCGCGCGCTGGTGCTGCAGCGCTCCAGCGAAGTGGTTGCCGAGATGATTGGCGAACTGCGTCGCGGCTTGCGCATCGACCCGGTAAAGAAATTGCAGGATCGGCTGCAGGCACTGGAGTCGGAAGGTGACCGCATGCTGCTGGCGCCGTATCGCACGCTGTACGTCGAGGGCAATGACGCGATGCGCGCGATGCTGGCGAAGGACTTGTTCGAACTGATCGAGAAGGCCATCGACAAGTGCCGCGACGTCGGCAACATCGTCTATTCGATCGTCCTGAAGAACTCCTGAGGACGGCGCCGTGACCTTGTGCATTTCGCCCAGCCTGGCGGCCTACGCGCTGCGCGTCGAGTGTTTCAGCTGCAGCGGTGGCTGCTCATGATTGTCGTCATTTTGGTCGTGGTGATCGCGCTGACGTTCACCTATATCAATGGCTTCCACGACACGGCCAACTCGATCGCCACGGTCGTGGCAACCAAGGTACTCAGCCCCGGCCAGGCGGTATTGCTGGCGGCGGTCACCAACCTTATCGGAGCGTTCATGGGCACCGCCGTGGCGGTCACGATCGCCTCGGGGCTGATCAACGCGGGCGTGATCGACATGAGCTCGCAGTTGCTGATCTGTGCGTTGCTGGCGGCGATCGTGTGGAATCTGATCACCTGGTGGCTGGGCCTGCCTTCCAGTTCCAGTCATGCCCTGGTCGGTGCCCTGGTCGGCGCGGCAATCGCCGCTTCGGATAACAATTTCAGTTCGGTGATCTGGGAACAGGGCAGCTGGCTCAAGGGCAACGGCGTGATTCCCAAGGTGGTGATACCGATGGTGCTGTCGCCTGCGGCCGGCTTCGTCATCAGTTTCCTGCTGATGGGCGGCCTCTACGCGCTGCTGGCCTGGTTCGCCAACCGGCACGGCTGGTCACGCCGCTTCGGGCGCACGCCGTTCGTGAATTTTTTCTTCGGCAAGGCGCAGATCGTTTCGGCCACGGCGATGGGCGTGGCGCACGGCATGAACGATGCGCAGAAGAGCATGGGCATCATTGCGCTGGCCCTGGCGGGCGCCACGGCGTCGCATCAGTTTGACCATTTGCCGGTGTGGCTGGGATTTTTGCGTATCGCGGAGAACCCGGCTGGCGGCTTCGCGATTCCTGGCTGGGTCAAGGTGGTGGCCGCGCTGACCATGGCCGCCGGCACGGCCGGCGGCGGCTGGCGCATCATCAAGACGCTGGGACACAAGATGGTCAAGCTGCACCCGATCAACGGGTTTGCTGCAGAAACCAGCTCGGCGCTGGTGATCCTGACCGCCTCGGCCTTCGGCATTCCCGTGTCGACCACCCACAACGTGTCGGCGTCGATCATGGGCGTGGGCGCGGCCAAGCGCTTCAATGCGATCCGCTGGTCGGTGGTCGAGCGAATGGTGTGGGCGTGGATCCTGACCTTGCCGATCTGCGGGTTGCTGGCCTACGGGTTGGTGGTCGTCGCGCGACTGGCGTTCTAGCGCCTGTCGCCGATACCAGGCACCGGATTCCGGCCCGCGCCGCTAAAGCGCGTCGTCGCCGATGGCCAGGGCCTGTTCCAGTTGGTCGCCCAGCGAGCCCAGCTCACGCACCACGCGCTCGAGTTCCTTGTCGTCGAGAAATTCGTAGGGGCGGTTTTCGCACAGGTGCAGGTAGGGTGAGCCGTCCAGATCCGCCACGGCGAGAAAGCCGGTGCGTTGCTGCCAGTTGAAGCGCAGGCAGCGGCTGGGGTCGGTGCCTGCCAGCGGCCCGATCGGGGTGGATACGCGCAGGTAGCGCAGTCCTGCTTCGTCCTCCAGTTCAGCCAGGTAGATGCCTTGCCAGCGATCCGGCGACACGGCCAGGTCGAAACTGATCAGGTAGGGATCATTGTGATGCAGCTCGTGCTGGCTGCCGATGTGCGATCGCACGGCTTCAAAGTGACGCATGCTGCATTTTCCACAGGTAAGGCCAACGGTTACTCTGCCACGTATTCCTTCAGGAGTCGCGTTGGTCGCGGTGTCGCCAATGAATGAACAGCATGATCGCAACGAGCGCATCTATACGGCCATCGCGGCGATCCCCCCGGGGCGCGTGGCCAGCTACGGGGCGATTGCAGCGCGCGCCGGCATGCCGGGACGAGCCCGTCTGGTAGGCAGATTGCTGGGCGAGGTACCTGAGGGCAGGGTGTTGCCGTGGTTTCGGGTACTGCGCGCCAGTGGTCATATTGCGATGCCGCCGGGCAGTCGCGGCTTTCGCGAGCAGTGCCGCTTGTTGCGGGCGGAAGGTGTCGAGGTCAGCAATGGCCGCGTGCCGCTGTCGCGATTCGGGCTGGACGGGGATCTCGATCACGCCCTGTGGGGGATGCCGCCCGGATGAGTCGGGCGGTCGCTGATCGTCGGCGTAGCCGCTCAGTAGTCAGAAAATCGACAAACCGCTCTTGCCCGTGAACCGCTCCAGCGCGTCACTGCCGGCCAGTGAATTGCCTTTGGCATTCAGTGCTGGCGACCACACGGCGACCGTCAGGTGGTTGGGAATCACGCCGACGATGCCGCCGCCCACCCCGCTCTTGCTGGGGATGCCCACGTGATAGGCAAAGTCGCCGGCGGCGTCGTAGGTGCCGCAGGTCAGCATCAGTGCATTGATGCGTTTGGCCTGGGCAGCCGAGAGCAGCGGGTCGCCGCCCCAGGGACAGCGACCCTGGTTGGCCAGAAACAGGAAGCCACGCGCCAGATCCACACAGCTCATCTCCAGCGAACACTGGTAGAAGTAGAAATCCAGCACATCGTCGATAGCATGCTGCAGGTTGCCGAAGCTGCGAATGAAGTTGGCCAGCGCGGCGTTCCTGAATCCGTTGGCCTTTTCTGACGAGGCCACTTCCTGATCGTCACGTAGTGCGGGGTTGCCACTGCAGCGACGGATCATCTCGAGCAACTGCGCGCGTGGGCGCGGAGAGCCGGCGAGCACGACATCGGCTACCACCAGGGCGCCGGCGTTGATGAACGGATTGCGCGGTCGCCCGTTCTCCAGCTCCAGTTGCACCAGCGAATTGAACGCGTTGCCGGAGGGTTCGCGTCCTACCCGCTGCCAAAGTCCGTCGCCGATGGCCTGCAGCGCCAGAGTGAGCGTGTAGACCTTGGAGATGCTTTGCACCGAAAAGCCCTCGCAGGCGTCGCCGGTCTGGTACACCTCGCCGTCGAGCGTGACCACGGCCATGCCGAATTTCTCGCGGGGGACGTCGGCCAGCCGCGGGATGTAGTCGGCAACCTCACCCTGCGCCAGCAGCGGGCGCACTTCATCGCGAATCTCGTCCAGGATGGTCTGGTAGTCGGGCATGGGCAGGCGTAACCCCGCGCCGGACGCGGGGTGTCTCGGAATGGGGCGGAAAGCTTAGCTCAGGCTGCTGTCGAATTGACGGATGAAATCGCGCACCTGCGGGTAGACCGTATCGCGCCAGCGGCGACCGCTGAAGATGCCGTAGTGGCCGGCACCTTCGATCACCTTGTGCAGGCTGCGCTCGGCCGGAATGCTGCTGCACAAATCATGTGCCGCTTCGGTCTGGCCCAGGCCGGAGATGTCATCCAGTTCACCCTCGATGGTGAGCAGGGCGCTGTGCGTGATTGCGGCAGGGTTCACCCGTTCGCCGGCGATGTCCCACAGCCCGCGCGGCAGCAGAAATTCCTGGAACACCTTTTCGATGGTGTCCAGGTAGTAACGCGCCGGCATGTCCAGTACCGCATTGTATTCGTTGTAGAACTGGCGATGCGATTCGGCATCGTCCAGATCGCCGCGTACCATGTCCTGGTAGAAATCCCAGTGCGAATTCATGTGGCGATTCGGGTTCATCGCGATGAATCCGGCATGCTGCAGAAAGCCCGGATAGACCTCGCGACCATGGCCGGGATAGTTCGCTGGAACGGTGTGGATCACATTGCCCTTGAACCACGACAGAGGTTGCTTGGTCGCCAGGTTGTTCACGCTGGTGGGGCTGCGTCGCGGGTCGATCGGGCCGCCCATCATGGTCATGCTGCGCGGCGTGGCCTCACCGCGCGCCGCCATCAGCGAAATGGCGGCGAGTACCGGTACGGTCGGCTGGCACACCGAAATCACATGCAGCGAATCGGCGCCGATGTGGCGGATGAAATCCTGCACGTAGCCGACGTAATCATCCAGGCTGAAAGTTCCTTCGGCGGCTGGCACCATGCGTGCGTCAACCCAGTCGGTGATGTACACCTTGTGGTCGCGCAGCAAGGTGCGCACGGTATCGCGCAGCAGGGTCGAGTGATGGCCGGACAGGGGCGCCACCACCAGCACGACCGGGTCGGTCTTCATCTTCTTGATCGTCGCCGGATCGTCACTGAAGCGCTTGAAGCGCTTGAGCTGGCAGAACGGCTTGCTCAGGGCCACCCGCTCGATCACTGCAATTTCGTGATCGTGTGCGGTCGCGGTGTGGATACCGAATTCCGGCTTTTCGTAGTCCTTGCCCAGTCGGTGCATCAACTCGTAACCGGCGGCCATGCGCTGTGCACCGGGCACCTGCGCAAACGGGCTGCTGTGATCGTTGAGCGCGCGTGCGTTGGCCTGGGCGAAATAGCTCAGCGGGCCGAGGAACGAGCGTTGCCATTCATGAATTTGATAAAGCATCGAGGGGACTACCGGGAGGCGAAAACGCCTTCATCTTAGCGCTGTTTGGGGCCGCCGTGGTGCAATGCCGCAAAGTCAGTCGCCAGCTGGATCAATCAGTTAGCAGCGCCGGCAGTGCAGCAGGAGTTCGTCGACCCCTTGCGTATCGCCCAGTCCTGCGCGCCATCGCAGGGGTTTCTGAAAGCGCAGCCCGAGCGGCATGAACACATGGTTGTACCACCACATCGCGCGCTCGCGCCGGTGGGTCAGATACCACTGACCCAGGTCCAGCAGGCGGGTGGAGCTTGGCTGCATGCCGTAGACGGCGCTGCGTTCGATGCGGATGCCATGGCCAGCGAGCTTGGCGACGATCCGTGCTGGATCGTAACGGCGACAGTGGCCAACGAAGTCGTCGAACGCGGTCCATGCGTCCGGGTGCAGCGGAATCGACAGCAGCATGTTGGCTCCGGGTGCGGCGACCCGCGCAAGTTCGGCCAGTGCGCCATCGTCGTCGGCGACATGTTCCAGGATGTCGAGCGCGCAAACCAGATCGAAGCTGCCGTCGGCGCAGGGCAAGGCACCGATCATGCCGTGCACGGTGCGGGCGCCATGGGCATGCAGTCGATGCAGGGCGGCATGGCTGAGATCGATGAAGCAGGTGCCGTCCAGCGGCAGGCGCGGACGCAGACCGGGAGCCACTTCCAGGCGACGCGGAGCCTCGGTCGCCAGTTCGTGCAGCAGCGGCCAGGTGTTGAATCGTTCCGGACCGATCAGCTTTGCCCTGGCCCACAGCGATTCGTAGAAGCCGCGATTGGCGAGGATCAGTTCGGCGTCATTGCGGCTTTCGGCGGCGTGCGCTGGAGACATCGGCGGATTGGACCCTGTCGACGCTCAGTGAAACGTGAAGCTCAGCTCAGCAGGCGCAACTCGGTCCCGGCGATGATGTCGTGCAGGGCGCGTCGACGCGGATCAAACAGCGCCATGGCGAACCAGCTGCCCCAGACGATCAGCAACGTCCACAACGCGGCGCGCAAGCCGAGCGCCGGGGTCAGCATCAGCACCAGCATGGGTGCTGATGCCGCCAGCACGCGCAGCACCGCCTGCTGAAGGGTGGGCGTGCCGCCGTCGCTGCGGGTCAGGTGGATGTGCCATGGCCGCATGCCGACGGTTTGCCCGCCGCGCAGCCATGAGCTGATGAAGTACACCGCCACTACCAACCCCTGCAGTGGTCGATACCAGACCGGGATGACAGCATGAGCACCGACCCGGATCAGGTTGCCGCCCGTGGCCAACTGGCACAGCAGGCCCACCACCATCACGATCGCCACCACGATCAGCAGGTCGTAGAGCAGCGCCAGCAGGCGTCGCCACAGCGGGCAGGGTAGGGAGGTGCTGTCGGAATGGACGGGTGTCGGCATCGGATCGCTTGCGTCGGGCGCGCTCAATGGCCAGCATCTTGCGCATGAAGAAGGAAAAAACTCGCGCCAGTATCGCCGAAGCCGACCAGCGCAGCATCGCCAGTTTTCTGGAGCGGGTGTGGTCCGAAGACGGTCTGTCCGACCGCACGCTCGAGGCTTACCGACGCGACCTCGAAGCGCTGGCCGCGTGGCTGGCGGGCCGGGGGGCTAGCTTGCGCACGGCGCAGCGCGAGGATATTTCCGCTTATCACGGCGCGCGTTCGGCGGCGCTGCGTTCCGTTGCACGGCATCAGTCCGCGTTCCGGCGCTACTACGCGTTCCTGGCCCGTACCGAGGTGGAGTTTGCCGATCCCACCTTGCTGGTCGAACGGCCAAAGGTGCCGCGCAGCCTGCCGAAGGCGCTGGCCGAACGGGAAATCGAAAGCCTGCTGCTGGCGCCGGAGATGGATACATCCCTCGGTCTGCGAGACAGCGCCATGCTGGAGTTGATGTACGCCTCCGGCCTGCGGGTATCCGAACTGGTCGAGCTTCCGCTGGCCTCGCTCAATACCCGTCAGGGCGTGTTGCGCGTGACTGGCAAGGGCGGCAAGGACCGGCTGGTGCCCGTGGGCGAGGTGGCACTGGAGCGGATAGGCACCTATCTTGCCGCGACACGGCCGATGCTGGCCAAGGGCCGGCAGCCGGCGGCGCTTTTCCTCAGCAAGCGGGGCGAGGGCATGACCCGGCAGATGTTCTGGACGCTGGTGAAACGGTATGCGGTGAAGGTGGGCATCAACCCGAAGCGTATTTCACCGCATGTGCTCAGGCATTCGTTCGCCACCCATCTGCTCAACCACGGCGCCGACCTGCGTGTCTTGCAGATGCTGCTCGGCCACAGCTCGCTGAGCACCACCCAGATCTATACCCTGGTGGCGAAGGAAGGGTTGAAGCGGCTGCATGCGCAGCATCACCCGCGCGGCTGAGTTCCATCCTCGCGACGCTGCTTGTGGGCCAGCCCGAGTCAGCTCACGTAGCGGGACACTTCAGGGTGTCACCGCCTCGAGATCTTCCACGTAGATCAGTTCGCACGCGCCCGCGCCGGTGTCGTTGCGCGTCATCGAGGTGTTCCAGTGCCAGCCGTCGGCGCGACTGGCGTCGACCAGGAAACCCTCGAGATGGATGATCTGGCCGACGCGTACCTGTTCGAGCTCGTGTGCCACCCCCGCATCGGCAGGAATCATGTGCATATTGGCGCTGGAGGTTTCGATCTCGCGCCGTGGTATCGGGAATTCGTTGACGTGCCAGTAATAGAAGCGATCGGACTGGCTGATATCGATTTTCGCCAGCACGTCGCTGTCGGACATTCGTCCCCAGCCGAGAGCGAGGTCTTCGGGAATCAGTTTGGCGTCGTCACCCCAGCGGTAATCCTTGCGCGAGAGCACGCGCGCGGT
>JBBQQL010000152.1:0-10353 GCA_038215995.1 Lysobacterales bacterium
TCGATGGTGGTGCTGAACAACCAGAACGCGCATATCCAGGTCGGCAACCAGATACCGGTCAACCAGACCTCGATCATCGGCCTGGGTGGCACCACGTCCACCAATACCACCGCCAGCACGGTCACCTACCTGCCGACCGGCGTGATTCTCGACGTGCAGCCACGGGTGAATCCGGGTGGCCTGGTCTACCTCAATGTCCATCAGCAGGTGAGCTCGACCCTTGGCCCGGCCAATCAGCAGGGCAACTTCACCATTGCGCAACGCGACGTCGCCACCCAGGTGGCCGTGCAGAGCGGGCAGACGGTGCTGCTCGGCGGCTTGATCCAGACCGCCCAGGGTACGACCGACACCGGCATCCCCGGCCTAAACCGCATCCCGTGGCTGGGCCGCCTGTTCGGTACTACGGATCGCAGCCGCAACCGCACCGAGCTGATCGTGCTGATCACGCCGCGGGTCATCCGTGGCAGCGAGGACGCCAAGCAGGTCACCGACGACTACCAGAACCGCTTCGAATCCCTCGCACCCTTGCGCGACAAAGCCAACAAGGTGGGTGGCGTGCCGACGGTCGCCGCGCCGCCGGCGCCGGCGCCGGTGAGTCCGGCACCAGGCTGGCCGGAGCAGTTGCAGCAGCATGCCGAAGCGGCCCTGCAGCAAGCCGACTACGCGACCGCGCAAGACCTGGCGATGCAGTCGTGGAAACAGGGCACACGCCGCGGTCAGTTGTGTCAGCGCAACTGGCAGGTGATCATCCTGGTGCGTGACCACGGCAAGGATGCGGCCGGCGTGGCCGCCGCGCGCAAGCAACTGGCTGAATGCGCGCGAACGCCGCCCAGCGCCTGAGCTGAGCCAGCCCACACGCCCGGCGCGACCGCACGGCATGGCCGGGGTTGCGCCGGGCGTTATCATTCGCGCGGATGACTTCGTCCACGCCCGATTTTCCGATTGTCCCGCTGCTGGCACAGATCAGCGACTCGCTTGCCGAGCATCCGCGACTGGTGCTGGAGGCGCCGCCGGGCGCCGGCAAGACCACCCAGGTGCCGCTGGCCCTGCTCAAGGCGCCGTGGCTGGCCGGACAGAAGATCGTGATGCTCGAACCACGCCGTATCGCGGCGCGCGCTGCGGCCCAGTTCATGGCGCAGCAGCTCGGTGAAGAGGTCGGCCAGACGGTCGGTTACCGCATCCGCTTCGAGGCCAGGGTCAGCGCGGCGACGCGGATCGAAGTCGTCACCGAAGGCATCCTGACCCGCTTGATCCAGGACGATCCCGAGCTCAACGGCATCGGCGCGATCATCTTCGATGAATTCCACGAACGCCATCTCGCTGGTGATCTGGGGGCGGTGCTGACGCTGGACGTGCAGGCCACGCTGCGACCCGAGCTGCGCCTGCTGCTGATGTCGGCCACGCTGGATGGCGAACGCATCGCGGCGTGGCTGGATGCGCCGCGGCTGTCCAGTCCCGGGCGCAGCTTTCCGGTGCGCATCGAGCATCCGCCATCGCGCAGCCAGGAGAGCGTCGAGCATCATCTCGCCCGCGTGGCCAGGCAGGCGCTGGCCGAAAGCGAAGGTGATCTGCTGGCCTTCCTGCCAGGTCGGCGCGAGATCGCCCGCGTGCAGGCGGTGCTCGAGCAGACGCTGGATCGCGAGGATGTCGAGGTGCTCGCCCTGCATGGCGAGCTCTCGCTCGCCGAGCAGCAGGTCGCGCTGGCGCCGGCCTCGGCGGGGCTCCGACGCATCGTGCTGGCGACCAATGTGGCCGAGTCCAGCATCACCTTGCCCGGCATTCGCGGTGTGATCGACGCGGGTCTGGCGCGCGAGCCGCGCTTCGACCCCAACACCGGTTTCACCCGGCTGGAGACGGTCAACATTTCGCAGGCATCGGCCGACCAGCGTGCCGGTCGCGCGGGTCGCGTCGCGCCCGGCACCGCCTATCGGCTGTGGCCGCAAAGCCGTCGGCTCGAGTCCGCCCGCACGGCTGAAATCAGCCAGGCCGAGTTGTCCTCGCTGGCACTCGAACTCGCCGCCTGGGGCGTGTCCTGCAGCAACGCCTCCAGCCTGCACTGGCTGGACCCGCCACCCGCCGGTGCGCTGGCCCAGGCCGCCGATCTGCTGGGCCGACTCGGCGCGCTGGATGGCGATGGGCGTATCACCGCACTGGGACGGCAGATGCTGAGTCTGGGCGCCAGCCCGCGTCTGGCTGCTGCGGCCTTGCGCGCGCCGGTCAGGTTGCGTGCGCTGATCGCCGACCTGCTGGCCCTGATGGAAGCACGTTCACCGTTGCGTGGCCTGCAGTCGCGCAACGATGATTTCCGCGTGCGCGTGGCCGCCCTGCATGCCTGGCGCGACCGTCGCGGCACGGCGCCGCGGGGTGAGTTGGATACCGGCGCACTGGCGGCGATCGAACAGGCCAGCCGTGGCTGGCGTCGCCGTCTGGACGTCCAGACGGCTGCCAGTGGCATGCCTGACAGTCACAGTGTCGGTGACCTGCTGCTACAGGCGTTTCCCGACCGGGTGGCGCGCCGCGATGATGCCAATCCGTTGCGCTACACCCTGGCCAACGGCCGTGGCGCGCGGCTGCACGAGAACACCGCGCTACTCGGTGAGCCATGGCTGGTGGTGCTGGACTTGCGCCACGAAGCACGCGACAGCCTGGTGTTTTCCGCCGCGCCGCTGGACCCACGTGTGCTGGAACGCGAACACTCCGCGCAGTTCGTGCGCGAACGCACGCTGGGCTGGAACGAGGAGCGCGGCGCGGTCGAGGCGTTCGAGCAGCAGCGCTTCGGCGCCATCGTGCTGGCGCGGCACAGCGTGCCGGTGCGCCCGCAGGACGCGCTGCCGGCGCTGCTTGCCGCGGTGCGTGCGCGCGGTATCGAGGCGCTGCCGTGGAGCGAGTCGGCGCGCCGTTTGCGCACGCGCATGCAGGCATTGCGCGCATGGATGCCGGAGCTGGGTCTGCCCGATGTCTCCGACCCGGCCCTGCTGGACAGCCTTGATCACTGGCTGGCACCGTGGCTGGCTGGCAAGCATCGGCTCGATGCGCTGGCCGGCGAGACCTTGTCGCAGGCGCTGGCATCGATGTTCGATCACGAGCAGCGGCGACTGCTCGATGCCCACGCACCGGAAAGCCTCAGCGTGCCGAGCGGGCAGCAGCGGCGGATCGATTACATACCCGGTGAACCGCCAGTACTGGCGGTCAAGCTGCAGGAGCTGTTTGGCTTGGCCGAGACGCCTCGCGTCGGCAGCGGCCGGGTGCCGGTCACCCTGCACCTGCTGTCACCGGCCGGGCGGCCGATCCAGGTGACCCAGGACCTCAAGGGCTTCTGGGAGCGCACCTACCCCGAGGTGAAAAAGGAACTCAAGGGCCGCTATCCGCGCCATCCGTGGCCGGATGATCCATGGACCGCCACCCCGACCCATCGGGCCAAGCCACGTACTCGCTGAATGGCGGCGTCGCAGCACTTCTCGCCGCGGCGAGTTGGTGACAGCATGGATTCACTGCAACGCGCGGGCATCGGTGCCGCCGCGTTTCAGCCCGCTGTTTTCGCCCTGGAAGTCTCTGCCTTGGGGAACAAGCTCATGAACAAGCGTTTCGGAGTAGCCGCGTTGCTGTTGCTGGCGTTGCCCTTGCTGGCACACGCTTCCTGCGACAGCGTGAAGTCCGGCATCGACGCCAAGCTGAAGGCCAAGGGCCTGTCGGGCTACACGCTCGAGGTGGTGCCGGCCGATCAGGCGGCGGACAAGGGCAAGCAGGTCGGTCAGTGCGAGGGCAGCAAGGAGATCGTCTACACGCGCGGCAGCAAGGCGGCAGCGGCAGATACGCCAGCCCCGGCAGCGTCCAGCGCCGGTTGATCCTTTGCCGCGGTGGGGTAGTGCGGGGCAGCGGCGACTGCCCCGTCGTACCTTACCTGGCGCTGCTGCTGCTGTCGGGTGCCGGCGAGCGCTCGAAACTGCCGGCGAAGCCGGGGAACACCACCGGGCTTTCGTAGCCATCGGCGGACACCGACGACACCCCGAAGAACCAGTCATCGACGACCACATCCGTCAGCACGGTCTGGCTGACATCGCCCACCGCGCGCTCGTACTGCCACTGCGGTGCGGTGGTGTCGCGCCAGTGCACGCGGTAGCCGGCAGCGCCGGGCACCTTGTTCCAGTGCAGCGTGGTGTCGGTGCTTACGGCGCCCTCGATGCTGATGCCCGTGGGCGGCGCCGGCGCGCGGCTCAGCGCGGCCATGGTGATGGTGTTGAGTGCGGTGACCCGGGCCAGATAGCGGAAATCGATGCCGGCGATGGTATCGCCATAGACCACGCCCTTCTCGGTACGCAGATCCTGATGCTGATGGGTGTAGTCCTCGTGCGACTCGGTGACGCGCACGGCGGGGAATCCGGCCTTGAGCAGTTCGACCTGGTCACCGCCGCGACCGAAGCGGTCGGTGCGGTAGATCATCCGCACGCGCAGGTCCGGCAGGTAGCTGTCGGCGAGCGTGGACATGTAACGGGCCAGATTGCGCGAAGGTGAATCCACCTCGCCACCGTGATAACGGCGATAGTTCGCTTGCGCCGGGGTCTCGTTGCTCTTGGTGCCTTCGGAGAAAATCCGTACCGTGGTGCTGTCGAAGATGCCGTTCTGTCCACGGCTGTTGCCGATGATGTCGTTGTTGAGGTCAGCCTCGACCTTCCAGCCCTGAGCCACGGCATAGTCGGCCAGCACCTTGCCGCCAAACAGGCCCTGTTCCTCGCCGGACAACACGGCAAACACCACGGTGGCATCGTTGTCCTGCTTCGACAGCAGGCGCGCCGCCTCCATCACCGCTGCCACCCCGGAGGCGTCGTCGTTGGCGCCGGGCGCATCGCTGTGGTTGTTCATCACGTCGCTGACGCGCGAATCCAGATGGCCGCTGATCACGATCACCCGCTTCGGATCACCCTTGCCGCGTTTGATCCCGATCACGTCCATCACCTCGACCGGTGTCGGAATGCGGCTGCCGGTGACCATCTGCGACGGCGTCACCACCTCGATGCAACCGCCGCAATCCTTCGAGATCGCCTCGAAGCGGGATTTCACCCAGCGCCGCGCTGCGCCGATGCCGCGCGTATCGGACCGGGTGTCCGACAGGGTCTGACGGGTACCGAAACCCACCAGCCCGGTGATCGTGGCGCGCAATTCCGCTTCGCTGGGCGCGCCGGCCAACTGATGCAGGGTCGGTTGCTCGCGTGGCACGGCTGGTGCTGCTTGAACGGCACTGGCTGCAGCCAGCAGCGCGAGAGACAGCAATGACATGGCTCGATTCATCGGTCGATCTTCCTCGGCAGTGGATCGTTACGATACAACGACCATGTCGAGGAGGTTCGAATCCGGCGTGACCGGATAGGAAACCGGTTCTCCATGCATGCAGCGCAAGCCGTGCAGCACGACTGGGTGCGCGTACGGCAACGGCAGTGCATCGACGATCGGGGCGACGGTGGGAGCGGTCGGATTGCCTGCCGGGGCCGCGACGGTCGCCAGCGGGATCTGGGTCGCAATGATCTGCACCTGACCGTTGGTGGTCGGTGCCGCTGAAAAAGGTAGCGCGTGGTGTTGCTGGTCGCAGTGACGGTGCTGCCACTGGTGCCGCTGGTCGCCTCGACGATGTTGAAGATGCTGCCGACCGGCATCGGCCCGGTGACATTCACGCTGACCTGCAATGCATTGCCGATGATGGCGGCGCCGACCGGCATGATCTTGCCGTACAGCGAGGTGCTGAAGATCGTGGTGTTGATGGTGCCCGCTACCGGGATCGCGAAAGCGCCTGCCACGTTCAAGGTGTTGGTACCCAGCGTGTAGCTGGCCGCATTGGCCTGGCCGGTAATAAGTGCATTGCCGCCGCCCACGTTGATCTGCCTGAGTCCGCTCGCGGCACCGACCGCGCCATCGAGGATGCTGTTGTTGTTGAGCGCCAACGTGCCCGTATCGGCACCGGCCGTATTGGTGATGGCGGCCTTCACCGTTTGCCCGGCAGCCACATTGATGAATCCGTGACCGGCGAAATCCATGGTCGATCCGGTATTGCTGGTGAAGGCGCCGTTGAAATTGACTGTGCCTGTGCCGGCGACCGAGAACCTCGTTGAGTAGATCGGGCCGTTGAAGGTGACCGTGTTGGCATGGGTGCCGGCCGAAATAGTGAGGAAGGTTGAGCCGGTCGCGCCGACGAATCCGCTCACCGTCGAGCTGTTGTTGAACTGGACGCTCGCGGTGTTTGCGGCATCGGTGGTGATCGCGCCGCGCGGGTCGTTGCCGGTGTTGATGTCCTGGTTGTCGACCAGCAAGGTTCCCGGCCCCTGGGCATCGACACCACTGGTGACGCCGACCGTGCCAACCATGCCAGGCAGCACGACCCCTTCGCGCGCCACCGACAGTGGCAGCCAGGCCACGAGGGCCGTACCGAACAACGGGAGGATCAATGATTTCTTCATGGCGGTGCCCCGGATGGGGTGAGCGGGTTCGCGCTGCTGCGTTGCCTGCTGGGTCAGCAGGGGCATGCGATACCCGTCGATCCCCGTTTGGCGTAAGACCCCGAGGTAAACGTGTTTGACAAGGTGGGGGGCTGTCCGCAGCCCTGCTGGTTGGCGTCGCCATGGCGCCACCAACGTATTTTCCGAACTCTTGGTTGATGGGGTCCGGGCAGAGTTTGCCCGCCCTTCATCCGACACCCCGCGCAGCAGCCCAAGGCCTCTGTCAGTCGGTTGCGTCAAGGGTTTGTTTCGAAGCAGAGGGTGTGGAACCGAGCATCGACGTGCTGCTGGGGAAACCCGCCAAGACCACAACAATTGTTTAATACTCCCCTGTGACTGGCGCGTGCAATGCGGCTTTTGGTGGTCACGCAAGCCCTGCCAACCTCGCCCGATGACAATTCAAGGGTGTGGCTTGCAGCAGGTCACGGGAAAAGAGAAGGCCCGATCGGCGACGATCGGGCCTTCGTTTCGCGTATTGCAATGGTCCATCGAGTGCGTCGCCAGACCGGCTGTGCACGATCCATCTCGATGTCGATGGGGGTGCGCATCCTTGCGCGCCGGGGTACAACACGATTACGGGGTATAGCTACCAGTCAGGCTGACACCCGAGTAGGTCGCATAGGCATTCACCATCACGTAGTAAGTACCCGCCTGCACGTTGGAGATCGTGCAGGTTTCATTGTCGCCGGTCAGGTAGGGACGGCAGTCGTAGCTCGACGTGGTCGGCGCGGAGCCGAACTTGACGTACAGATCGGCGTCACCGGTACTGCCGGTGATCTTGAAGCTCAGGCTGGTGGCACCTGCAGGCACGATCATGGTGTAGGCCACGGCATTGCCTTTGGTTGCGTTCAGACCGGTGGCCGCCACGCCATTCTGCAACACGTTGCCGCCACCGCCACCGCCACTGCTGGTGCTCCAGGTGGCCTTGATGCTGACGCCGGTAAACGCGGCGTAGCCGTTCAACATGACGTAGTAGGTGCCTGCTTGCGGCGAAGCCACGGTGCAGTTCTCGTTGTTGCCGCTGACATACGGACGGCAGTCATAGCTGGACAGCGTCGGGTTGGAACCGAACTTGGTGTACAGGTCCGCGTCACCGGTGCCGCCGGAGGTGGCGATCACCAGGTTGCTGGCGCCCGCCGGGATCACCACGGTGTAGAACAGCTGGGCACCGGTTGCACCGGCCTGACCGGTCAACGCCACGCCATTCTGCAGCACGTTGCCACCGCCGCCGCTGCTGGCAACCGTCACCGACAGCGTCTTGGTGTTGGTCGCGCCGCTGTTGTCGGTCACCGTCAGCGCCACGCTGTAAGTGCCCGCCGCGCTGTAGGTGTGGCTCGGGTTGGTGGCGGTCGACGTGCTGCTGTCACCGAAGTTCCATGAGCGTGAGGCGATGCTGCCGTCACTGTCGCTGGAGCTGTCGGTGAAGTTCACCGTGAGCCCGCTGATCGTATCGCTGAAGTTTGCTACCGGCGGAACATTGCCGCCACCACCACCGCTGACAAGCGGATGCGTGATGTCGCACTCGTTGGTGTCGTTGGACCAGGTGCTCTGCATCGGGAAGGTGCCGCCGCCCATCACCACGTTTGCCGTGGCACCCTGGCCGGAACTGATCCAGGCACACTCGTCACCGTTCTCCTGACCACTGCTGGCCGAGCCGCTGACGTGGTTGGTCCAGCCGCCAGCCGGGTTCTGGTCGCTGACCGTCTCGGCATACTCGTGGCCTTCGACGATGGAGAAGCCGTCCAGCTTGCCTTGCGCTGTACCACTCCCGTTGACCGAGCCCATACCGCAACTGGCACCCATGTCGTAGACGTACGGCATGTTGGTGAAGGCGACATCGCCAACCGTCGAGGTGACGCCATAGCCGTCACCCTGCCAGTCATGCCATGCGCAGAACTGCCCGCTGGACGTATTGAAGCCGTCCGGATGGGTGCCGGTCGGCGACAGGATTACATACTGCACGTAGCGGTTGGATGCCGCGGTGGTGTTGCCGAAGTGGGCCGCCGCCTTGAGCGCCTCCTGCGCGAGCTGGGCGCCGGTCGCATTCGACGGGGATGCCACCGAGTTGTCGTACCAGATCCCGGCGTACGCGCCGCCCGTGGGGTAGCCCACATGAGGTGCACCAGAGGGGCAGAACGTGGCGCCGCTGGAGACCAGTGGGCCGTCGCAGTACTGGGTCAGCACGCCCGACCACAGCTCTCCACCGGTACCCAGGTTCTTGAACAACTTCTGCATGTAGGGCACCGCGCCGACCGGGTCACTGGACATGGTGGTGTTGCCGTTGCCGTCGGTTCCGGCGGTGCCCCACTGGCTGCCGTAGACCACGATGTAGACCTTCGGGGTGCCGCTGGTGACGCCGATCCCGTCTACGCCGCCGCCATAGCTGAGTGTCTTCGCGCCGGTAGCTGCGGCGGTCGAGGCCGCATGCAGTGACTGGTACTGCTTCATGCGGCTGTGGGCTTCCCGGGTGGGAACCGCGCCATGGCGATAGGGGTGGCCGTAGGCTGGCGCGTAGGGATTGTCAGTCAACGGCGTGGTGTTGCCGGAGTTTCCTGCACTGCCATTTGTGGCCACAGCGCCTGCCGAAAGAGCCAGTAGCGCTGAAGCGGCGACTACCTTGAACAAACTTCTTCTTGAATGGATGGACATTATGACTCCCCATAGTTTTTCATGGTCAAACAAACCCAGTGCGGTCACATTGACCACACGATGGAGCGCCGCCTGAAGGCGCGGCACTATTGGATATTTACCGGGTTGCGGTACGCCCCCTGCAAACCGCGCATCTGCCCGCCTTCTCCCAAAGGCGCCATACGCGGATTATCGAAAGCCAGCGACATGACTGACGCTGCAGTGGGTTATTCGCCGAACTCTCCCTCTGGCGAATATTTCGACATTAGGTGCGTTTCGCGATTATCGTCAATAGGAAAATTTGTCATGCGAGGTGATTAAAATCACAAAATGTCTTGCTCCCGCATCCCCTCATTCAGGCGTCGAAATATAATACGATCAATGATTTCAAGTGCCGCCGGCCGTCTTTGCCTTTTGCCATTTTGATAATAATCATCGGTTGATCAATGCTGTGGCGATCATTTTGCCCGGCGCAATGCACGCAATAATTTTCGTATCGGTTCAGGCGATGTGCTGCCGGGCCCGGCAGCGGACATCGGGAACGCAACAAGTTGCGAATTGATATTGCCGTTGCCGCCGACCACGCAGGATGGTCGTGCCATGCGTCTGTCGAGCGCACGCGTCGACGAGAGGGGTGCACGGCCACGCTGGGGGTACTTGCACATGCGCTCTCCTGCGGCTGGCCCGGATGGCAAAAGTTGAAAAAATGGCCCGATCGTTGCCGATCGGGCCATCGGGGTTTACGTCTGTCCAGCACATCCCTGGACAGGCGGAGGGCAACCCGGCAAATGAATCAGATACTGCAGTCCTCTACAGAACGACCGGGTGCGAGATGGCGCAATTGTTGGTGTCATTCGACCAGGTGCTCTGCATGGCGAAGGTGCCGGTGTTCATCACGACGTTTGCCGATGCGCCCGTACCGGAGCTGATCCAGGCACATTCGTCGCCATTTTCCTGTCCTTTGCTGGCTGAGCCTCTGACATGGTTGGTCCAGCCGCCGGCCGGGTTCTGATCGGTGAGCGTCTCGGCATACTCATGGCCCTCGACGAGGGTGACGCCATCCAGCGTGCCGGTGGTGCCGGTGTTGACGAAGTTCTGGCCGCAGCTGGAACCCATGTCGTGAACGTATGGCATGTTGGTGAACGCCACGTCGCCGACCGTCGAGGTTACGCCGTAGCCGTCGCCCTGCCAGTCATGCCAAGCGCAAAACTGACCGCTGGAGGTATTGAAGCCATCAGGG
>JBBQQL010000153.1:0-10325 GCA_038215995.1 Lysobacterales bacterium
CAGCCGGAACCGAAGTTGCCCACGGCATAAGTTTGAAAAGTGGTCTTGAATTCGTCATGGCTGCCCCGTTTCTTGTTGATGGCAGCAGCGAGCGCGCCGCTCGGTACCGTACCGCCATTCGGTTTCATGCAATTCCAGAAAAAAGTGTGGTTCCACGTCTGCGCGGCGTTATTGTAAATTCCCATGGATGATTTCTTGATGATGTCTTCCAGCATGGCGTTTTCGAACTCAGTACCCTTGATCAGCGTGTTGAGATTGGTCACGTAGGCCTGATGATGCTTCCCGTAGTGGTACTCGAATGTTTCCTTGGAAATGTGCGGCTGTAGCGCGTCCATGGCATAAGGCAGTGCGGATAGGGTATGTTCCATTATTTTTTCTTGATAAAAATTCAGCGGGTCCTACGTGGTCGGCGTCGTGCGCTGAACGCGGCCGCCTATGTGAGCTGGCGCACAGACGAACGCCGGCAGGGTGTCGACACTGTGTTACGCGCCGGGAGATTTCTGGCAAAGGAGCCGTCATGACCGAAACCAACGCAGCCCTAAGTGGTGCCGATTTCTCACGTGGGATTCCCCTCACCTCCGTCAAGGACGGTACGTTGCTGCTTGGGCATGCGCATGGCGAAGCGGTGATCCTGGTGCGGCAAGGCGACCTCATTCAGGCTGTCGGCGCCATCTGCACGCACTACGGCGCGCCGCTGGCCGATGGGCTGCTGATCGGCGATACCTTGCGTTGCCCTTGGCACCATGCTTGCTTCAACCTGCGCAATGGCGAGGTGCTGCGCGCGCCGGCTTTGACCCCGATCGCATGCTGGAAGGTCGAACAACGAGACGGCGTCGTCTATGTGCGTGAAAAGCTCGAGCATCCGCATCCCGATGGTACGGCCGCACCGCAGTCGATCGTGATCGTCGGCAGCGGCGGTGCCGGCAACGCTGCCGCCCAAATGCTGCGCCAGCTCAGGTACCCAGGCAGCATCACGATGCTCAGCGCCGATACCTCGCCACCGTACGACCGGCCGAACCTGTCCAAAGGCGAGCTCGCGGGTACCGGCGCAGCGGAAGTCACGCCACCGCGCACGGCCCAGTACTACCGCGACCAGCGCATCGACCTGCGGCTGAACGTGCGCGTCACCCGTATCGACGTGGTCGCACGACAGATCGAGCTCGAAGACGGCAGCCGTCAAGGCTACGACGCGCTGCTGCTGGCGACGGGCGCCGAGCCCGTGCGCCTTGATCTGCCCGGTGTCGACCTGCCGCACGTGCACTATCTGCGTACCGCCGCCGATTGCGACGCGCTGGTGGCCGCCGCGCAGAAAGCCAAACGCGCAGTTGTGATCGGTGCCAGCTTCATCGGCCTTGAGGTTGCCGCCTCGCTGCGCGCACGCAAGCTCGACGTGCAGGTGGTGGGGCGCGAAGCGGTTCCGATGGAAAAAGTCCTCGGCATGCAGGTCGGTGCCTTCATCCGTTCGCTGCATGAGCAGCACGGGGTGGGGTTTCACCTCGGATGCACGCCGGTCTTGATCGACGCAGACGGTGTGACCCTGAGCAATGGTGAACGGCTGGCCGCCGACTTGGTCGTCATCGGCGTCGGCGTCAGGCCGAACGTGGCGCTGGCGCAGCAGGCGGGCCTGACGATCAATGGCGCAGGCGGCGTCAGCGTCGACAAGCATCTCGAAACCAGCGCGCCGGGAATCTATGCGGCCGGCGACATCGCAGCCTGGCCCGATCCGCTCAGCAGCGATCGAATTCGCGTTGAACACTGGGTGGTCGCCGAGCGGCAGGGCCAGACGGCGGCGCGCAACATGCTCGGCGCGCGCGAGCGTTTCACGGCGGTGCCGTTCTTCTGGACCGAGCAATACGATTTCGGTCTGGCCTATATCGGCCACGCCGAACGCTTCGACACGGTCGACATCGAAGGCAGTCTGGATGCGCGCGACTGCAAGATCACGTACCTGCGCGGCGACCGCAAGCTCGCAGTGGCGGTCGTGCATCGCGACCTCGAAGGACTGCACGCCGAAGTGGAATTCGAGCGCACGATCGATGCCAACGAGTGGACGCCGGTTCCGGGCCATGAAGTTGACATGGCGTTGCGCCAAGCAAAGGAGCGAACATCGTGACAGTGAAATTCAAGGTCGGCGATCACGTGACGTGGAACTCGGAAGCAGGACACGTCAGCGGCAGGATCACCAAGGTGCATACCCAAAACACCGACTACAAGGGCTACACACATCACGCCACTGCGGACGAACCGCAGTACGAGATCGAGAGCGACAAGAGCGATCACATCGCGATGCACAAGGGTTCGGCACTGAAGAAGACGAGCGCTTGAGTGCGGCGCAAGTCAAATCCCATGATAAGGAATGCGAATGCGTATCCCTGCAAGTATCGGCAAACATCTGATCCATCCCGCGCTGATAGTGTCCCCGGTCGGCCTGTGGCAGCCTCGGGTACCCGAATGGGAGGAACATCCATGACAAGCACACTCGACCAGCAATGCGTCAACACCCTTCGCTTCCTTTCGATCGACGCGGTGCAAAAGGCCGCGAGCGGCCACCCCGGCTTGCCGATGGGTGCGGCGCCGATGGCCTATGTGCTGTGGACCCGGTTCCTGAAACACAGCCCGAGCGATCCCGACTGGTTCGACCGCGACCGCTTCGTGCTGTCGGCCGGCCACGGGTCGATGTTGCTCTACAGCCTGCTGTACGTCTGCGGCTACGCGTTGCCACTCGACGAGATCGAGCAGTTCCGGCAATGGGGGAGTGCCGCGCCGGGGCATCCCGAGCGCGGCCATACACCCGGCGTCGAGGTGACGACCGGACCGCTCGGCCAGGGCTTCGGCAACGCCGTGGGCATGGCCATGGCCGAAGCAAACCTGGCGGCGCGTTACAACCGCAACGGCTTCGAGATCATCGATCACACCACCTACGCGATCGTCAGCGATGGGGATTTGATGGAAGGCGTTGCATCGGAGGCCGCGTCGCTCGCCGGCCATCTGCGGCTCGGCAAGCTGATCTGTCTGTATGACGACAACAACGTCACCTTGTCGGCCGGCACCGACATCGCGTTCACCGAAGATCGGGCGCTGCGCTTCGCGGCCTATGGCTGGCATACCGAAACGGTCGAAGACGGCAACGACCTGGCGGCGATAGCGCGCGCCCTCGACGCTGCGCGCGCCAACACGAGGCAGCCGTCGCTGATACTGGTGCGCACGCACCTGGGTTACGGCTCGCCGAACAAGCAAGACAGCTATGAGGCGCACGGTTCTCCGCTCGGTGCCGACGAGGTGCTTCTGACCAAGCAGAATCTCGGCTGGCCGACCGAGCCGACCTTCCTTATTCCAGAAGCCGCACTGGCGCACTTTCGCGAGGCCATCGAGCGCGGCAAGCAGCGCGAGGCCGAGTGGCGCACCCGGTTCGCGACTTACGCGGCAGCGTTCCCCGAAGTCGCGCGCGAGCTGCAGCAACTGATCGACGCCAAACTGCCCGCCGGCTGGGATGCGGATATTCCGGTCTTCCCAGCCGATGACAAGGGCATGGCAACGCGCGTCGCATCGGGCAAGGTGATGAACGCGATTGCGCCGCATCTGCCGGCTTTGATCGGCGGGTCGGCCGATCTGGACCCTTCGACGCACACCGCCTTGAAGGGCCTGGGCGATTTCGAGGCGCCCGGCGTCGATGCGCACGACCGTCAGGGATCGGAGGGCGGCGGCTGGAGCAATGCCGGGCGCAATCTGCACTTCGGCGTGCGCGAGCACGCGATGGGCGCCATCGTCAACGGTCTGGCGGCGCACGGTGGCGTCATTCCGTTCAGCGCGACGTTCCTGATCTTCTCCGACTACATGCGCCCGTCGATGCGCCTGGCCGCACTCATGGGCTTGCACGTGGTCTTCGTCTTCACCCACGACAGCATCGCGCTCGGCGAGGACGGCCCGACGCATCAACCGGTCGAGCAACTGGCCGGCCTGCGCGCTATGCCGCACTTGAGCCTGATTCGTCCTGGCGACGCCAACGAAACCGCAGTGGCATGGCGTGTCGCGCTCGAGGCGACCGGCCAACCGATCGCCCTGGTGTTGACTCGGCAGAACGTGCCGACCCTCGACCGCACGACATCTGCATCCGCCGATGGCCTGCGACACGGGGCCTATGTCCTGATCGATGCGCCTGACGGCAAGCCCGACCTGATCCTGATCGCGAGCGGCTCCGAGGTTGGACTCGTCGTCGCGGCCGGCCGTCAACTCGCGGCCGAACACATCGCGACGCGGATCGTTTCGATGCCGAGCTGGGACCTGTTCGATGCCCAGCCGCTGGACTACCGCAATGCCGTGCTGCCGCCTTCGATCGGAGCACGACTCGCAGTCGAAGCGGGCTCATCTCTGGGTTGGCATCGCTACGTCGGTGACGCGGGCGATGTGCTCGGCGTCGATCACTTCGGCGCATCGGCACCGGGCGAAGTCGTGATGCACGAATACGGATTCACCATCGACAACGTCTGCGAGCGCGCGCGCTCGTTGCTGCAACGTTGAGACGCAAGCCCTAATCTTTTGGAGCAAGCCACCATGACGACCAAGAAAGCACCAGCGTTCAAGACGATTCCAAAAGGCACTTCCGTGTCATGGCACTACCGCAGCGCTATCGGTCACGGTACAGTTACCGGCGTTCACAAGCTCGGCACGACGGCCGGCAACACCATGTACTCGATTGCGGAGCACGACCACCATCCGGGGGAACCGGACGTCGTATTCCATTCGGGCAAAGCACTTACGCGCACGACGAAGTAGCACCATGGCGAACGAGAGAAATCGACCCGACCTCGAGGACGGCTTTCCGGCAGGAATCGACCACACTGATGCGCTGCTCGACGAAGCGCTGCGCGAAACATTTCCCGCCAGCGATCCGATCGCGATCAGCGCACCCAAGGAGGATGCAATGACAACTGCCGCAAGAACCCCTGCGCAATCGATGATCTATGGCAGCGAAAGCGTGTTCGTCGAACAAGTTCTGACTGCGGCGCGCGCGCGGCTGGTGATGATCGCCGACGGCGCGCCGCTGCTCGAAGTGGCTCGGCTGCTGCGCGCCGGCACCGATCTCGTCGTCGTCTGCGGGGGCGGCGGCACCGTCGTGGGCGTCATCACAAAAACTGATGTCATCGCCCAGATCAGCGAGTGTCAGGGCGCAGCCTGCAGGGTCGCAGCCGCCCTGGTGATGAGCGCCGATGTCTTGCAGTGCACCCCGGGCGACCTCTTGCAAGACGTCTGGTCGAAGATGAAGGCGCGCAACCTGAAGAACGTTCCGATCGCTGGCGCCGACGGCCGACCGCTCGGCGTGCTCAATGCCCGCGATGCGCTCGGCGCGCTTCTGCGGGAGGTCAAGGACGAGGAGTCCCTGCTGCGCGATTACGTGATGGGAGTCGGCTACCACTGACGGATCAGCCGTTCGCTTTTTTCAGCGCCGCGCTCGGCGCTCCGGCGGAAACTTCTGATAAACCGAAATCAGCCCCCATCTACCGGGACGCCCCATCCGAAAGCGGCCAGCACGCCATGGCCATCATCTCACCGAAGCCGCCGCCGAACTGATACGCACCCAGATCGCCAGGTGCGGCAAAGGCCTGGCCTTGTGGGTCGGCGTCAAGACCGTCGGACATTCGGGTCTCGCCTGCACCTATGCGTTCGCTGACGGGTTGGATGGTGGCGATGTCGTGTTCGAAGCACACGTCGCGAAACTGGTGGTCGACCCCAAGAGCCTCGCTATGGTCGATGGGGCCCGTCTGGACTTCGTCACCGAAGGCCTCAAGCAAAGCTTTCGGTTCGACAACCCCAACGCCGCCAACACCTGTGGCTGTGATGAAGAGCTTCAACCTGAAGGCGGGTGCCCTGGCGGGGTCAGGCTGAGGCGACGCAAATGAGCGCCTTGCTGCAAAACCTCGTCAACCGGCTGTACGCGCACGGCTTCGTCACCGACATCGAGTCTGGCGTCACCGCCAAGAGTCTCAACGAAGGCACGATCCGGCTGATCTCGGCCAAGAAGAAGGAGCCCGAGTGGCTGCTCAATTTCCGCCTGAAGGTCTTTCGTCACTGGCTGATGATGAGCAAGCTTGAATGAGCCCACGTCAGCTATCCGAAGATCGACTTCCAGGCGATCAGCTACTACTCGGCGCCCAAGCCCAAGCTCGCCAGCATGGACGAGGTCGAACCGGGGTTGCTGCGCACGTTCGCCGCTTTCGTCGCTTGGGCGGCGTGTGCGTCGGTGGCCGCGCACCCCGGCGAAGACTATTCCTATACCAACAATTTTCCGTATGACCCGAGCGTCGGCAACCAGCCGTCGTCTTACGCGCTGTTGTGGAGTGCGCTGAGCCTGATGATGCTGCTGGCCGGTATCGCGACGGTGCTGCTGGCATTCGGCAATTTCGATTACCCGGGCTGGATCACGCGCGGCCACCACGTACACCCGCAGCTGGTGCCCGGCCAATCGAGCCCGGGCCAGCAGGCATTGGTGAAATTCTTCGTGGTGGTGGCGCTATTGCTGCTGGGGCAATCGCTGGTGGTCAGTGCAGTGGCCCATTATCGCGCCGACCCGAGCAGTTTTTACGGATTCGATCTGGCGCGCATCTTCCTCAGCAACCTGATGCGCAACTGGCATTTGCAGTTGGCCATCTTCTGGATCGCTATCGCCTACGTCGCCGCCGCCCTATTCCTGGGCCATTCGCTGCGCGCCGACGAACCGTCCTGGCTGGCCGACTGGACGCATGTGCTGTTTGCCGCCTTTGCGCTGGTGATCGGTGGCAGCCTGCTGGGCGAGTGGCTTGGCATTTCGCAACTGCTGGGCCACTGGATTACCTGGCCAATATTCAGCCGGCACAAACGGGGTTATCTGGTCATTTTTAAACCGGCGTCAACATCAAGTTAAGCAGATCGCCCTCTTTTGGTTGCCTTGGTGGTACTGATGGCCGGTTGCGGAGAACTTTTGACAGGCGGTTTCTTCGCAACGTTCTGTGACGCATCAGCCGGGTACGTGATCTGGGTGCCCTCGACTCTGGCAAAAGTTGTCAGGGCATGAACCTGACGGCGAGTCGCACTCATGATGTCCTCGCTGCGAATTCCACGAACCAACAACGCATCCTCGATAAGCGAGCGATGGCACCGCCATGGCACTGCTTCAGCGCACATCACCGCTATCCGGTCCTGGTTCGCCAATTGAATCAATTGGTCGATGGCCCGCTGAAATTCCGGCGTTTGCATGTAATCCGCGTAGCCGCGAAAAGAGGCATTTCGCCAGCCGATGTTTAGGGAATCGCGCGTTGTGTGACGCAGACCGCCAAGTTCCGCCATGTGCACGTAACCGATGCCTGCCGTCTTCAGCGAAACGGGCAACGTTTCGCGATTGAACTGCGGGTTGTCCCTCGAACGCGGCACCGTACGTACATCCACCACGCAAGTGACGGCGTGTGCCTGAAGCAAAGAGATGAACTCCTCGATCGTGCGCGTGGAATGGCCAATTGTCATTACGACGGGTGATTCCGGCAGTATCGCCAGTACTGTTGGTCTGACCGATTTCATAAAGTACCTTTTTCGCGGTCAGTAAACGCCAATACAGGCGTGGTCAGGTCATTAGTTTTCATTCCTCACCCTTCTTTCCAATTCGCGGCGCGCACCCCGAGGTAGCCTTTGATCGATGCGATCACCAGCGGCACCGCGCCAAAGATGATGAACACAAGATCGCCGGGCAGGCGCAGCCATTCGATCAAGCGCGCGCGCTCGGTGCTGAGGTAATCGAGGCTGCGCGCGTGCCAGTAGCCGTGCTGTACTACGTCCCAGAGCTGTAGAACGCCGCTCGGGAACAGGCTCATCGCGATCATCATGGCGAGACCGATATTGGTGCCCCAGAACGCGACCCGGACGTACTTTTCGATGCCGGGCCAGCGTTCGTCGCTGCTGGTCTGACGTAGCACGAATACCATCAACGCGATTGCCAACATGCCAAACACGCCCATCAAGGACGCGTGGGCGTGCGCCGGCGTTATCTGCGTGCCGACCTCGTAGTAGCTGACAATGGGTAGATTGAGGAAGAAGCCGAGCATGCCGGCGCCGACGAAGTTCCAGAAGCCGACCGCCATCAGGAAGTAGAACGTCCATTTGTGCGGGACCGTAATCGATTTTCCGTCGGCCTCACGTTCGCCACGCGTGGTGCGCACGAAATCCCAGGCGTCCAGGGTCAGCAGGGTCAACGGCACCACTTCAAGCACCGAGAACATCGCCGACAGCGCCATGTTGAAGCTGCTCTGACCACTGAAATACCAGTGGTGGCCGGTACCGATCAGGCCACCGAGGAAAAACAGGATTCCATCGAGATAGATCACACGCAATGCGACATTGCGGCTGGTCAGGCCAAGTTGATAGAACGTCAACGCCACCACCGTCGTGGCGAAGAACTCGAAGAAACCCTCGACCCACAGGTGGATGATCCAGAAGCGCCAGGTGTCAACCACAGTGAAGTTGGTCTGCGCCCCGTAGAACAGTGCCGGGATATAAAACACCGGAATGGCGAGTGCCGCGAACAGGAACATTTTCGCAAGCGGGCGCGCCGCAGGATCGGCCACCGCGCGTGTCCGTGCCAGCGCCCACAGCATGGCGAACCAGACGAGCAGACCCGCCACCAGCAAATACTGCCAGATCCGGCCGAGCTCCAGATATTCCCAACCCTGGTTGCCGAGCCAGAACCACCAGGACCCGAGTAGTTGCGCGATGCCGAGCCACTCGCCGAGCAGGCTCCCGACTATCACTACCGCGAACGCGGCGAACAGCACGTGCACCCAGCCGGCAAACCAGCGCGGCTCTTCACTGCGCAAAGTGCGGGCCAAGAACAGTGCAGCGGCGACGTAGGCGGTGGCGATCCAGAAGATCGCCGTCTGCAGATGCCAGGTGCGCGTCAGGTTGCCGGGAAATATCTCTTCCAGTTGGAAACCGTAGAAACTGCCCGGGTCGGCACGATAATGCGCTGTAGCACCGCCAACCAGTGTCTGCGCGAGAAACAGCAGTGCGACCACGACGAAAAACTTAACCAGCGCGCGCTGGCCGGGGCTGGATGTGCCAGGCAGCAGGTGCGGTTGGATGTGCCGGCCACGACTGGCCCAGCCGAGGTAATCGAACTTGCCGAATATCAGCAGCACCGTCGCGGTGCCGGCAAGCAATACCAGCAAGCTGAGCGCGCTCCATAACAGCGCGTCGGGCGTGGGCAGATTGCCGACGCTCGGGTCGTATGGAAAATTGTTGGTATAAGAATAGTTCTCGCCGGGACGGACGGCCACCGACGCCCAAGCCGCCCAGGTGACAAAGGCGGTGAACTGACGCAGTTCGACTGGGTCGGTGATGAGGTCGCGTTTCAAGCCGCCATTGCGCGACGGATGACGGAAGTACTCAGCCCAGTAGTTGATCTGCTGGCGATAGCTTGTCGTTTGCGGGGCAGTCAAATTCAGCGTTGCAGTGGTCGCATCGTAACGATTGGTCTTGAGCGCCACCGCTGTCTCGGCATGCACTGCCGCCTGTTGCGAAACAGTCAGCGCGGCTAAAGGCTGCTGGTATTGTTGCTGGGCGATGGCCTCGGCAGTGTCTTCGCCTATACGATGCAGCGCTTCGGCCGAGAAATCCGGACCGAGATAGGCACCGTGACCCCAGATGCTGCCATTGTCCATCAGACCATACTTGAGAAATACCGCCTGGCCGGCGCGGATATCGTCCCCACTAAACAGCGCGACGCCTTGCGCGTCCACCACCTGCGCCGGAATCGGCGGCGCATTGCGGTAGGCAAGCATCGTGATCGTGATCAGCCCTGCAAAGCCAAGCACTATCACGATCAGTAGCGTGCGCAACCACCATGGCGAAATTGGACTGTCATTTCCGGCCGAAGCTTGATCAGTGGCGCTCATAATTCAACTCCTTGTCTATCGCATCGTAGCGCAGCGCCAATCATACTCAAGTGCTACGCTGCCCTCAGCCATTTCCCGGCCTCGGCGGCGCATGCATGTATCTCTGTCCCGGCTGTTCAAGCGTAGCGATGGCAGGCTTGCCAGGCAGTTAACCGGCAGTTTACGCGAAATTCTTCGCCACAAAATTTCAGTTCGCCAAATGATTGATGAAGCTCTCAACGAATTGGGCGCGCAGGTTGCGGTAGTCAACGTAATAGGCGTGTTCCCACGCATCAATACACAGCAGTGCTTTGTCACCAGTAGTGAGTGGCGTACCGGCCGCACCCATGTTGACGATGTCCACCGAACCATCGGCCTTCTTTACCAGCCAGGTCCAGCCGGAACCGAAGTTGCCCACGGCATAAGTTTGAA
>JBBQQL010000154.1:0-10306 GCA_038215995.1 Lysobacterales bacterium
TGCATGAAGTGCATGGGAGTCTCCGGGGATAAGTGCGGGGAACGGGGAACAGGGAACGGGGAAAATCAGCCTGTCGACGGATATGTGTCCTGTCGCAATATCAAACATCTGGGGCGGAGCTGGCGGCGGCGCCTCGCCTCGCTCCGCATGTTCCCCGTCCCCTGTTCCCCGTTCCCCGCTCCAATCAGACCAGCTTCTTGTACTTCACCCGATGCGGACGCGCGCCTTCCTCGCCGAGACGGCGCTTCTTGTCCGCTTCGTATTCGTTGTAATTGCCGGGGAAGAACTCGACGTGCGAATCGCCTTCGAACGCGATGATGTGGGTGGCGACGCGATCGAGGAACCAGCGGTCATGCGAGATCACCATCACGCAGCCGGGGAATTCCAGCATCGCGTCTTCCAGCGCGCGCAGGGTTTCGACGTCCAGATCGTTGGACGGCTCATCGAGCAGCAGCACGTTGCCGCCCTGCATCAGGGTCTTGGCCAGGTGCAGTCGGCCGCGCTCACCGCCGGACAGGCTGCCCACCAGTTTCTGCTGATCGGTGCCCTTGAAGTTGAAGCGGCCGATATAGGCGCGCGACTGCAGCTCGTACTTGCCGATGGTGATGATGTCGGCGCCGCCGGACACTTCCTGCCACACGTTCTTCTTGCCGTCGAGGTTGTCGCGCGACTGGTCGACATAGGCCAGTTGCACGGTATGACCGAGTTTCACCTCGCCCTTGTCCGGCGTTTCCTGACCGGTGATCAGTTTGAACAGGGTCGACTTGCCGGCGCCGTTGGGGCCGATCACGCCGATGATCGCGCCCGGCGGCACCTTGAACGAGATGTCGTCGATCAGCAGGCGGTCGCCAAACGACTTGCTGACGTTCTTGAACTCGATCACTTCCTGGCCCAGGCGCTCACCCGGCGGGATATACAGCTCGTTGGTCTCGTTGCGCTTCTGGTACTCGACCGAGTTCAGCTCCTCGAAGCGGTTGATACGTGCCTTGCCCTTGGACTGACGGCCCTTGGCGGCCGAACGCACCCACTCCAGTTCGCGTGCAAGCGCCTTCTGGCGGCCCTTTTCGGCGGATTCCTCGCGCGCCAGACGCTCGCCCTTCTGCTCCAGCCATTCGGTGTAGTTGCCCTTCCACGGAATGCCGCGGCCGCGATCGAGTTCGAGAATCCACTCGGCGGCGTTGTCGAGGAAGTAGCGATCATGCGTCACCGCGACCACGGTGCCGGGGTAGTCGTGCAGGAATTTCTCGAGCCAGTCGACCGACTCCGCGTCCAGATGGTTGGTCGGCTCATCCAGCAGCAGCATGTCCGGCTTGGACAGCAGCAGGCGGCACAGCGCCACGCGGCGCTTCTCACCACCGGACAGCGGCCCGATCAGCGCATCCCATGGCGGCAGGCGCAGCGCATCGGCGGCTACTTCCAGCTGGCGCTCCAGCGCATGCGCGTCATTGGCGGCGAGCAGGTTTTCCAGCGACTCCTGCTCCTTGGCCAGCTTGTCGAAATCGGCGCCTTCCTCGGCATAGGCGGCGTAGACCTCTTCCAGTCGCTTCTGCGCATCGAGAATCTCGACGACACCTTCCTCGACCGACTCGCGTACGGTCTTCTCCGGATCGAGCTGCGGCTCCTGCGCCAGGTAGCCGATCTTGGTGCCGGGCTGCGCGCGTGCTTCGCCCTGGAAATCAGTATCCACGCCGGCCATGATCTTCAGCACGGTGGATTTGCCCGCGCCGTTGACACCGAGCAGGCCGATCTTGGCGCCGGGGAAGAACGACAGCGAGATGTCCTTGATGATCTGGCGCTTCGGCGGGACGATCTTGCTGACCCCGTTCATGGTGTAGATGTATTGCGAGCTCATGGAGTCTCCGAAGGCATGCGCCGCGCTGCCTGTGCGGCCGACGCGTGAAAAAGGGGGTGGCGGTAAACCGGGCATTATAGCGGTTTGCCCGGGCGGGCCCACGATCACCGTCGTGGCCCTGTTCCCTCCGATGTTGTCAGGCCATGGACGCCGCTGAATGAGGCGCCCGGGAGGGCTGCCGCCCGCTGGCTGACGAGTTCGGGTCGGTTCGATTGGCTGGACGCAAGTATCTGCGGTCCGCGCCGAACACCCTGGAGCGTGCCAAGACCCATATCTGGTGGCTGCTGGCGGGCGCAAGGGCTACACTTTGGGGTCTTTCCCCGAACTCACCTGCCGAGGCCCGAATGTTTCCCAAGGATTGCACCATCGCCGGTTACGACGACGAACTGGCCAAGGCGATCGCCGATGAAGGCCAGCGTCAGGAAGATCACGTCGAACTGATCGCCTCGGAAAACTACGCCAGCCCGCGGGTGATGGAAGCGCAGGGTTCCAAGCTGACCAACAAGTACGCCGAGGGTTATCCGGGCAAGCGCTATTACGGCGGCTGCGAGTACGTGGATATCGCCGAGAAACTGGCGATCGAACGCCTGAAGCAGCTGTTCGGCGCCACCTACGCCAACGTGCAGCCGCATTCGGGTTCGCAGGCCAACCAGGCGGTGTACTTCGCCCTGTTGCAGCCGGGCGACACCATCCTGGGCATGAGCCTGGCCCACGGTGGCCACCTGACCCACGGCGCCAAGGTCAACTTCTCCGGCAAGATCTTCAACGCGGTGCAGTATGGCGTGGACGCCCACGGCATCGTGGACATGGATGAGGTCGAGCGCCTTGCCCTCGAGCACAAGCCGAAGATGGTGGTGGCCGGCTTCAGTGCCTACTCGCAGGTGCTGGACTGGGCGCGCTTCCGTGCCATTGCCGACAAGATCGGTGCCTACCTGTTCGTCGACATGGCGCACATCGCCGGCCTCGTCGCGGCGGGCGTCTATCCCAGCCCGCTGCCGCACGCGCATGTGGTGACCTCGACCACCCACAAGACCCTGCGCGGTCCGCGCGGCGGCATCATTGTCGCCAAGGATGCGGGTGAGGAAATCGAGAAGAAACTGCAGTCGATCGTGTTCCCCGGCATCCAGGGCGGCCCGCTGATGCATGTGATCGCGGCCAAGGCGGTGGCGTTCAAGGAAGCGCTGGAGCCGGAGTTCAAGAGCTACCAGGCACAGGTGGTGAAGAACGCCAAGGCGATGGCGAAGACCTTTATCGAACGCGGCTACAAGATCGTCTCCGGCGGCACCGAAAACCACCTGATGCTGGTCGACATGATCGGCAAGGACGTCACCGGCAAGGACGCGGAAGAAGCGCTCGGCAAGGCCCACATCACGGTCAACAAGAACGCCGTGCCGAACGACCCGCGCAAGCCCTTCGTCACTTCCGGTCTGCGCGTCGGCACCCCGGCCATCACCACCCGCGGCTACCTGGAAGCTGACACCGTCGAGCTGACCGGCTGGATCTGCGACGTGCTGGATGCGCCGGGCGACGACGCGGTGATCGCGAAGGTGCGCGACGCGGTGACTGCGCAGTGCCGCAAGTTCCCGGTTTACGGCTGAATTGAGGCGGGAAACGGGGAACATGGAGGTTCCGGTGGCTCAGGATTTCAGGGAGTTGAGGGTTTGGCAGGACGCCATGGCGCTGGCTGAAGCGGTTCACCTGGCGACCCGGGAGTTTCCCTCCGAGGAACGCTTTGGTCTGACAAGCCAGCTGCGTCGGGCATCGATTTCTATCGCTTCATGCATTGCGGAAGGCAATGCCCGCAGTTCCACACGTGACTATTTGAGGTTCTTGTCCATGTCTTCCGGATCGCTGGCCGAAGTCGAAACACAATTGCTGCTCGCCCAGCGCTTCAGCTATTTGTCCAACGATGGTCTGTCATCGTTGTTGACCTCGTTGCACGGGCTGGCAAGGCAACTACAGTCGCTGAAAAAGGCATTGTCATCCAAGCTGGCCGCAGATCCGACGTTCCCCGTTCCCCGTTCCCCGTTCCCCAGCCCCTGATGCATTGCCCCTTCTGCCAGCACGAAGACACCCGCGTCATCGATTCCCGCCTGACCGAGGACGGCTCATCGGTGCGGCGTCGGCGCGAGTGCCCGCAGTGCGGCGAGCGCTTCAATACGTACGAAACGGCCGAGCTGAAGCTGCCGACCGTGGTGAAGAGCGGTGACCGGCGTGAGGTGTTTGACGAGCGCAAGCTGCGGGTGAGTTTCGAGCGGGCGTTGCAGAAGCGGCCGGTGCCGACCCACGACGTGGACAGTTCGGTGCGCGCCATCGTCAACGACCTGCGCAAGAGCGGCGAGCGCGAAGTGCCCTCGCGTCAGGTCGGTGAGCTGGTGATGCGGGAGCTGAAAAAGCTCGATCAGGTCGCCTACGTGCGCTTCGCCTCGGTCTACCGCAAGTTCGAGGACATGCAGGCCTTTCGCGAGGAGATCGAGAAACTGGAGCGCGACCTGCCCGAACTGGACGGCCTGCAGTTGCCCTTGCTCGGCGATGGCAAGCGTGCCGGCAAATGATCCCGGCGACCTGGTAGGAGCGCACCCTGTGCGCGAGGCTTTTCGGATTCGTGTAAAGGCAATCGCGCACAGGGTGCGCTCCTGCAAGGCTGAGGCAAGGTGAGCGAATCTTTTTCAGCGATGGATCACGCACACATGGCCCAGGCCTTGCGCCTGGCCGAGCTTGGCCTGTTCACCACCCAGCCCAATCCGCGCGTCGGCTGCGTCATTACGCATGGCGACGAGGTGGTGGGCGAAGGCTGGCATCAGCGCGCTGGCGAGCCGCATGCGGAAGTGTTCGCGCTGCGCGAGGCGGGCGAACGGGCGCGTGGTGCGACCGCCTACGTCACGCTGGAGCCGTGCGCGCATCATGGCCGTACGCCGCCATGCGCTGATGCGCTGGTTGCCGCGGGGGTCGCGCGCGTGGTGATCGCTGCCGAGGATCCGTTTCCGCAGGTGGACGGTCGCGGCATGGCGCGACTGCGCGGTGCCGGCATCAAGGTCGAGAGTGGCCTGATGCGTGAGGCGTCGCGCGAGCTCAACGGCGGCTTCTTCAGTCGCATCGAGAAAGGGCGCCCCTTCGTGCGGCTGAAGATGGCGATGAGCTTGGACGGACGCACCGCCCTGGCCAATGGCGCGTCGGCGTGGATCACCGGTGAAGCGGCGCGTGCCGACGTGCAGCGCTGGCGCGCGCGCAGTTCGGCGATCCTCACCGGTAGCGGTACCGTGCTGGCCGACAACCCGCGGCTCACCGTGCGACTGCCCGAGGGCGAGGCTTTTCAGGCCCCGCTGCGGGTCGTGCTGGATCGCGAACTGAAAGTCACCGGCGCGATGCATGTGCTTGACGACAGCGCGCCCACCTTGTTGCTGCATGCGGCGACTGAGTTACCGTCAGCCGTGGTGTTGCCCGGTGTGAGCTATGCGAAGGCGCCGCTGAATGCCGACGGTCGCTTCGATCTGCAGGCGGTGCTCGCACTGCTGGCGGTACGGGATATCAACGAAGTGCACGTGGAAGCCGGCGCGCGACTGGGCGGCGCTCTGTTTGCTGCCGGCCTGGTCGATGAAGTGCTGCTGTATGTGGCCCCGGTTTTTCTGGGCAACGATGCGCGCCCCTTGCTCGAGCTGCCGCGGCTGGAATCGATGGCGGAGCGCTGGCAGATGCAGGTGGTGGAGCAGTGCGCGATGGGCGCGGACTGGCGCCTGCGCTTGCGCCAGCCAGCATGATGCAGGTGGTGCAGACGAGCCTTCACGCTACGTCGGCGTGTCGATCGGTTCATGGTTGGACGCACGGGAGAGGCGCTTGAAGCGGTTGCCTGGTGTGGCTCGCCTGCTGCTGGCCGCTGTCATCTCGGCGTGCAGCGTGGCTGGCATGGCTCGTGCGGATGGCTTTGACATGGTCGCGCTGGGCGTCGAGGGCGGTCTGGACGGCGGCAACCTGTCGTCTTACCTGAGTCGCGCATCCGGCGATCAACGCTACCTGGCACTGGATGCAGGGACGTTGCTGCCCGGTATCACCGAAGGGCTGCGCCGACATGCATTCGGCAGCTTGCCGGCGCAGGGCGGGGACACGCCGGCGGGATACGTCTTTCATCAGCTCATCGCGGGCTACTTCATCAGCCATGCGCATCTGGATCACGTCGCCGGGCTGGTTGTGGCCAGCCCGGACGACACCGGCCACAAACCGGTGTATGCGCTGGCTGCTAGCAACGATGCCTTGAGCCACGACTATTTCAACTGGTCGGCATGGCCCAATCTGGCCGATCGCGGCAAGCCGCCAGCGCTGGGGCGTTACCGGCTGCAAGACGAGGCGCCGGGCGCACCGTTTGCCGTCGCGGGTACCACGATGAGCGCACGCGTCTACCCGTTGTGGCACGACGGCGTGGTGTCCTCGATGGTGCTGCTGAAGGCGGGCGACGATTACTTCGCCTATTTTGGAGATACCGGACCCGATGCCCTGTCCGGAGGGCATCGGCTGGCCGATATCTGGGCGGTGCTGGCGCCACTGGTGCAGCGACACGCGCTCAAGGGCATGCTGATCGAAACATCGTTTCCCGACGATGTACCCGACAAGAACCTGTTCGGCCACCTCACGCCAGCCTGGCTGCTGCATGAACTGCAGGCGCTGGCGCAGGCCGCCGGTGGTGCGCATGCGCTGAAGGGTTTGCCGGTGGCGATCGGCCACATCAAGCCCAGTCTGCAGGCTGGTCGCGACCCACGCGCCTTGATCGTCGCGCAACTGACGCGAGGCAATACGCTGGGTGTGACATTCCGGTTTCCGACCCAGGGCGAGCGCCTGCGCTTTCCCTGAACTGCAGCACGATGACAAGGCACTCCCATGAGCAAGCATGAAGACCGCACGATCCACTGGGGCATCATCGGCTGCGGCCACGTCACCGAGCTGAAGAGCGGGCCGGCATTGCAGCAGGTGCCCGGTTCGGCCCTGGTGGCGGTGATGCGACGCGACCGCGAGAAAGCCCGCGACTACGCGCAACGCCACGGCGTACCCCGCTGGTACGACGACGCGGCAGCGCTGATCGCCGACCCCGGCGTTGACGCGGTCTATGTCGCCACGCCGCCCTCCAGCCACAAGCACTACGCGCTGATGGCGATCGCCGCCGGCAAGCCGGTCTATGTGGAAAAGCCGATGGCGATGGATGTTGGCGAGTGCGAGGCAATCATCGCTGCAGGGCAGGCCGCCGGCGTGCCGGTGTTTGTCGCCTATTACCGGCGCGCCCTGCCGCGCTTTGCCAGGGTGCGTGAGCTGCTGTTCGAGGCGTGGGCGATTGGCACACCGCATATCGTCAACACAACGCTGCTGCAGCCGTTGCATCCGCGTTACACGGATCCGGCCGCAAAGCACTGGCACGTGGATCCGGCGATCTCCGGTGGTGGCCTGTTCATGGATCTGGGCTGCCACACCCTGAATATCCTGGACTGGCTGTTCGGCCCGATCGTCTCGGCCCGCGGCCACGCCAGCAACCGGGGTGGCGCCTATCTGCCGGAGGACACGGTGGCGATGTCATTTGCCTTCGACGGCGGCATGCTCGGCACCGGCCTGTGGAATTTCTGCAGTTACCAGCATGACGACAGCATCGAGGTGATCGGCGATCGGGGGCGGCTGTCCTTCGCCACCTTCGGCGATGGCCCCATCACGCTGGAGAATGCCGCGGGAACACAGCTATTCCACGTCGACAACCCGCTGCATATCCAGCAACCGCTGATCGAGACCATCGTCGCCGAGCTGCGCGGCCAGCCCGGCGTATGCCCCTCCGATGCGGCAAGCGCGGCGCGCACGGCCTGGGTGATGGATCAGGTGCTGCAGGACTACCGCGCCTCGCACTGAACGAGCGCTGCGGGAAACACTGCGTCCGCCGCCATCTCATGGCATTCCGGCCATGGGGATGGCCCGGCAGTGCTAATATTCGCCGGCCGGCTGGTCCGGTTTACCAACAACGTCTTCAGGGCGGGGTGAGATTCCCCACCGGCGGTAGGTGCCCCAGTCCATCGGATGCACGAGCCCGCGAGCGCCTTCGGTGGTTTCCGTGGAAGCCAGAGAAGGGTCAGCAGATCCGGTCCGATGCCGGAGCCGACGGTCCACGCTGTTTCCCGCAGGGGTGACGGCGCACAGTCCGGATAAAAGAAGACGACATCACGCGAGCCTTCGCTGGCTTGCGTCTGTCTTACGCCCTGGGGCGTTTTTCGCATTCCATTGCTGCGGGAAACGTGTCATGCCTTCAAGCCTGCGTACCTTTGTTCGCGCCTTCCATCCGGGAGGCTGCTGATGTTTACCGGCATCATCCAGACCGTGGGCCGCATCGTGCGGCTCGAACCGCGTGGCGGCGATGTGCGCCTGCACGTGGATACCGCCGCGCTCGACCTCGCCGACGTGCAGTTGGGTGATTCCATCGCCGTTTCCGGCGTATGCCTCACCGCGGTCACGCTGGAGCCGCGCGGCTTCAGCGCGGACGTCTCCAACGAAACGCTGTCGCTGACTTCGCTGGGCCAGCTCAAGGCGGGCGACCCGGTGAACCTGGAAAAGGCGCTGCGACTGGCCGACCGGCTTGGCGGGCATCTGGTGTCCGGTCACGTCGATGGCCTGGGCAAGGTGGTCTCGATCACGCCCGACGGCCGTTCGCAGCGCTGGACCTTCGAGGTGCCGGCCTCCATCTCGCGCTATATCGCGGCCAAGGGCTCGGTCTGCATCGACGGCACCAGCCTCACCGTCAATGAAGTGGCCGGCCACCGTTTCGGCGTCAACCTGATTCCGCACACGGTCGAACACACCGCCTTCCATGCGCGCCGCGTCGGCGACGCAGTGAACATCGAAGTGGACGTGATCGCCCGCTACGTCGAGCGCCTGCTGGCCAGCGGCGATGCGCCGAAGCTGAACGAGGCTTTCCTCAAGCAGCATGGTTTCGCCTGACCTCCCCATGCCGTCATGCCAGCGAAGGCTGGCATCCGGCGCCCTGGCTGTTGCAAGCGGCACTGGTTTCCAGCTTGCGCTGGAATGACGCTTTCCCCCGTCCCCCGTCCCCCGTTCCCCGTTCCCCGTTCCCCGTTCCCCGTTCCCCGGACCTTCCCCTATGAGCTTCAACACCATCCCCGAAATCCTCGAAGACATCCGCGCCGGCCGCATGGTCGTGATCCTCGACGACGAGGACCGCGAGAATGAGGGTGACCTGGTCATGGCCGCGCAGATGGTGCGGCCGGAGGACATCAACTTCATGGTGCGCGAGGCGCGCGGCCTGGTCTGCGTCACGCTGACCGAGCAGCGCACGCAGCAGCTCGGCCTGAGGCCGATGGTCAGCGACAACACCTCCTCGTACCACACCAACTTCACCGTCTCGATCGAGGCTGCCGAGGGCGTCACCACCGGCATCTCGGCGCACGACCGCGCGCGCACCATCCAGGTGGCGGTGAAGTCCGGTGCCAGGCCGCAGGATCTGGCCCAGCCCGGACACATCTTTCCGCTCACCGCCCAGCCCGGCGGCGTGCTGACTCGCGCCGGGCATACCGAGGCCGGCTGCGATCTGGCCGCGCTGGCCGGTCTCGAGCCGGCCGCCGTGCTGATCGAGGTGCTGCACGAGGACGGCTCGATGGCGCGCCGCCCCGAGCTGGAGATCTTCGCCGCCAAGCACGGCCTGAAGATCGGCTCGATCGCCGACCTGATCCGCTACCGGCTGGAAACGGAAAAGACCGTGCAGCGCGTGCACGAGGAGCAGGTCGAGACCGAGTTTGGTCCGTTCCGGCTGATCGCCTACCGCGACATGATCCGACGCGGCCTGCATTACGCGCTGGTGCGCGGCAACGTCGATGATGGCGCGCCGGTGCTGTCGCGCGTGCACATGCGCAACACCTTGTCCGATGTGCTGCATCTGAAGCGCGACGACCTCGGCCTCACCGTCACCGCCGCCTTGCGCCGGATCGACGAGGAAAACCGCGGCGTGCTGCTGGTGCTCTCCGGCGAGGACACCCCCGAAGCGCTGCTGGCCAAGCTCAACGGCCAGCCCAGCACCCAGCCGCCGGAGGAAGTGCAGCAGCAGGAATGGCGCCAGCTTGGCCTCGGCTCGCAGATGCTGGCCGACCTGGGTGTGCAGAAGCTGCGCGTGCTCGGCACCCCGCGCAAACTCGTCGGCCTGGCCGGCTTCGGCCTCGAAGTCGTCGAATACGTCTGACCCTCACACCATCGCGTAGGAGCCCGCTCGCGGGCGATGCTGTTGTTCTGATCTACACGAAACCCCAAAAGCATCGCCCGCCAGCGGGCTCCTGCGGGATTTGTCCTGCTCATGCCATCGTTACGCCATGCTGCCGTTGTCCGCGTCCACGCATAATCCGGCTTTCCCTTGTCGACCGAGCCCATGACCACCATCCGCCTCATCGCCCCCTCCGGCCACGCGCACGATCCCGCCGCCATGACGCG
>JBBQQL010000155.1:0-10277 GCA_038215995.1 Lysobacterales bacterium
CTCCATAACTTGTTCGCGATCCTCTGCGAGGGTCGTAATGCTATCAGGAACGCTGCGGTGGTTGCTTGCCGGTGAAGCCGGATGATCGCGGATATGTAGGAGCGCACCTTGTGCGCGAGCTTTTGGAAGGCGTGACGGAGAGCATCGCGCACAGGGTGCGCTCCTACACGGAGGCGCCCTTCTTCGATAACGCCAGCAGACACCCAAACAGGATCGCCAACGGAATCAGCGCGCCAAGCAGCGGCAACAGCAATACGGGTTCACGAATCACCATCGGCACCAGTTGGGTGGCGCTGGCATATACGATCACCGCGATGCGCCAGCTGCGGCGATGGGCGGCGAACCAGAAGCTGACGGTGAGCAGGATCACCGCGATCGACGAGATGATGAAGTCGACCGGGTGCAGCGGCCACCACATGGCGAACACCAGTCGGCTGCCAATGAAGGCCAGCAGACTGGCAATCAGGGTGACGCTGGTCACGCGCTCGACCTTGCTCCACGAACCTGCCGGTGACACTGGCCCGTTCATGCGATGCGATCTACCCCATGCATGTACGGACGCAGCACGTGGGGCACGGTGATGGTGCCGTCGTCGTTCTGGTAGTTCTCCATCACCGCGATCAGGGTGCGGCCGACGGCGAGGCCGGAGCCGTTCAAGGTGTGGACAAGCTCGGGTTTGCCGCTGGCGGCGTTGCGCACGCGCGCCTGCAGGCGGCGGGCCTGGAAATCCTCGCAGTTGGAGCAGCTGGAGATTTCGCGGTAGGTCTGCTGGCTGGGCAGCCACACTTCGAGGTCGTAGGTCTTCACCGCGGTGAAGCCCATGTCGCCGCTGCACAACAGCATCTTGCGATACGGCAGGCCGAGTTTCTGCAGCACGGTTTCGGCGTGGCCGACCATTTCCTCGAGCTGCGCATGCGACTGGTCGGCGCGCGCGATGTGCACCATCTCGACTTTCTCGAACTGGTGCTGGCGGATCATGCCGCGGGTGTCGCGGCCGTAGCTGCCGGCTTCGGCGCGGAAGCACAGCGTGTGTGCGGCCATCCGCAGCGGCAGTGCGTCGGCTTCCTGGATGGTGTCGCGCACCAGGTTGGTCAGCGAGACTTCGGCGGTGGGAATCAGGTAGCGCCTGGCGTCGCCGACCTGGGTAGCGAACAGGTCTTCCTCGAACTTCGGCAACTGGCCGGTGCCCTGCATGCTGTCGGCGTTGACGATCACCGGCACGTTGCATTCGAGGTAGCCGTGCTCGCCGGTGTGCAGGTCCAGCATGAACTGGCCGAGCGCGCGATGCAGGTGGGCGAGCTGGCCGCGCAGCACGGTGAAGCGCGCGCCGGACAATTTGGCGCCGGCATCGCCGTCGAGCCAGCCGTGGCGTTCACCGAGTTCGACGTGATCCTTGACCACAAAGTCGAAGCTGCGCGGCGTACCCCAGCGGCTGTTTTCGACGTTGTCGTGTTCGTCCTTGCCAACCGGCACGGACTCATGCGGGATGTTCGGAATGCCGAGCACGATGTCGGCCAGCCTGGCCTGTACGTCGGCCAGGGCCTGCTCGTTGGCCTTGAGCTTGTCGGCGAGGCCGGCCACCTCGGCCATCAGCGGCGCCACGTCTTCGCCCTTGGCCTTGGCCTGGCCGATTGCCTTGGATCGGGTATTGCGCAGGTTCTGCAGCTCCTGCGTGTCCATCGCCAGCTGCTTGCGCGAACTCTCCAGGGTCTCGATGGTGGCTACGTCGAGCGTGTAGCCACGGGTGTCCTTGAGGCGTGCGGCAGTTTCAGCGAGGCGCGAACGCAGCAGTGCGGGATCCAGCATGATCGAGTCCAGATAAAGGCTTGAACCGGGAATTATCGCTGCCGGGCGGCGATTGCCGCAATGAATACCGGGTGGCGCATGCGGCCACCCGGTGACAGCGCACCCTCAAGGTGACGGCGTGCGCTCGCCGCGACTGAGCCACCAGGCCATCGCCGCACCGGCGATCAGCCAGCCGATCAGTTGCTCGGCCAGCGCGGCGAGGGTGAAATCCAGTGGAAAGCGGTACCAGTTCCAGTACGGCAGCATGCTGCTGAGCCAGGCAAACACGGCCGCGGCCGCAGCGATCGCCAGGCGCCGCCGAAAGCCCAGCCCGGCCAACCCCATCACAAAGGCCAGCGCCAGCCCGGCCAGGGTATCGCTTGCCCATTGCCGGCCGATCTGCGGACCCATCCTGGTCATGTCGGTGCCTTGTGGCTGGTAGACGACCCAGGCATAAGGCGAGCGCACCGCCTTCAGTGAATAACTCAGCACTTCGTTCGGGTCATTCATTTTTTTCGGGTCCAGCGCGGGCAGCACATACACGCCAGCCTGCGTGCCGAGGCCTTCCTGCAGACCCGCCAGCGCGGCGTTTTCGTTGAGCGGCTGCCGGAAACCCGCCTCCCCCATGCCCAGCGCCATGTGCGCGGTGACGCCCCAGATGAACATCACGATGCCGCCGATCAAGCCCGCCACTAATACGCGCATGGTCTGTCCCTCCTTTGATGACCATGCAATCTATGCCGCATCGTGTGGCACAGGCAAGGGCGAACACGACAGCGACCGATGACTACCCCAAGATGGCGACTCGTGAGCGTCCGGGCCTGGCATGCGCATAATGGTCGGAACCTACCCGTCCATCTGCCACGAAAGGACCACCCGCATGAATGCAGCGATCGATCGTTCCGCCCCCCGCCATGCGTTGCGGCGATGGTCGCTGGCGGTGGCATGTATCGGCATCGCGCTCGGTGTGCTGGCGGTGCTTGCCGTGGTGTTGCCCGGGCCGGCCTATCGCTACGGGCTCATCGGCTTGGGCGGCGCCTTCGGCACGATCCGCATCGGTGCGATGGGCGGTATCGTCGCGGTGGCCGTGTCGCTGGCGGCGCTCGCGCTGACCCTGCTCGCACGCCATCGACGCTACGCGCTTTATGCGATCTTCGGCCTGCTGCTGGGCCTTTTCGCCTTCGTGCCACCGTGGCTGCTGGTCAGAAAGGCCGGCTCGCTGCCGGCGATTCACGACATCAGCACCGATACCGTCGACCCGCCGCAGTTTCAGGCCATCCTTCCCTTGCGTGCGAAGGCGCCCAATTCGCCGGTCTACGGCGGTGCCGAGGTGGCCGCCAAACAGCATCAGGCCTACCCCGATATCCAGCCGCTGCATCTGGCGCAGACCAGCGCCAGGGTGATGGCTGCCGCGCGCGAAGTTGCGCTGGCGACGGGTTGGCAGATCGTGGCGGAGCAAGCTGATGCCGGGCGACTGGAAGCCACCGCGACCACGCGCTGGTTCGGCTTCAAGGATGACGTCGTCATCAGGGTGCGCCCGGAGGGCAACGGGTCGCTTCTGGATATCCGCTCGGAATCGCGTCTGGGCGGCAGCGACGTCGGCGCCAATGCGGCACGCATCCGCCGCTTTACTGAACAACTGCAACATCAGCTTGGTCGCGCCGGAAGCTGATCGACCCCGCACCGGCCGTATGGGACTCATGACCGCGCGGCAGGATCCTTCCGGGCACGGCTGCGACTGATGCGCAAGGCGTCGAGCTTTTCCTTGAGCTGGGTTTCCAGCCCGCGCTCGACCGGCTCGTAGAACACGGTGCCGACCAGGGCATCGGGCAGGCATTGCTGATCCAGCGCGATGCCACCTTCGGCATCGTGGTCGTACTGGTAGCCCTTGCCGTAGCCCAGGCCTTTCATCAATTTGGTCGGCGCATTGCGCAGGTGCATCGGCACCTCCAGCGTCCCGCCCCCGCGGATCGCGGCGCGCGCCTTGTTGTAGGCGACGTAGGCGGCGTTGCTCTTGGGCGAAATCGCCAGCCAGATCGCCAGCTGGGCCAGCCCGAGCTCGCCTTCGGGGCTGCCCAGCCGCTCATAGGTATCCCAGGCATCGAGCGCCATGCGCCAGGCACGCGGCTCGGCCAGGCCGACATCCTCCACCGCCATGCGGGTCATCCGCCGGGCCAGGTAAAGCGGGTCGACGCCGCCATCGAGCATGCGGCACAGCCAGTACACCGCCGCGTCCGGGTCGGACGAACGCACGGACTTGTGCAACGCCGAGATCTGGTCGTAGAACTGCTCGCCCTGCTTGTCGAAGCGGCGGGTGCGGTCGGCCAGCACCTGGCTGAGCGTGCTGTCGTCGATGGTCTGGTCATGCGCCAGCTCGGCAGCGATTTCCAGCAGGGTCAGTGCGCGGCGCACGTCGCCATCGGCGGCCTGCGCGATCGAGTCCAGCGCGGCGTCGCTGATGCGCAACTGCAGCTCGCCGAGGCCGCGCTCGGTATCGGCCAGCGCCCGTTTCAGCGCAGCCACGATGTCGCCGGTGGAGAGCGCATCGAGCACGTGCACGCGGCAACGCGACAACAGCGCGGAGTTCAGCTCGAACGAGGGGTTTTCGGTGGTGGCACCGATGAAGATGATCACGCCCTTTTCGATATGCGGCAGAAACGCATCCTGCTGGGTCTTGTTGAAGCGGTGCACCTCGTCGACGAACAGCACGGTGCGCCGACCCTGCGCGAAATTCACCTCAGCCTCGGCCAGCGCCTTGCGTACATCCGGCAGGCCGGACAGCACCGCCGAGATCGCCCGGAAATCCGCGTCGGCGTAACGCGCCACCAGCAGCGCCAGCGTGGTCTTGCCGCAACCGGGCGGCCCCCACAGCACCATCGAGTGGATCTTGCCCGCCTCCAGCGCGCGCCGCAGCGCCTTGTCCGGGGCAATCAGCCGCTGTTGACCGACAATCTCCTCGAGGCTGCGCGGGCGCATCCGCTCGGCCAGCGGCTTGAGCGCATCGGATTCGGCGAACAGACCAGGTTCGGGCGGCATGTTGGAACGGGGCATCCACACATGATACGGCAAGCCCAGCGGCCGGCCGAGGCATCCAGCCGGGCGGGGTTGTCCGCTATGATTCGTGAACGAAGCGGCCATGATCCGCTCTTGATCGCCGGGGCCACTACGCCAGTGAAGTTGAAGATGCCCAATGCATCCGCAGGGCGGAACGCGACGTTTTTTGTTGTCTGCGGCAACGGGCAGTGCATGGCATGGTGACGCGGCGGCGCATCGGCTTGCCCTGGCGTTACCTGATCCTGCTGCTGGTGATGCTGGCAGGCACGGGCCACGCCCATGCAAGCAGCAAGGCCAGCCACGACCCCTGGATACCGTTCGACAGCCCGTGGTTCGACAAGGTGGCCAGTAGCGAAGGCATGCCACCGTCGATCGTCACCGCGCTGGCACAGGATCACCGCGGCCTCATCTGGGTGGGAACCATGGTCGGCCTGGCTCGCTATGACGGCTACCGCACCCAGGTCTTCGACAGCCGAGCCAGCGGCAGCGGCAAGAGCCTGCCTGACGCCTATGTACGCTGCCTGCTCGCCCTGCCCGATCGCGGCTTGCTGATCGGTACCAACGCTGGCGGACTGGTTCGCTTCGACCCCGATACCGCGCGTTTCCATACCTACCCCGTCGGCAAGGGCGGCACCTCTGACCGAAAAATCTATGGCCTCGCCGATGACCATGCGGGCGGCGTCTGGATTGCCACCGACGAGGGGCTGGATCACCTCGATCTGCGCAGCAACCAGATCACCCGGCTGAACACCGGCGGAGACACCGTGCCACGCAGCTTCAGCGTGATGCAGGATCGCGCCGGAAACCTCTGGCTGGGCAACGATAGTGGCCTCTTTGTGAGGTACGCCGGCAGCAACGCCTTTGTGCGTCCCGCGCGGCGCGAGGGCGTCGTGGCCACGGTACTGAACAACCAGATCTGGGCGATCAGCGAGGATGCCGCCGGCCGCGTGTGGGCCGGCAGCGGCCAGGCCGGCGCGGTCTACCGCGACGCCGCTGGCAACTGGCATGCGGTGCCTGGCTTCAGCGGCTATCTGCATGGTAGCCAGCAGGCCACCGTACGTGATTTTCAGCCGCTGACTGGCGGCAGCATGTGGATCGCCACCGACGGCAATGGCGTGCTCAGCTACACCCCCGGCGACGCACAGGTGCGCACCATCAATCATGACGCGGCGATTGCCTCGTCGCTGCCGGGTGATTCGGTGCGCGACCTGCTGCAGGACCGCTCCGGCAATATCTGGGCAGCTACCGATCTCGGCGTCGCCAGCACCAATCCGAATGCGCGCATGGCGTTCTCGGTGCTGCCCTCGCCACTGACCCGGAACACACTCAGCGAAAGCAGTGTGCGCGCCGTCTATGTGGATACGCGCGGACTGATCTGGCTGGGGCTGGGCTCGGGGCGTATCGACATGATCGACCTGCATGCCGGTCGCATGGTCCACTTGCAGCTTGGTGGCAGCCAGATCCACCGCGATGTGCAGTCCTTTGTCGAGTCTGAGGATGGCACCATCTGGGTCGGTACCCAGGGGCTGGCCAGGATCAACCCGAAGACGCTGAAGATCAGTTCGTCCGTGGTGCCGGCGCTTGAGAATGTCCCGGTACTCACCCTGCAGCGGGATGGCGCGCGCCTGCTGGTCGGCACCTACGATGGCGTGTACCGCTACGACACGCGTACGCATGCACTGGATCACATCATCCATGACCCGAAAGACCCGGGCAGCCTGGTCAGCGACACCATTCGTCAAATCGCCCGCATCGGTGACTCGTGGTGGTATGGCACCACCCACGGCATCAGCATCGCCAGGACTTCACGCCAGAAACGCGACTTCCGCAATCTGATCCATCGCACCGGCGACCCCTCGAGCCTGCCGCAGGATTACATCACCTCGGTACTCCTGGACGCCAGGCAACGACTATGGATCAGCAGCTTCGGCGGTGTCGCGACCACCGGCCGCTTCAACCCCGATGGCACATGGCACTTCACCAGCATCGGCATGAGCGAGGGCCTGAACAGCGACAAGGTCAGCAGCCTTCTCGGCGACGATCTCGGCCGCATCTGGGCCGGCACCTCCAATGGCGTCTCCAGGATCAACGGCGATACGCTTGCCGTAGCCAACCTCGGCCCGCGCGATGGCCTGCATATACCGAGCTACCTCTACGCCGGCGCCGCCGCACGGGCCCCCGGTGGCGAATTGCTGTTTGGTGGACTGGGCGGCCTGACCGTGATTCGCCCGCAATGGGAGCCGCCGGCGGTCGCTCTCGCACCGCTGGCGGTCACGAATGCGGTAGTGAACGAGCGGGTGCTGCCGTTTGGCCAACTTCCGCATGACGGCGAAGCGATTCGGCTGGATCCGCACAGTCGCAACCTGCGGCTGGATTTTGCCCTGCTCAACTACCAGGCGCCGAAGCAGACCGGGTACAGCTATCGCATGCAAGGTCTCGACGACGACTGGATCGAACTGCCGCTCGGTGCCATGCCCAGTGCCAACTACACCAACCTGCCGCACGGCAATTACCGGCTGCACCTGCGCGCCATCACCCAGGGCATGCACCCGCGAACCGTCGAAGCCGTGGTGCAGATCGAAGTAAAGCCGCGCTGGTATGAAACCTTGCTCAGCAAGATCATCGCGGTGTTGCTGCTGATCGGCTTCGTGGTGCTGCTGGTGCACCTGCGTACGCTGTACCTGCGCCGCCAGGCCAAGCAATTGCAGCGGCAGATCGACGAACAGACCCGCGACCTGCGTGCCGCCAATCGCCGCCTGGATGAACTCGCCGCCACCGACGGACTCACCGGCGCCTACAATCGCCGCCGCTTTCTTGAGCTGGCCGCGAAACAGCATGCGCTGGCCAGGGAGAGCACCATCTGCATCGCGCTGTTCGATCTGGACCGGTTCAAGCAGATCAATGACACGCATGGCCACCTGGCCGGCGACGCGGTCATCCGCACCACCATCGAGGTCGTCAGGCAGCACACCCGCCAGCACGATCTGGTCGGCCGCTACGGCGGCGAGGAGTTCGTGGTGTGTCTGCCGGAAACCAACTTGCAGCAGGCCATGGAAACCGCCGAGCGGATTCGTGGCACATTGGCCCGAACCTCCGTGCTGCACGAGGGCAAGACGATCTCGGTCACGGTCAGTATCGGCGTGGCGACACTGCGGGCAGGCGAATCGCTTGAACAGTGGTTGTCACGCGCCGACAGCGCCATGTACGACGCCAAGCACAAGGGCCGCAACTGCTGCATCGCCGCGACCTGAGCTGGATCGGCAAGAGGATCGCCAACCCTGCGAAACGCTCAGCCCGCATCCGGGTCGGCGCGCGTGGCCAGTGAATACTGGCAATACGCGGTATAAACCAGGCCGCACAGGCCGGTCAGTGCCGCAGGAATCAGCAAGGTGCGCTCGCCGATGGCGTCGAACAGCCACGCCCCGACCACACCGCCACCCAGAAAGCTGCCGATCACCAGCACGCAGACGCGAAGGCGCAGGCTGTCCACCTGCAATCCGCGCAGGCGCTGACCGATATAGATGCCCAGGTCGGTGAACATGCCCGAAACATGGGTGGTGCGGAACACCATGCCGCTATAGGTGCTGGCCATGCCGTTCTGCAGACCGATGCCGATCGAGGCCAGGTAGACACCGATCGGGTTGCCCGCTTGCAGCAAGGGCACGGAGGCGAACAGCAGCAGCGATTCCAGCAAAAGCGCGGCGCCATAGTGCCGTCCGAGTTTCAGCGTGCGCTGTTGCACGATCATGCCGCTGAGCACGGCGCCGATGACGAAGGCCAGTATCGACAAGCTCCAGTGCACGATCTCGTCGATATGGGCGGTGCCGATCGAGATGCCAAGCATGCTGGTCGAACCGGTCAGGTTGGTGATCGCCTGATGGCGAAAACCCATGTAGCCGGCGGCGTTGACGATACCCGCGATGAAGGCGAGCGCACCGCCACCGATCCAGGCCCAGCGAGGCAATTGCCGAATCACCAGGTTGCCTCGCTCAGTTTTTCAGCGGCTGCGTATTCAATACCGGCACATCACCGATCACATCGGCGCCCTTGGGCGGCACGAAATTGAAGGTGGCATCCGGTACCGATACGTTGCGGCGCAGGTTGGAGAAACGGATGTCCGTGGTGGAGCCGAGCCGATCACGAAACCCCATCCGCACCAGACCACTGGCATCGAAGCCGAGATCGGCATGGTCAAACTGCGGGTCCTTGCCGGTCGAGGTCAGCCGCAGCCAGACCAGGCCGTCGTGCTCACCCTGCTCGGTCACCTTGAAGTCGCGATCGAGCTGCTTGAGGTCGGTCAGCACGGTGAGCGGGCTGTGTGATTCCTCGGTGCTCTGCCGGCTCACGGTGACCTGCTCCAGCTCGGGGTCGTACATCCACACGCGGCTGCCATCGGCCACGATGGTCTGCTTGTAAGGGGTCAGCGTGTCCCAGCGAAACTCGCGCGGCGCCAGCAGCACCAGGGTGCCGGAGCTGGTCTTGCTGGTTTGTCCGTCGGCGCCGGTCAACGTCTGGCTGAAATTGCCGGTCAGCGAATGCAGGCCGGTGGCGAACGCATCCAGCCGCGCGCGCGCCGGGCCGGTGGCCGCAAAAGCCGTCGCATCGAGCGAGAGCATCAGCACCAAGGTGGTCAGGGCAAGTATCAAACGTTTCATCGGATTCCCAAATAGCTGACGTTGGCTGTGAATTGTGGGCAGCACCGGCTTAACCGACCCGTAGGAGCCCGCTCGCGGGCGATGCCTGTGATTCCATCCTCGTGCACCAGATCAAGCGCATCGCCCGCGAGCGGGCTCCTGCGATGTCGTCAATTTTTCGGTGGGGGCGGTGCCAGCACTTCCCGGTTGCCGTTGTGCTGCGGGGAGCTGACTACGCCGTCGGCCTCCATCTGTTCGACCAGTCGCGCGGCACGGTTGTAGCCGATACGCAAGTGGCGCTGCACGCCGGAGATCGACGCGCGCCGGGTCTGCGTGACGATGGCGACCGCCTTGTCGTAGAGCTGGGTGTCGGCGTCACCGCCCTCCTCGCCTTCCTGCGGCAGGCCGGAGTCGTTGATGAACTTGCCATCGCTGGTGGCCTGCACTTCCTCCAGCACGCCCTCGATGTAGTTCGGTGCGCCCGGCGATTTCAGCCAGGCAACCACGTGGTGCACCTCGTGATCATCGACGAAGGCGCCGTGCACGCGTTCCGGCGTGGCGGTACCCGGCGGCAAATACAGCATGTCGCCGTGACCAAGCAGCGCCTCGGCACCGCTCTGGTCGAGAATCGTGCGCGAATCGATCTTGCTGGAGACCTGGAACGCGATGCGGGTCGGGATATTGGCCTTGATCAGGCCGGTGATCACGTCCACCGACGGGCGCTGGGTGGCCAGGATCAGATGCACGCCAGCAGCACGCGCCTTCTGCGCCAGCCGGGCGATCAGCTCTTCGACCTTCTTGCCC
>JBBQQL010000156.1:0-10268 GCA_038215995.1 Lysobacterales bacterium
CCCTGGCCCCTGGCCCCTGGCCCCTGGCCCCTGGCCCCTGGCCCCTGGCCCCTGGCCCCTGGCCCCTGGCCCCTGGCCCCTGGCCCCTGGCCCCGACGTCCCGGCGCTGCGTATCGCCGCCAGACAAAGCAACGGCCGCACAAGGCGGCCGCTGTGAGCCACTCAGGCAAAGACATCAGAACCGGTATTCAGCGAATCCTGACAGCGAACTGATACCTTCCTTCGCCTTGGTTCCGTAGATCGTGGCACGACCGTGATACTCGTCGAAGTTCACGCCCAGGCTGAAGTGGGAGTTGATGTCGTAGCCCACGCCAACGCCGCTGTACGCGCCGTTGCCGGTGACGCTTTGCGAGACCAGGTTATCTGCGCTGACCTCGAACTTCGAACGAAACCAGCCGGCCCGCGCCGACACGAACATCCTGTTGCGGAATTTGTACTTCATGTTCGCGCCGAGCAGCGGCCCCGTGACCTTGGCGCTGTAATTCACCGCCATGCCGTAGGGGCTGACCGATCCACCGGCCTGGCCCAGATTGACGTAACCGCCTTCCACGCCGAAATCCACCACATCACTCTGCCAGTAATAACCTGCACGCAATGCGGAACTGGTATCCGTGTGGTTGCTGAAACCGTGATCATGGAAATTCGACTGACCGAGATTTCCATTGATGAAGAACGCCCCCTGCTCGGCGGCAAACGAACTGCTCGACGCAGCAACCAGCAGCGCCGCGCAAGCGGCTATCCCGAAATGATTTTTCATGGCTTCCCTGTTTGTCAGATGCTCAGATTCCCGTGGCCCCTTGCACACGGGTGGCGCATTTTTGTGCAAGCGTGCGCTGCAATTCAAATTTCGCATGAAATTGCGTTTTTCCGCGGTTGTTGACGCCCCCGTCTCACCACGGAGCAGCGCAGAAGCGAGCCCCGTCCAGCGAGCCGCAAGGCGCGTTTCCATCAGCGACCGCGCATTCGAAATGCTCGCACTTTGAACCGCAAACAATCGGTTGCGAGAACGAGTCCGACCCTCGCGCCAGCGTCCCGGCAACTTCGCCAGAAGTTCACCTCGAAGCAAGCAAGCCATCGGAATTCATCGCAGCAGACGGCGTAAAAACTTACTTCCCTCAAACACTTCCAACCGCTCCGACTTGCGCGCACTATTTCCTCACACCACGCAGCCAGGGGGATGTGTCGGTGTCACCTGTTCACCTTTGTTCGCTGACGACACGCTGCAAGGCCTGGCTGAAAGCGATCCGGCGACGTGTTGCGTTGTCTGTCGTTCGATCGTGCCTTTCAGTCAGCAACCCTGACCCATGGAGACTCACACGCATGCGCACCGACATTCACCGCAAACTGCTGGCTGGATCACTGGCACTACTGCTGGCAGGCGTCACCACCGCATCCCTCGCAGACAGCCCCCAGGCCGACACTGACATGGGCACCGCCCCCAGCAGTCAACTGATGCACGTCACCCTGATGCTGAAGCTGCGCAACCAGGAAGCCCTGCAGCAATACGTGCAGCAGACAGCCACCCCCGGCAATCCGAATTTTCAGCGATTTCTGACCACCAGCCAGTTCGCCAGCCAATACGGCGCCACCAGCGCACAAGTAGCCAAGGTGCAGTCGTATCTGCAGAAGCAGGGCCTGACCGCACATGTGTTGCCGAATCAGTTGGCGATCGAGACCACCGGCACCATCGCCCAATACAGCAACCTGTTCCAGACCTCGATCCACCAGTACGTGTCACGCAAATCGGGGCGGAAGTTTCACCGCCCGGCGGGCTTGCTGATCCTGCCATCGTCCATCGCCGACACCGTGAATTTCGCCACCGGCCTCAGCAACGAGCGCGAGTACCGCTCGCATCGACTGAACCTGCCCCAGTTCGCACAGAACAAGGCGCTGCTTGCTCCTGCCGTCACCGCGCTGAGCAAGACGGCCAGCGGCAATCCGACGGCCACCGGTGTACCCGGCAATTACACCGTGGGCGACGTCGCCAATTTGTACAACATCAATCCGCTGTACCAGCGCGGCATCACCGGCAAGGGTTCAACCATCGCCATCGTGACCCTGTCCAATTTCTATCCGTCGGACGCACAGGCTTACTGGGATGGCATCGGCCTCACCACCAAACCCAACCGGATTACCCAGATCCATGTCGATGGCGGTGGCGTGATCGACGGTGGCAGCGGTGAAACCTCGCTCGACGTCGAGCAGTCCGGCGGCATCGCGCCGTATGCCGATATCCTGGTCTACGACGCGCCCAATGCCGGCAACGGCTTCACCGATGCGTTCCTGCAGGCGGTAGCGGACAACAAGGCCGACAGCATCTCGACCAGTTGGGGCCTGCCGGAAATCTTCAACTTTGCTGCGCTCAACGTCTCCACTGCGAAGGTGACCGACACCACCGACGTGGGTGATCTGCGCGCCTTTGACCAGATTTTCCTCGAAGCCGCCGCGCAAGGTCAGTCGGTATTCGCCGCCGCCGGTGATTCAGGCGCCTACGACACCGCCAGCAGCCTCGGCGCCGGCACGGCCCCTGGCGACTTCACTGCGCCATTGACGGTGGATTCACCGGCATCCGACCCCTACATCACTGCCGCCGGCGGAACCACGGTGCCCTTCAGCTACAGCTTCCACGGCGGCCCGGTCGCGTCGCTGACCCAGGAAAGCGTCTGGGGCTGGGACTACATCCAGAGCTACTTCGACACCAACTTCGGCCCGGGACTGCTCAACCTGTTCTCGACCGGCGGCGGCGGTGGCGTCAGCGTCTACTGGAACAAGCCCTGGTACCAGTGGTTCACCCGCGGCATCGAGAGGAGCCAGAAGAAACAGTCGCTGGTCTACAACGACCCGCAGGCCGGACCCACCACGCTGCTGAAACTGCCGAGCCATTTCCCGGGCCGCAACCTGCCGGATATCGCGCTCAATGCCGATCCGGAAACCGGCTACGTGGTGGTTTCCACCGCCGATGGCGGCGTCATCAGCGGCTACGGCGGCACCAGCTTTGTGGCGCCGCAGCTCAACGGCATCAGTGCGCTGCTGACGCAGAGCTCGCACCATCGCATCGGCTTCTGGAACCCGCACGTCTACCTGTTGCAGGCCATCTTCGGCAGCGGCAAGTACGGTGCGTTCAACGATGTCAGGACCGGTGACAACTGGTTCTATCAGGGCGAGCCCGGCTTCGACCAGGGTTCGGGCGTAGGCACCTTGAACGTGGCGAACTTCGACCAGTTCCTGCGCAGCGGCTTCTGAGGCATCGCCACCACCCGGGCCATGCCCGGGTGGTGGCGCGCTTGCGGCGCACTCGCCGCGATGCGATCTTGCGCGAGTCCCGCCCCAGGTGCTCGCCATGTCACGTCCCCGCCGTTTTCTGCAGCTCGATGTGTTCTCCCAGCAACTGATGCACGGCAATCCGCTGGCCGTGGTGATTGATGGCGAGGGCCTCGATAGCGGCACCATGCAGGCCTTCGCCCGCTGGACCAACCTGTCCGAAACCACCTTTCTGCTGCCGCCCACCACACCGGCAGCGGACTACCGCGTGCGCATTTTCACCCCTCGCCAGGAGCTTCCTTTCGCCGGACACCCCAGCGTCGGCAGCGCCTATGCGGCGATCGAGGCCGGACTGATCGAAGCGGGCAAGACCCCGTTGGTACAGGAATGCGCCGCCGGCCTGCTGCCGGTGCAGGTCCTCGGCAACGGCCCGTTGCGAGTCATCCACGTGCAGGCGCCGCCAGCCCGAATCGACGCCGTCGACGACGCGCTGCGGCAGCAACTGGGCAACGCACTGCGCGTCACGCTGGCTGAAAGCGACGCCAGCCATGTCGACAACGGCCCGCACTGGATCATCGGCCACTTGGGTGAGGCCGCCCACGTGCGCGCCTTGCAGCCGCATATGACCGCGATCGCGGCGCTTTGCGAACAGCAGGGCGCGGTCGGCGTCAGCGTATTCGGGCGGGAACACGACGGCAGTGCGAGCATGGCGGTGCGCGCCTTCTGTCCGGCCGACGGCATCGATGAAGATCCTGTCACCGGCAGCGCCAATGCGGCGATCATGGCGTGGCTCGCCAGCCGCGGCGATGTGGATGGCTACGGCCTGCACTACCGCGCCAGCCAGGGGCGCGAAGTCGGCCGCGACGGCTACGTCGAGGTGAATCGCGACGCCGCCAGCGGCGCCATCACCATCGGCGGTGCCTGCGCGGTTGGCGTGCGTGGTGAACTGTATTTGCCGGACGCCTGATCCCGACCTTGCCGCCGCAGGCGACGGCCGCCATGCTGTCGCGCACCCCACTGCCGAGCCAACCGATGCCCATGCCGACCCCCACGTCGACACCGCCCACGAGCTACCTGCGCAGCCTGCGCCCGTGGGACGCCGCCCTGATCGTGGTCGGCGGCATCATCGGCGGCGGTATCTTCCTCAATCCGGGCATTGCCGCCCAGCGCACCGAATCGGGGCTGGCCATGTTGCTGGTCTGGGTCGGTGCCGGCCTGCTCACCCTGATCGGCGCGCTGTGCTACGCCGAACTCGGTGCGCGGCGTCCACATGCCGGCGGAACCTATGTCTATCTGCGCGAGGCGTTCGGGCCGCTGGCGGGATTCCTGTTCGGCTGGACCATGTTGCTGGTGATCTATTCCGGTTCCACCGCCGCAGTGGCGACGATTTTCGCCAGCTACGCCTGCGCCCTGTTCGGCCTGCCCGCCAGCATGGCGCTGCCGCTGACCATCGGCGCGCTGGTCTTTGTCGGTGGCATCAACCTGTTTGGCATTCGACTGGGCGCGCAGATCCAGAACCTGTTCGCCTTGCTCAAGTTGCTGGCGGTGGCCGTGCTGGTGGTGTGCGGCCTGTTTCTGGCCAGCGCCAGTCAGGGCAGCGTGCTTGCGGTCGATCCGGCACGGCACGGGGTCGGCTTCATCGGCGCGGCGCTGCCGGTACTGTTCGCCTACTCCGGCTTCACCTATCTCAACAACCTGGCCGGGGAAGTACACGAGCCACAGCGCACTCTGCCGCGCGCCCTCCTGCTCGGCATGCTGCTGGTGATCGTCGCCTATGTACTGGTCAACGTGGCCTATCTGGCGGTGCTGGGCCATGCCGGCCTGGCGGCCAGCCACGCGCCGGCGGCGGACGTGATGCAACACGTATTCGGCGCGACCGGGGCGCGTCTGATTGCGCTCGGCGTGGCCATCTCGGCGCTGGGCTTTTGCAATATCACCCTGGTCGCTGGCGCGCGGGTACTGCAGGTGATGAGCGAGGATGGCCTGTTTTTTCGCGCCGTGGCCCGGCTGCACCCGCGCTACCGCACACCGAACACCGCCCTGCTGCTGCTTTGCGGCTGGGCCATCGTGCTGGCATTGTCGGGCAGCTACGGCCAGTTGCTGGATTACGCCACCTTCGGCGACTGGCTCGCCTGCGCGGTGGGCGTGGCCACCCTGTTCTGGTATCGCCGCCAGCACGATCAGCCCGCCAGCTTCCGAGTGCCCGGCTACCCGTGGCTGCCGCTTCTGTTCATCGGCATCGTCGCCTGGGTCGTGGTGATGACCATGCTCGACAACCCGCGCAACGCCGGCATCGGCGTGCTGATCATGGCTGCGGGGGTACCGGTGTACTTTTTCTGGCGCCAGCTGTTCAGCCGCACACGTCCCTAATAAGCCGGCGGCAATGCCACAATAGGCGGACCGTTTTCAGGAGAGAAGTGAATGGCGCCCGTGCAAGCCCAGGCCCTGCCGATCAATGCGGAAAGTGGCATCGTGCCCGAGAAGGTGCGCGACGGCGTCGAGTTGCAGATCAATGGTGAACACTACCGGCACACCGGTGATCCGCAGATGCCCCTGCTCTGGTATCTGCGTGACATCCTGCGCCTGACCGGCACCAAGTACGCTGGCGAAAACGGTGGCAACGGCGCCGATCTGGTGCTGGTCGATGGCAAGGCGCTGCCGGCGATCTCGTTGCCGGTGAAGGGCCTGAGCGGAAAGCCGATCACCACGGTTGAAGGCCTCAGCGCCAACGACGGCACCCTGCACCCACTGCAGCAGGCCTTTGTCGACGAAGACGCGATCGGCTGCGGTTATTGCACGCCCGGCTGGCTGATCGCCGGTGTCGACCTCCTGCAACGCAAAAGCAAACCGAGCGACGACGACATCAACCAGCTACCCAATCTGTGCCGTTGCGGCTGCCAGAGCCGCGTGCGCCTGGCGATCAAGCGCGCCGCCGCCGGCAAGGCGGCCCAGCCATGAGCCAGTCCAGCGAGTTCCACCCGATCGGCCGCATCAAGCTCTCGCGGCGCCGCTTCCTGCAAGTACTGGCCAGCACCGCCGGCGCCCTTGTCGTCGGCATCGGCACGGCCGACGCCCTGGACGCGCCGCTGCCGCCAGCCCTGCTCGGCGACCACTTTTTCGACCTCGGCGCCTATGTACGCATCGACGTCGACGGCAACGTGCTGATTGGCGCGCGTGATCCGGACACCGGCACCGGCGTGGCTACCTCCCTGCCGCGCATCATCGCCGACGAGCTCGACGCCGACTGGAACCGCGTCAGCGTCGTCCAACTGGGTCTTGGCGTCAGCAACAACAACGGCCGGCCACGCTGGACCTATGGCCATCAGCTCAGTGGCACGGGCACCTCGATACCTGCGGCATGGAAAGACCTGCGCCAGGTCGGCGCGCTGGCGCGATGGTTGCTCATGCAGGCTGCCGCACGCCGGCTCGGCGTGCCGGCCAACCGGCTGCGCTGCGACTCCGGCACGGTGATTGCACCGGATGGACGCCGGGTCACCTACGGCAGCCTGGCCGCTGACGCCAGCCAGATCACCCTGCCCGCCAACGCACCGGCACTGAAGAACCCGGCCGATTTCCACCTGATCGGCAACCCCGCCGGCGACGTCGACGCCCAAGCCATGGTCACCGGCCAGACCCGCTTCGCCAGCGACCAGTTCTACGCCGACGCCCTGGTCGCCGTGCTGGTGCACTGCCCATGGCCGGATGGCACGCTCGCCCAGATCGACAGCACCGACACACTGGCGATCAAGGGCGTGGTCAAGGTGCTGCAGTTGAAGCCCGAGCCGGGTCAGCCCTGGGGCAGCACCGTCATCGCCCCGGCGGTGGCCGTGCTGGCCGAAGATACCTGGAGCGCCCTGCAAGGCCGCGCGAAACTCAAGCTCCAATGGAAGCCCGGCGCCAGCGCCGGCGAAAGCAGCAACGCCATCGAGCAACAGGCCACCGCCCTGCTGGCCAGCCAGGCCGTACCGACCACGCGCGTGCGCAACGACGGTGACGTCGATGCCGCCAGCAAGAAAGCCGCGCGTCGTCTCGACGCCACCTATTTTCAGCCGTGGCTGGCACACGCCACCGCCGAGCCGATGAACTGCCTGGTACGGCTGGACAAGGACCAGGCCAGCCTGGTCGTACCGACCCAGGCGCCGCAAAAAGCCTGGGCCGTGGTACAGCGGCTGACCGGCCTCAAACCTGACCAGATCGATATTCGCGTACCGCGGGTGGGTGGCGGCTACGGCCGCCGTCTCGATCATGACTTCGTCGCCGAAGCGGTGCTGCTGGCCAAGGCCGTCGACAAACCGGTGCGCCTGCTGTGGACGCGCGAGCAGGAATTCACCCACGACTACTACCGCTCCGGCAGCGTGCATCAGCTCAATGCCATTGTCGATCACAAGCGCCAGCTCAGCGGCTGGAACCAGCGCATGGCCAGCGCCTCCGCACTGACCCGCCGCGGCATACCGGACAGCCAACTGTGGGGCTCCGAGCTGCAGGCCGATCAACTCCCGGCCGGCCTGATTCCGAACTACCGCAGCGACTGGTACGCGCAACAATCGACCATACCTCGCGGCCCGTTCCGCGGCATGCCGCACCTCAGCAATGCCTTTGCGGTCGAGAGCTTCATCGACGAGATCGCGCACATGATGCGCGAAGATCCGCTCAAAACCCGGCTGCGCATCCTCGGCCAGCCGCGGCTGATCCCGCTCAGCGGTGGCGGCGCCATGGATATTGGCCGGCTCACCAACGTGCTGCAACTCGTCGCCGACCGCATCGAGTGGAAAAACTGGCTGCGCACCGTCAACGGGCTCGGTATCGCCTGCTGGCATATCGATGGCGCCTACGTGGCGCACGCCATCGAGGCCGCCATGCAGGGTGAAAAGCTGATCATCCAGCGCGTCGTCTGCGCGGTAGACGTGGGCCGGGTGATCAACCCGCTGGGCCTGGAAAACCAGATCGCCGGCGCCACCCTCGACGCGCTTTCCACCGCACTGAACCTGGCCATCACCTTCAAGGACGGCCAGATCCAGCAGCACAGCTACAAGGACTACCCGCTGGCAAGCATGGCCCAGTTGCCCGATGCGGTGGAAGTGATCACCGTACCGGGCGATCGCCCACCGACCGGCGCCAGCTTCCTCGCCATGCCCACCGCCGCACCCGCCCTGGCCAATGCCGTATTCCGCGCCAGCGCCGTGCGCGTACGCCGCCTGCCCCTGATGAAAGAGCTGTTGCGTCTGCTTTGACCTCACTTCGCGCGGGCCGTCCACGCTCCGCCGCGATCAACGCAATGGCAAACGCCTCCCGGATTCCCGCGAGGCGTTTTCATTCACGGGAGGCCTGGCAATCAACTGCCGGTCACTGAGGACCCCAAAGCCCGTTGCTACTGAAGGCGGGGCACGTAGGTTCACTCCGGATCGTACCCGTGAGGCATTGCGCGGAATAATGGCAAGACCATCGAGCAGATCAGCAATGGCAAGCGATGCAGTCATCTTCAGCAAAATGAAGTCATATGCGTCCATCGTGGCCCAACGCTGGAATCAAGCTGCGGCCGAGCCGTTCGCCTTGAACGAAATGTCAGGCGCCATTGTCGACTGGCGTCGTCCCCTTCAATGGGATTGAGGCCTTTCTCAGCAGCTCAAACTTCACGACGGTTTCATCCTTCGGCGGCTTGTGCTCGATGCGGCCACCTGGCGTGCTGACGATGGGCGCTGGAGCGCCGGCTGCGTAAACTACCCTCAAGACACAATTCCGTGATTCGTAGGTCGTCGTTCCACCCGACAGGTTGTTTGCGTACGGTGAGTATTTGTTCGGTTCTCCGAGTGCACCTGAAATCCGGCGTTCTGCTTCGAGACGCGGCATGTTGATTTCAAGCTTCACACTGGCGAAAGGACACCCCGCATTCGCTCCTGTGGCGTGGACGTTGGCCACACCGCTCCCGGCGACAGCGAAGCAAATGACGATGAGAATTGAAGGGCAAGAAATGCGCATGGCATCCAGCGATGGAGTTGAACGGGCGCGCCACTGGCCGCTTTGAACGAGAGGTCAGATTGCTCGCGCGGAACGCTGCGTACGCTCTGCAAGTACCTGTCCCAGCAACGCTCCCAACACGACAGCCAATGCAGACAACATGATGTTGGGCAGGTTGAGTCGAGCAATCGCCAGGATGGACGCCTGAGCTGTCGGCTCTGCGATACGGTAGAGGAAATAAATAACAACAAGCCACTCCACGAACCACAGGCCGAGCGCCGGGAAAACAAAACCCCGACGCGCGACAAGAGCACCGACGGCTGTAGCAAGAAAGGCCAGAACAACCGTTCGCACGACGGGACCAACGGTGAGATTGGACAGCGATATCAGCTCCCCAGCCACCAGCCCAAATACAGCGGTCGCAGCCAGGCCCAGAAGGATTCTCTTTGCGTTCATCGCGATATCTCCCATGCAAGCTAGCACTGGAATTGAGCGGCGGCGCAGCCGCCCGCTTGGACGAGTAAAAAGAGACTTCCTCCCCTTTCGGCCTCGAGGGCCATGATGGTGATGCTGGTCAACCGTCACTCGAAGAGGAAGTCTCCATGAGCACTATAGCCATTGGCGTGGATTTGGCGAAGAACGTGTTTTCGGTGTGCGAGGTGGACGCCTCCGGGCGCGTCATCCGGCGACTGGATCTCAAGCGCGACGCGTTTGCGCTGTGGTTGGCGCAGGTGCCAGCCGGCACGGTGGTGGCGATGGAGGCATGCAGCGGGTCGCACTACTGGGCGCGTCGCTGCCTGGAGCATGGCCTTGAGCCGCGAATCATCGCCGCGCAGTTCGTCACACCGTTCCGCAAGGGCCGCAAGACCAGGAATGACCGTGCCGATGCCGAGGCCATTGCCACGGCGGCTCGGCAAGGCAACATGCGCTTTGTGCCGGTCAAATCGATCGACCAGCAAGTGCGGCTGAGCTGGCATCGGGTGCGCGAGGGCTACAAGACCGAGTCGCTGGCCGTCAGCAACCGGATCCGCGGCCTGCTGGCCGAGTTCGGG
>JBBQQL010000157.1:0-10103 GCA_038215995.1 Lysobacterales bacterium
GATCAGCCGCGGCGGCAGCCATAGCTGGTTCCGCGTGGTGATCCGCGAAGGCCGCAATCGCGAAGTGCGCCGCCTGTGGGACTCGCAGGGCTTTCTGGTCAGCCGCCTCAAGCGCATCCGCTACGGCAAGATCGAACTGCCGCGCAACCTGCGTCGTGGCGAATGCGAAGCGCTGGATGCCGAAAGCGTCAAGCAGTTGCGGCAGACCACCGGTCTCGGTGCTGCACAGCCGGCCCTCACCCTGAGCCCGGTGTTGCACCAGCGTCGTGCCAACCGCAATGTCACCGAATACCGCCCGGAGCGCGGTGCCGGTACCGCCTGGACCGGCGGACAGGACGAGGCGCGAGAGCTGCGGGCCTACGACCGCATCCGCGAGGAACCCACCCGCGGTCGCAAGCCGCCGGTACGTCGTGATGGTCGCGAGGTCAATGGCAACGTGGCCCGCCCCGAGCGCGGCGCGGCGGGTCCCAACCGAGGCGGCAAGGCTCGTCGCGTCGCGCCCGGCCAGGAACTGCCATCGGTGCGCACCTGGTTTGCCGGCGAAAACCGTGAGGGTGGTGCCCGCACCGGTGGTCCGCGCGGTCAGGCTGGCGCAACCACAGGAAACCGGCGTCCGGCCGGCGGCAAGCCGTTTGGCGCGCGCGCTGGTGCGCCCGAGGGCCGCGGTCCAGGCAGCCCGTATACGGGTTTCGGTGGTGATTCGCGCAACGCCGGTTCTGGCAACCGCGCACCCGGCGGTCGCCCCGCCCATGCCGGCCGTCCCCAGGGCCAGGGACCGGCAACGGGCAATCGCGCGCCGGGCAACCAGGCGCGTCCGCAAGGCCAGGGTGCCGGGCGTGGACCGAGCCAGGGCGGTAATCGCCCGCAAGCCGGTGCCGGCCGACCGCAGGGTCAGGGCGGCAACCGGGCACCCGGCGCCGGTCGGCCTCAAGGTCATGGCGGCGGGCGACCGCCAGGTCGCAGCGGTGGCGGCGGCAACCGTTCGGGCAATCGCTGAGCTTCGGCTCAGCGTGTCCCGGGGTCTGAGCCGTGATCCGCATCTATCACAACACCCGTTGCTCCAAATCTCGTGCCGCGCTGGCGTTGCTTGAGCAGCACGGCGTTCCGTTCGAGGTGATCCACTACCTCGATAACCCGCCTGCCGCGTCCGAACTGAGTGAGCTGCTGCAGCAGCTCGGCATGGGCGCACGCGAGCTTTTGCGCACGGGCGAGATGGAGTACCGGACGCTCGGACTGGCGGATCCGGCACTCGACGACCGTACACTGATCGACGCGATGGCTGCGCACCCGAAACTGATCGAACGACCGATCGTGATTGCCGATGGCAAGGCCGTGATCGGCCGTCCGCCGGAAGCAGTGTTGACCATCCTGTAATCGACCAGCAGCCAGCCATGAAAAAACCGCCCGAGGGCGGTTTTTTTTCGACTGCAGGGCCATCACATCGCCAGCGCAACCATCCGGCAGAAACCAGATCAGCCCTGCGGTATATCCCGAATGCTCACCAACCGGAAATTCGCCCGTCCAGTACGGGCAAGGCAAACTCCGTGGCCACCGTGCCTGCGGTCTTCTTGCCTACCAGCAACAAACCATCACTGCTCTGTCGCTGGGAACGGACCTGCTCGAACGTGTCCGCACTGACCTCGATGCCGAAGCGTCTGGCCTCCATGTCCTTGCCCAGTTCACTGTCGTGGATGAAAACGGGAACCGCCGCGCCGTGTTCGTCAGTGGGCTGCACGATCAGGTAGTAATGCTTCACCGAAGCATCATGGGCGTCCTGCTTCACCACCAGGGATTTCTCGCCGGGCAGCGAGACCAGGTACAGCGAATAAGTCAGCGGAGCCTGTTGCTCCATCCGGGTGAGCGTAGCGAGCGCAGGCCTCGCCTTGTCCAGCGCACCATGTGCCACGGCATCATCGATGGTCGCCAGATAAGGCGAGGCCTGCGCACGATCTTCCGCCGAAAGCGCTGCGACCATGCGGCTGGCTTTTTCGGCGATCTCTCCGCCTTCCTTGATGTTTTCGAGTTGCAGATCTGCCGCTTCGATCTTCTGGATGTCGCCCGAAGTCAATGCATCACTCATCGCCGCCACTTCGCTCGACCACCTCGGCGAGAGTCCGTCAGGCAGCTCGGCATACGGGTTGATGGCGTGCCATTTTTCCCCGTACAGCACCACTTTTTCGGCGAGATCAAGCTCCTTCCGGGCGAGCAAAAGATGCTGCCGTGCGAATCGAACCAGACTGCTGTCGTGGTCGGTCACCTGCCCGGCATCGGGATGCTCGGCAAAGGTCGACGGCAAGGTGGCCGGGTCGATCGAGCTGACGATGAGCTCACGCATCGAAGCATTGAACTTGTTGATCTCCATCAACGCGCCTTCCGCATGCACCGACGCGCCAAGCGGGATGATGCCGACACCCACCGCCTTTTTCACGACGATCCCTGCCTGCTGCTGCAGTCGCGCGGCCTCCTCGGCTCCGGGTGAGACCCTTGCCAGCCAATAGTCGTAACTGTGTGTCCGCATGAAGTAGACACCCGCCAGCAGCAATACCAGGCCGAGCAGCGCAACCATACCGATGCGCAGTCTGCGTATCGTCATGCCGGCCAACATGCTGGAGAGGCGCAGCCAAACCGGGCGCAAATTCTGGCCGAACAACCCGGGCCGCTTGGTCACCATCGAAATCGCTGAAATGATGGATGCCGCCTCGACATCGGCAACACTCGAGGCACGACTCCTCGACAGACTGGATCGGATCGCCGCAAGCCGCCGGCTATCCATCGCCGCCTGCAATTCCTCGCGGTGTTCGGCGACGTGGCAGGCGATCAGCAGAATCTGACTCCATCTCGCAAACTTCGCTGGCTTGGCGGCGGCCGCGGCGGTCTGGTCAGGGAGTGACTTGGTCAATCGTGTCATTGGGGGCCATATCTGATTTGGTGGGATCTCACCAGCGGCAAGCAGCATTTCCGTAAGGACTCGAACCCAGCCCCACTCGCGTACCGACAAGTCTAACGGAGTAACTCACCCAACGGCCCGCCAGAGGCACCCCAAGAGTCACTCCCGATAAAACACAGCAAACCACCGTGCAGGGAGCACCTCACCCTCGACTGCCCATTGCCCCCTGATCCGGGTCGAGTGAAAATCCATCGGCATCCATCCATGCCGGAAAGCGCTCGCGATGCCCCAGCAACGCCCGCGGATCAAGAGTGACGGTGATCACCTGCTCCTGCGCCCCGCATTCAATCAGCGGCTCCCCCAGCGGGTCGATCGCCGCGCTGTCACCCGCGTAAGCCAGCTCGTTGCCATCCATGCCGACCCGGTTGACGCCGATCACGTAGCTCAGGTTCTCGATCGCACGCGCGCGCAGCAGGGTGCGCCAGGGTTGCCGACGCGGCGCAGGCCAGTTCGCCACGAACAGGGCGAGATCGTAGTCCATGCCGCCGTTCGCGCTGGCCAGTCGACGGTTGCGCAGCCATACCGGGAAGCGCAGGTCGTAACAGACCTGCGGCAAAACGCGCCAGCCTTTCAGCTCCACGATCAGTCGCTCGTTGCCACTGCCGTAGCGAGTGTGCTCACCAGCCATACGGAACAAATGCCGCTTGTCATACTGGGCAAAGCTGCCATCGGGGCGCACCCAGAACAGCCGGTTGTATACCGTCTCACCTTCACGGATCGCCAGGCTGCCGCAGATCACCGCGTCGACCTCGACCGCCAGCGCCAGCAACCACGCCACACCCTCACCGTCCATACCTTCGGCGGCGCTGCGGGTGTCATTGCTGAAGCCTGACAGAAAGGTTTCCGGCAGCACGATCAGGTCGCTGCCGGCCACCTGCCGCACCATACCGGCGTAGTACTCCCGATTGGCGGCAGCGTCATGCCAGCGCGTGGCGCCCTGCACCAGCGAAACCCTCAACGGCTGCATGTTCACAGCTTGCATAGCCGTTCCGCCGCCGCATCCATGGTCGCGTCACTCTTGGCAAAGCACAGGCGCAATAAACGTGTGCCCGGTGCTTTCTCGTAGAAAGGTGTCAACGGAATCGCCGCCACGCCGCCATGCTGTACCAGCCAGCGACTGAAGCTGAGGTCGTCCTCGTCGCTGATGGCGGAATAGTCGACCAGTTGAAAATAGCCGCCCGGCACATCCAGCAGCTTGAACCGCGAGGTTTTAAGCAGTGCGCGGAAGCGATCGCGCTTGGGCTGATAGAACGCCGGCAACTCCAGATAATGTGCCGGGTCGCTGGCCAGGAACTCGGCAAAGGCGACCTGCGCCGGATGGAAGGTGCAGAACGTGAGGTACTGATGCACCTTGCGGAACTCCGCCGACAGCGCCGCCGGCGCCACCGCGTAGCCCACCTTCCAGCCGGTGCAGTGATAAGTCTTGCCGAAGGAGGAGACCACGATGCTGCGCCCAGCCAGCTCCGCATGGCGCAACACGCTCTGGTGCTGCGCCGCGTCGTAAACGATGTGCTCGTACACCTCGTCGGACAATACCACGATTTCGGTATTCCGCACGATCGCCGCCAGCTCGTCCAGGTCCGCGGCGGAAAGCACTGCGCCCGACGGATTGTGCGGGCTGTTGATCAGGATCATGCGGGTCTTCGGCGTTACCGCATCGCGCACCCGTTGCCAGTCGATCGCGAAGGTCGGCTGACTCAGCGGAATGTGCACCGCGCGGGCGCCCTGCAGCTCGATTGCCGGCTCATAGCAGTCGTAGGCCGGATCGAACACGATCACTTCCTCGCCGGCGCGGACCAGCGCGGCAATCGCCGCAAAGATGGCCTCGGTGGCGCCGGAGGTCACCGTGATGTCGGTGTCTACATTCAGCTTGCGGCCGTACAGTTGCTCGGTCTTTATCGCGATCTGCTCACGCAGCGCGGCGGTGCCATGCATCGGCGCGTACTGGTTGCGGCCATCGTTCATGGCGCGGCTCAGCGCATCGCGCAGACCCTGCGGCGGCTCGAAATCGGGAAAACCCTGCCCCAGGTTCACTGCCTTGTGCTCAAGCGCCAGCTGGCTCATGACGCTGAAGATGGTGGTGCCGACTTTGGGGAGCTTGGTTTCGATCATCATCATTCAGCCGTCTGGATGTCCATAAAGTGCCAAGCGTAACGCATCATCTGCGCCAAACGCATCAAGCTGCGGGCAATTCATCCAGCGGCCGGCGCTTGCATTGCTCGTGCTTCAGCATGGTGGTCTTCGGCAACCGCTCGGCCAGAAAATCGACCAGTGCGCGCACACCCGGCAGCATGCCGCGCCGACTGGGGTAGACAAAATGCATGGTGCCTTCGGGCACGCTCCAGTCCGGCAGCACCACTTCCAGCTCGCCCGCGGCAATCGCCGGCGCGCAGACGAACTCCGGCAGCAGGGTCACCCCGAGTCCGCGACGCGCCGACTCCAGCAGCACCGCAAAATCCCCGGTGATCAGGCGCGCCTGCACCTCGATATTGACCTGGCTGCCCTGCGCGTCGATCAGCTCCCACGTTTGCGCACCCTCATGCTCACGCGTCGAAAGCGCCGGCAGCTTGGCGAGCTCCGCCGGGGTGGTCGGACGCCCAAGCGCGTCAAGCAGCGTGGGGCTGGCTACCAGGGCGGTGCTCGCCTGTCCAAAACTGCGGACGACCAGGTTGGCATCGGTATCGAGTTTGCTGCGTACCCGGATCGCCAGATCATAGCCTTCGCCGATCACGTCGACCCGACGATTGCCCGACATCAAACGCACCTGCATCTTCGGATAGAGCGCGAGGAACTCCGGCAGCAGATAGGCCAGCACCGTCTGCGCCAGCGATACAGGACAACTCAGGCGTACCACGCCACGTGGCTCGGCACGCAATTCGTCGACTGCATCCTGGGCGGCCTGGGCCTCTTCCAGCACGGCCCGGCAGTGGCCGTAGAAGCGCTCGCCGACCTCGGTCACCACGAAACGCCGCGTAGTCCGCTGCAGCAGACGCACGCCCAGCCGCTCCTCCAGTTGCGCCACTCGCTTGCTCAGGCGCGATTTCGGCACACCCAGGGCTCGCCCGGCGGCGGAGAAGCCACCGTGCTCGACCACGGCGGCAAAGAAATAGAGGTCGTTGAGATCTTGCAGGGCGCCACTGAGCATTATTATTGTTTCCAAATTGAAACGATAAGTTCGGATTATGCCAACTTATCGCCTTATTGTTTCGCCTGTAGCCTGACTCAATCGCCGCTCACCCGGCTCGATCAGGAAACCTTTCATGAAACTCTTGCATCTTGATTCCAGCGCGCTGGGTGGTTACTCGGTGTCCCGGCAACTCACCGCCGACATCGTAGCCCAGCTCAAGAGCCAGTCACCTGGCATCGAAGTGAGCTACCGCGACCTCGCTGCCGAGCCGCTGCCGCATTGGGCGCCGGTGGCTGACGCCAGCGATCCGGCTGCCATCCTCGGCAACCGGATGCTGGAGGAATTCCAGGCCGCCGATATCGTGGTGATCGGTGCGCCGATGTACAACTTCTCGATCTCCAGCCAGCTCAAGGCCTGGATCGACCGCGTGGTGGTGGCCGGCAAGACCTTCCAGTACACCGTCAACGGCCCCGAGGGGCTGGCCGGCGGCAAGCAGGTGATCATCGCCTCCAGCCGCGGCGGCAGTTACCACAACGGTCCGTTCGCGGCGATGGACTTCCAGGAGAGCTACCTGCGCTCGGTACTGGGCTTCATCGGCATCTCCCAGGTGGAGTTTATCCGCGCCGAAGGTCTGGCGGTGGGCGACGAGCAGAAAGCCGAGGCGATGAAGTCAGCGCAGGCATCGATCGCCGGCCTGGCCGCGCAACAGGCCAAGGCCGCCTGACCGCCCGACGTTCGCTACTTTCGACCATGAAACGGCCCCGCGGGGCCGTTTTTTTTGTTCGCCTCGACTGGCATTGCCCGCCGCCCGGGGCGACACTGCAGGCTCCGCCCCAGCGCGACGCCTGCCGATGACCCTGCCCATGCGTATCCCGCTGTTCTGCTTGCTGCTGGCGCTCATGCCGGCCAGCCACGCCGCCGACCTGCTGGTGCGCAACGTCAACGGCTACACGCTCGACAGCCAGGGCAAGTTGCAGCATTTCCAGGCCCTGCTGGTCGAGCACGGCAAGGTGCTGGCCACCGGCAGCAACGCGCAGATGGAAAAACGCGGCGGCCCCGCCAGGGTGATCGACGGACACGGCCATACCCTGCTGCCCGGCCTCATCGATGCGCACGGCCATGTGCTGGAACTCGGCTACGCGCGCACCCGTGTCGATCTCACCGGCACACAGTCGCTGCGCGAAGCGCTGGCCCGGGTGAAAACCTATGCCGCTGGGCATCCCGAGGCGAAGTGGATTACCGGTGGCGGCTGGAACCAGGAGATCTGGAAGCTGGGTCGTTTCCCGACTGCCAAGGACCTGGATGCCGTCGTGTCCGATCGGCCGGTGTGGCTGAGCCGTGTCGACGGCCACGCCGCCTGGGCCAATAGCGCAGCGATCAAGCTGGCCGGTATCAGCGCGGCCACCAGGGACCCGCATGGCGGCCGTATCGAACGCGACGCCGACGGCGAGCCTGCCGGCGTCTTCGTCGATGGCGCCACCGCACTGGTCAATGCCAGGGTCCCCGCGCCCAGCCCCGCGCAAAAGGCCGCCGCGCTGGATGCCGCCCTCGCTGAAATGGCCAGCGTCGGCCTGACCGGTGTCGGCGACGCCGGCATCGACCTCGCCAACTATCAGCTTTACCGGCAGTACGCCGATCAGCACAAGCTCACCGCGCGCATCTACGCAATGATCCTGGGCACTGGCGATGACTTCGATGTGATCAGCCAGCATGGCCCGCTGATCGGCTACGGCAACGACTTTCTAAGTGTGCGCACGGTCAAGCTGTTCGCCGACGGCGCCCTCGGCAGCCGCGGTGCCGCGATGCTCAAGCCCTACTCCGATGACCCGCACAATCGTGGCCTGCTGTTCATGCAGCCTGACGAGATGACCGCGAAGATCAACAAGGCCTTCGGCAAGGGTTACCAGGTCGCCATCCACGCCATCGGTGACCGTGCAAACCGCGAGGTGCTCGACAGCTACGCGGCCGCCTACCAGACCCATCCGCAAGCCATCACCCTGCGCAACCGGGTGGAACACGCACAGATCGTCTCGCTGCAGGACATCCCCCGCTTCGTGCCGCTGCAGTTGATCGCCTCGATGCAACCGACCCATGCCACCTCCGACATGAACATGGCCGAGCAACGCATCGGCGCCGAACGCATCAAGGGTGCCTACGCGTGGCAGCGGTTTCTCAAGCAGGGCACGGTGGTCGCTGGCGGCTCGGACTTTCCGGTGGAGTCGCCCAATCCGTTCTTCGGCCTGTACTCCGCGGTGACACGCGAGGATCACCAGGGCCAGCCGCCCGGTGGCTGGTATCCGCAGCAACACCTGAGCCTGCGGCAGGCGCTGCGCGCCTTCACCCTCGACGCGGCGTATGCCGAACACGCCGAAAAAACGCTGGGCACGCTGGAGCCGGGCAAATGGGCCGACTTCATCCTGATCGATCATGACCTGTTCAAGTATCCGGCGAACCGCATCTGGAACACCCAAGTGTTGCAGACCTGGGTCGGCGGCCAGCGCGTCTACTCCCGCGAGGAATAGATAGCGGCTCAACGCGAAAGCATTTCACCGAAAGGCCCGCCGCGAGGCGGGCCTTTCGCGTTGCCGGATCTTCAAACGAAACCAACCCCCAGCGCGCCGCTGCACGCCATGACGCCTGTCATCGGGAATGGCTGATCATGCCCATGGGTTCACCCGCCCGGCCCATCCACCATTCACCGGCAGGCACCGCGTCGGCTTCGACGCCAAAACCCGGCATAGGCCATCAGTCATGTTGCGAAATCGCATTCTGCCTATTGACGGCTCAAAACTCGGTGTTATAGTTCACTACAACACCACCCACCCAGATCACCAAGGAGACATTTCATGAAAGCGCAGAAACTCATCGCCAGTGCCGCTGCTGTCCTGTTCACCTTCGCCAGCCTGAGCGCCGTGCACTACAACGTCCAGGCGCCCGAGCCGAACAACACCGGCAGCGCCACGATCAAGGTCACCGAGCTGCCTGGCCTGAAGGTTACCCCCAGCGCCGTCGAGCGCCGCGCCGCGGCCCTGCTCAACGAGGTCGCCACCATCGACCTGGCCACCAGCCCGTCGCTGGCGCATCTGCAAGGCACCAGCGGTGCGGAGCAGTTCAGCCTGCTCGGGTCGCAGCTGGCCATGCCCTACTATTCGTTTGGCAACAAATTCGGCCGTATCAGCAAGGAATAAGACATGACCATCACCTGGAACGACAGCGTCCCGATCTATCGCCAACTGCACCAGCGTGTAGTGGCGATGATCCTGGACGGCGCCTTGAACGAAGGCGACCCGCTGCCGTCGGTGCGCCAGGTTGCAGCGGAATATCAGATCAATCCGCTCACCGTATCGAAGGCGTATCAGGAACTGGTCGACGAACAACTGGTTGAAAAAAGGAGGGGTTTAGGCATGTTCGTCATCGAAGGCGCCCGTGAGGCGCTGCTGAAATCGGAACGCGAGCGCTTTCTGCGTGAGGAGTGGCCGGTGGTGTTTGCCCGCCTGCAGCGGCTTGGGCTGGATCTCAAAACGCTGCTGCGCGAAGCCAGCACCCACCAGGAGGAGCAGTCATGAGCGCGGTGATCACGGCCAGTGGGCTGAGCAAGCAGTACAAGTCGTCACTGGCACTGGACAATGTCAGCTTCCAGATCGAGCCAGGCCGCATCGTCGGCCTGATCGGTCCCAACGGGGCGGGCAAGACCACCGCCCTGAAGGCCATCCTCGGCCTCACCGATTTCAGCGGTCAACTGAATGTGCTGGGCTTCGACCCGCGCAAGCAGCGTGACAAGTTGATGGGCGAGGTGTGCTTCATCGCCGATGTGGCGGTGCTGCCGCGCTGGATCCGTGTTTCGGAAGTCGTCGATTTTGTCGCCAACGTGCATCCGCGTTTTGATCGCAGCAAATGCGAGGCGTTTCTGGCACGCACCAAGCTGCAGGCGAGCCAGCGTGTCAGGCAGATGTCCAAGGGCATGATCGTGCAGTTGCACCTGGCCCTGGTGATGGCGATCGATGCCAAGCTGCTGATCCTGGACGAGCC
>JBBQQL010000158.1:0-9976 GCA_038215995.1 Lysobacterales bacterium
CCTCGATCAGATGGGCGTTCACTTCGCCGCAGGTCTCGTGGATGGTCTCCAGCGTGGCGCCGGAGAGCTCCAGCTGGCCGGCCGGCTCCAGCGTGATCGAGGCGCCATCGCGCGACAGTGCCACCGGATTCTCGCCTTCGCGGCTTACCTTCCAGCCGTAGCGGGTGGCCAGAGTCTCCAGCAGCGCCTTGATGCCGCGATCACCCTCGAAGGTAGGCGGACGCAGGTCGTCGGTGCGGAAGCCGAATTTCTCGTGCTCGGTGCCGATGCGCCAGGCTTCGCGCGGCTTTTCGCCGGCAGCCAGGTAATCGGCCAGTTGCTGACGGCCCGCAATCGGGGTGCTCTTTACGGCACTGGGTATGGACACGGGCAAGCCTCGTTGAGTTAGCGCCTCACTATGGGGGTGTCAGGTGACAACAAAAAGGGGTTGGGCGCAGATAATTGTACGTGGCGGTACAGGAGATGTGCGCGCTGGGGAGAATGGAGGATGGCCGTGCCGCCATAACGCACCATCCGCGACGGTTGTTCCCGCAGGCAGAAGCTGGAGGGCCCGGGTAGCGAGCAGGAGTGCACGTCCGTGCCGCCTCGATCCAGCGTCGGAAGCCGCTTTCAGCCTGCCGGCATGGCGGCGCTCGCGAAGGGAACTCCCCTTCGCGGTTGTGTGTCCACCTTTGGGTGGCCGTAGTGGACTCGCCGAGTCCATCGACGCAGGGAGTTCAAGGATGGACAGCGCAGAGCGACCGCGATGGGCCGAGGCGACGCGCCGCGGCGTGGTGTTGGGTGCGGTGGCGGCGGCTCATTTGCTGGCCTTGATGGTGGCATTGGAGCCGGCCGGTCAGCGGCACAGTCGTGGCCGCGATGTCGGGGTGCGCGATAACGCGCTGCAACTGCATTTTTTGCCGCTGATCCATCGGCTAGCACCGATACCGCTCGTGTCGCCTGTATCGCCCCAGCGTGGTCTTGCGGCGCAGCCCAGGGCCAGGGTCGAGCGGATAGCGCAGGCGCATCGTGTGAAGGAAGAGGCTGCCGCCAGCCCGTTACTGAATCTTGCGTTGCCAGCGTCGGTCGCAGGCTATGAGGCCGGTGGTGCGGATTTTCATGGCCGATTGGACAATCGGGCGTTGCCGGTGGCGCGCCTGCCTGGCTCGGCGGTGGCGCTGGTGGCCGGGCTGCCTTTTGCCGACCCGAAGACTCAGGGTGCCGCGGGCATTGCTCGAAGCCTTCAGCACTTGTTCGGCGTGGTCGACAAGCACTGCATCGACGTGGACGTTTGGCGCAACATGCCGCGGGACGAGTTGCTCAGGCGGCATATTTCGGATCAGGACGTCGAGCGCGTGGCAGCGGAAAACGGCTGCCTCTGAGCTGCCATGTCCGTGGCGGTCGCGTTGACTCTGGCGATTCACCTGCCGAGGGCCGAAAACGAAAAGGCCGGCGAGAGGCCGGCCTTTTCATGTGATGTCACGCGGTGATCAGCGCTTCATCGAATTGAAGAACTCGTCGTTGGACTTGGTGTTCTTCATCTTGTCGAGCATGAACTCGATGGCGCTGAGTTCATCCATCGGGTGCAGCAGCTTGCGCAGGATCCAGATCTTGGCCAGCAGGTCGGGGTCGATCAGCAGGTCTTCGCGGCGGGTGCCGGAGCGGTTGATGTCGATGGCCGGATACACGCGCTTCTCGGAGATGCGGCGGCTCAAATGGACTTCCATATTGCCGGTGCCCTTGAACTCCTCGTAGATCACCTCGTCCATCTTGCTGCCAGTATCGGTCAGCGCGGTGGCGATGATGGTCAGGCTGCCGCCTTCCTCGACGTTGCGGGCGGCGCCGAAGAAACGCTTCGGGCGCTGCAAGGCGTTCGCATCCACACCGCCGGTGAGCACCTTGCCGGAGCTCGGGATCACGGTGTTGTAGGCACGCGCCAGGCGGGTGATCGAGTCGAGCAGGATGATCACGTCCTTCTTGTGCTCGACCAGGCGCTTGGCCCGCTCGATCACCATCTCGGCCACCTGCACGTGACGCACGGCGGGCTCGTCGAAGGTCGAGGAGATCACTTCACCGCGCACGGTGCGGGCGATCTCGGTGACTTCTTCGGGCCGCTCATCAATCAGCAGCATGATGAGATGCGCTTCGGGATGGTTGTACTGGATCGCCTGGGCGATGTTCTGCAGCATCATCGTCTTGCCGGACTTCGGCTGGGAGACGATCAGGCCGCGCTGGCCCTTGCCGATCGGCGCGATCAGGTCGAGCACGCGACCGGTGATGTCTTCGCTGGAACCATTGCCCCGCTCGAGCTTGAACGCCTTGCGCGGAAACAGCGGCGTCAGGTTCTCGAACAGCATCTTGTTCTTGGACGCTTCCGGCGGATCGCCGTTGATCGTCTCCACCCGCAGCATGGCGAAATAGCGCTCGCCTTCCTTCGGATGCCGCACGCGGCCGGTGATGTAGTCGCCGGTGCGCAGGTTGAAGCGGCGGATCTGGCTGGGCGACACGTAGATGTCGTCGGGCCCGGCCAGATAGGACTCGTCGGCCGAACGCATGAAGCCGAAACCGTCCTGCAGGATTTCCAGCACGCCCTCGGCCCAGATGCCGCCGCCGGAGCGCGCGTGCGCCTTGAGCACGTTGAAGATCACGTCCTGCTTGCGGGCACGGGCGACGCCTTCGTAGACGCCCAGCGACTCGGCGAACTCGAGCAGCTGGATCGCGTTCTTGCGCTTCAGCTCGGTGAGGTTGATGACCCGATCGTTGCTGCCCGGATCGGCATTGTCGTCATCCACCGGCAGGCCGTTCGGGTTCGGGCGCGGGTGGCGCTCGCCCTGCGGGCGCTGCGGTTGTGGATTGCCACCACCACTGCCGCCAGGGCTGCCGCCACGTTCGTTGCGACGACGTCGGCCACGACTGTCGCGCCCTTCACGCTGGCCATTGTTGTTCTGGTTCTGGCCAGAATTCGGGTTCTGGCCCGCTGCTGGAGCAGCAGACTGGCCCCCGGACGGGCTCGATTCGGCGCTGGATGGATTGGGCTGTTGCCCGCGCGGTTCATTGGCGGATGGTGCCGGTGCCGGTGCCGCCTCACTGTGCGCGGCGGCTGCCGGCGCCGCGACTGGCGCCGTGCGCTCCGCGGCTGCTGGAGCGGGTGCAGGTGCAGGCGCAGGTGCTGCAGGCTTGTCGGCGCGGGGGCTGCCCTCGGCCTTCGCGGCATTTTCGGCATTCGCCGCCGCGACGGCTGCCGAGCTGCGCCGCGGCGCGCGTGGACGCGGCTCCGGTTTGCCTTCGGCAACAGGTTTGGCGTCGGCGCCTTTGGCGTCGTTCGGAATCTGATTATCGGTATCGGACACGGGCAATCCTCGCAGGGCGCCGTTGAATTACAGGAGGGAGGGTGTGCGTCGCGCGGAAGGCGCCAGGGGGCAGGACTGCCCCGACGGACGCGCTGAATCTAGCACCCGCTGCGTAGTGGCGTAAAGCCTCGGCTGCCAGTCGGGTCAAACTTCGACCAGCGACTGGCAGCGGGGCGGTGACAAAAGGCTCAGAGGGCCTTGTCGATCATCTGGGTCAATTGACCCTTGCTGACGGCGCCGATCTGGGTCGCTTCGACCTTGCCGTTCTTGAACACCATCAAGGTGGGGATACCGCGCACCCCATAGGTGCGGGGGGTCTGCTGGTTCTGGTCGATGTTCACCTTGACCACGCGCAGCTTGCCTTCGTACTGCGCGGCAAGCTCGTCCAGCATGGGTGCAATGGCCTTGCACGGGCCACACCATTCGGCCCAGAAATCAAGCAGGACGGGGGTTTCGGACTTGAGCACCTGCTGCTCGAAGGCGTCGTCGTTCACATGGGTAATCAGGTCGCTCACCGGGATCTCCGTGGCTGGGGGGCAATAACGTGCGGGACCAACACAATGGGGCGACCGGGGCGTCAAAACAAGGAGTGACGACGGCAGAGCCGTCATCAGCTACACTCAGGCGCCCAAGAAGCATGGGTTGTGCGGATGGGATACGTGCCATGACGGCAAGTGTTCATTCCAGCGCAACTCCGGGCACGATTCAAGGGCGGCCTACCAAGCCACCCGTCAGACCGCCGGCAAAAACGGCGTCGCACGCCGCGGCGCGATCTTGTTGACCCTGATATCGAGCCGCTTCGTTGCGCACCGCGCACCCGTCCTGCACCGCCCTGCGCCGAATTTCGGCGACTGAAGCGGGTGCAGCGCATCACGCCGCCGTCAGGCCAAGGTTTCCGATCCCCATATGTCACAAACCGTACTCACCGATACTTTCTTCACCAATTTTGATCTTCACCCGTTGCTGCAGCAGGGCCTGGACGACAGCGGTTTCACCCGCTGCACGCCGATCCAGGAGATGACCTTGCCGCTGGCTCTGGCCGGGCGCGACGTCGCCGGCCAGGCGCAGACCGGCACCGGCAAGACCTGCGCCTTCCTGGTCGCGCTGATGAATCGCCTGCTGACCACGCCGGCCGTGGCTGACCGCAAGGACAGCGACCCGCGCGCCCTGATCATCGCGCCCACCCGCGAACTGGCGATCCAGATCGACAAGGACGCCCAGGCGATCGGCCGCCATACCGGCCTGAAGACCGCATTGATCTACGGCGGTGTCGATTACGACAAGCAGCGCCAGCAGCTGAAGGACGGCTGCGACATCATCATCGCCACGCCGGGCCGCATGCTCGACTACCACAAGCAGGGCGTGTTCAGCCTCAACAGCGTCGAAGTGATGGTGATCGACGAAGCCGATCGCATGTTCGACCTGGGCTTCATCAAGGACGTGCGCTTCATCTTCCGTCGTCTGCCGCCACGCGAGCAGCGCCAGGTGCTGTTGTTCTCGGCCACGCTCAGCCATCGCGTGCTGGAGCTGGCCTACGAGCACATGCACGAGGCCGAGAAGCTGGTGGTGGAAAGCGAGAACGTCACTGCCGACAAGGTCAGGCAGCTGGTCTACTTCCCGGCCAAGGAAGAGAAGATGCCGTTGCTGCTGAACCTGCTCGATCAGGCCAAGCCGTCGCGCAGCATCATCTTCGTCAATACCAAGGCCGCCGCCGAGCGCGTCACCGACCGGGTCAAGCGCCACGGTTGTCGGGTCGGCGCGATTTCGGGCGACGTGCCGCAGTTGAAGCGGCAGAAGCTGCTGCAGCGTTTCCAGGAAGGCCAGTTGGACATCCTGGTGGCCACCGACGTCGCGGCGCGCGGGCTGCATATCCCGGCGGTCAGCCATGTCTTCAATTACGACCTGCCGCATGAGGCCGAAGATTACGTGCACCGGATCGGTCGTACCGCGCGATTGGGCGCCGAAGGCGATGCCATCAGCTTCGCTTGCGACCTGTACGCGATGTCGCTGCCGGAGATCGAGACCTATATCGGGCAGAGCATCCCGGTGGCTGCAATGGACCCGCAGTTGCTGATCATGCCCAAGTCACGCGAGATCGATGCCGAGTTCGCCGCCAATGCAGCGGCCGACAGCGCGGCCTTCGGTGACGTGGTGCCGCCGCGTCCGGGCGAGAAGCCCCGCCGCGGCGCGGGCGCCGGTGGCGGCCGTAGTGGCGAGCGCAGTGGCACTGGCAGTGGGACGCGCAGCAGTGTTGCTGCGCGCCCGCCGCGCGAGCGCAAACCGGCCGAGGTGGTCGCCGACACCGTGCAGGCCGTCGTGGTTGAGTCGCCCGCGGTTCCGGCACCGGTGACTGATGACAGCGTGGCTGGTGACGGCGTGCGCAAGCCGCGTCGCCGTCGCGGTGGCCGCAATCGTCGACGCGAGGGTGCGCCGACCGATGGCACCGAAACAGCCGTGCAGGGCGGCAACGTGGCCGAAGGCAATCGCGCGCCGCGCGGTGAACGTCGTCCTCCGCGCGAGCGCAACGCCGCCGAATCCGGGGGCAAGGGCCATCAGCGGCCGTCGCGTCAGGTCGAGGTGACTTCGGGCAAGGCGACCGAGCAGGTGCACCTGAACAAGCCCAGCCTGTTCCGCCGGCTGACCCGCTTGTTCACCGGCCGCTGAGCCAGGCGATCGCCGCAGCCTGGTGCTGCGGTGATCGACGAATCGGGAAGCACGCCACTCGATGCCGGCTTCCCTTATCCTTGCCGCTGAATCGACGGCGCTCAGGTGCGGGGATATTCGGTGATCCAGTTTGACCAAGTCAGCAAGCGCTATGAGGGTGGCCATGAGGCACTCTCGCAGCTTTCATTCGAGGTGCCGACGGGCGAGATGGCCTTCGTCACCGGCCATTCCGGCGCCGGCAAGAGCACCCTGCTCAAGCTGCTCGGCCTGATCGAGCGGCCCTCGCACGGCACGATCACCATGGACGGCAAGAGCCTGGCGAAAATTCGCCACGGTGGCGTGCCCAAGTGGCGGCGGCGGATCGGCATGGTGTTCCAGGATCACCGCCTGCTGATGGATCGCAGCGTATTCGCCAACGTCGAGTTGCCGCTGGTGATCGGCACGATTGCCCAGGCCGAACGGGCCCGGCGCGTGCGTGCCGCACTGGAAAAAGTCGGCCTGCTCGCCTACGAGCGACAGCTGCCGGCCACCTTGTCCACCGGTGAACAGCAGCGCGTGGGTATCGCCCGCGCCATCGTGGCACGCCCCAGTCTGCTGATCGCCGACGAACCGACTGGCAACCTCGACCCGCAGCTGGCCATGGAAATCATGGGCCTGTTCGGTGAATTTCAGCAGCTTGGCACCACGGTACTGGTGGCCAGTCATGACCTGCCTCTGATCAAGCGCATGAAAAAGCGGGTGATCGTGCTCGATCATGGCCGGCTGGTGGCCGACCTGGCCGCGCAGGAGGTGTTGTGAGCACGGCGCCGGAATCGAGTCCCGCCGTGTCGCCGGACGCGCCGTCGCGCAACGAGCACAGCCGCTCGCGCCGTTTCGCCGGCTGGCAGGAGCACCATGGCTGGAGTGCGGGTGCGAGTTTGCGTCGGCTGGCCGCGCGACCGCTGGGCAGTCTTCTGACGATCACCGTGATGGGCCTGGCGCTGGCCCTGCCGCTGGCGTTCTACCTGTTGCTGGGCAACGTGCAGAAATTGGGTGATGCGCTGGGCCAGAGCCAGGCGATCAGTGTGTTTCTGCAGCCCGGCCAGGGTGCGCAGCAGGCGCAGCTGCTGGCCAGGCAGCTCGGTGATCGTGCGGAGATTTCCAGGGTCAGTATCAAGACCCCGCAGCAAGGCATGGACGAGCTGGCGAAGATGCAGGGTTTCTCCGGGGCCTTGCAGTCGCTTGACGACAATCCGCTTCCCTATGTGCTGGAGCTGCAACCGCGCCCTGACGCCACGGCGCCGGCGCTGGAGCAGCTGGTCACCGACGTGCGCACGATGCGCAGCGTGGACATGGTGCAGGACGCCGGCAGCTGGCGGCAGCGACTGGATGCCCTGCTTGCCGTGGGCAATCGTGCTGTGCAGGTGCTGGCATCGCTGTTGGCGCTGGCGGCGCTGTTGGTGGTTGGCAACACGGTGCGGGTGGACATAGCCAGTCGCAGTGAGGAAATCGGCGTCCTGCTGTTGCTTGGCGCCAGCGGCGCGTTTGTGCGCCGGCCCTATTTGTATGCGGGCATCTGGTATGGCCTGTTCAGCGGCCTGCTGGCTGCCGTGTTGGCGATCTTGATCGAATTTGCCCTGGCTGAGCCGGTGGCTCAGCTGAGTCAGGCCTATCAGGGCAAGCTGCAGGTAGGCGGCCTGCCGTTGGGGCTGCTGCTCGCGGTGCCGCTGGCGGCGGCGGCACTGGGCTGGCTGGGTGCGCGGCTGGTGAGCGCCTGGCAGTTGCGCAAGGCCGCGTGACGTTGTCTCGATGCGGTGACGTGAATCGCAGCCAGCGGTGCTAACGTCGTGCATTATCTTGGCTTGGAGCGTGCGCAGGGGGTGCGTGCGCAGGTTCATTGGCTAGGGATCGCTACGCTTCGGTTGGGTGAATGAAGTAATGAGTACGAATATCAGCGGCCGTCTGCTCACCGAGGCGCCTCGCGTGCTGGTGGTGGATGGCTCGCGCGTAGTGCGCCAGTTGATCAGTCGTGTGTTGAAGCCCGAACTGCCTGGTGTCGAGGTGGTGGGCTGCGGCAGTGGCGAAGAGGCGCGGCAGGTGCTGAGCGAGGGTGTGTTTGATTTCATCACCATTGCGTTGCGTTTGCCCGACATGGACGGACTGGAGCTGGCGCGTTTCGTGCGGGAATCGGCGCCGCAGGTCTATGTGCCGATCGTGGTGGTCTCCGGCGATGTCGACGCGCGCCTGCATCGGCGAGCGCTGGGTGAGGATGTCACCGACTATTTCGACAAGGCGCTGGGTTTTCAGGCGCTGGCCGAATTCATTCGCGGCTACGTCAGCCCGCAAACCAGTGCGCAGGGGACCGTGCTTTACGTCGAGGACAGTCGCGTGGTGGCGCTGGCGACCCGACGCATGCTGGAGCGGATCGGGCTTACGGTGCGCCACGTGCTCAGCGTCGAGGACGCCATTGCCTTGCTGGAGACGGATCGCTCGCTGGGCTGGATCGGTGCCGACCTGGTGCTGACCGACGTCAGCCTGAAAGGTGAGCTGACCGGCGGCGATCTGCTCAAGCACATCCGTGGCGAATTCGGTTACGGCAAGGGCCGCTTGCCGGTGTTGGTGATGACTGGCGACGAAAATCCTGCCAACCAGGCGGCGCTGATCCGCGCCGGCGCCAACGATCTGGTCGAGAAGCCGGTGGAGGAGAAGCTGCTGGTCACCAAGCTGCTGTTCCAGTTGCGCGTGGCTGCCCATTTGCGTGAGCGCGACAACGACGCATGAGCGACGACGCGATAAAGCTGGAGTCTTCCTGGAAGGCTCGCATTGGCGATTACCTGCTGCGCCCGGAGATGCAGGCGCTGGCGAGTTTTCTGCGTGCCGAGAAGCGTGCCGGCAAGACCATCTACCCGCCAGGGCCGGAAATTTTTGCGGCATTCGAGCACACGCCGTTTGATGCGGTGCGTGTGGTCATCCTCGGTCAGGACCCCTACCACGGGCCTGGTCAGGCGCATGGCCTGTGTTTCTCAGTGACGGCTGGTGTGCGCGTGCCTCCATCACTGGACAATATCTTCAAGGAGATCCAGCGCGATCTCGGCCTTGCCCGGCCCGCTCATGGGTGCCTCACCCGCTGGGCTGATCATGGTGTGCTGCTTCTCAACAGCGTGCTGACCGTGGAGGAGGGGCGTGCCGGCGCGCACGCGAAGCGTGGGTGGGAAGGGTTCACTGACGCGGCGATCGCAGCACTTGATCGCGAGCGTGAGGGACTGGTTTTCCTGCTATGGGGTGCCTACGCCCAGCGCAAGGGGCAATTGATCGACAAGAGCCGGCATTGCGTCCTGACTGCAGTGCACCCGTCGCCGCTGTCCGCCCATCGTGGCTTCATAGGTTGCGGCCATTTTTCGGCGGCCAATGCGTGGCTGCAGTCGCATGGTCAGCCGCCCATCGACTGGTCGCTGCCGGCGCAAGCCACGCCCTGAGCCATTTCACACGCGCTTGAACAATGCAGGAACATCCTCATGTCGAGTCGCTGGGGATGATGGACAAGTCCGGGTTATATCTGTACCATGCAGTTCATTAAGGTCCGGCAATGGTCCGGTTCGAACCAATCAGGGTTTTAGCACTCCAAGTACCTGAGTGCTAAACTTTGACGTCATGCAGGAGGTTTCACCCATGTCTCAAGCCTTGGTGACTGCCAACTTTCCGCTACCGAGTGTAGTGGGCAGTCTGGATGCCTATATTTCCGCCGTGCATCGCATTCCCGTGTTGACCACGGAAGAAGAGCAGGCGTTGTCGCGCGATTACCTCGAGCAGGAGAATCTCGCGGCGGCAAAGAAGCTGGTGATGTCGCACCTGCGCTTCGTGGTGCACGTGGCACGTGGCTATTCCGGTTACGGCCTGCAACTGGCTGATCTGATCCAGGAGGGCAATATCGGCCTGATGAAGGCGGTCAAGCGCTTCGACCCGGATCAGGGCGTGCGTCTGGTCAGCTTTGCGGTGCACTGGAT
>JBBQQL010000159.1:0-9907 GCA_038215995.1 Lysobacterales bacterium
TTGTGGGTGGGGGACGGAGGCAGTAATGTTGCAACTTAACTGCCCCCGTCCCCACTCAGGAGGAGCGCGCTGGCCCTTTCAGCAATCATGATCGTCGGCGCATTGGTATTGCCGGTGGGAAGGCTGGGCATGACCGAGGCGTCGACTACGCGCAGCCCCTGCACACCTCGTACGCGCAGCTCGCTGTCGACTACCGCGCGATCATCCTTGCCCATGCGGCAGGTGCCGACCGGGTGGTAGATGGTTTCCGCCTTGCGCCGGATGAAGTCGGCGTATTCGGCATCGCTATGCAGTTCATGCGCGGGGAATACTGGCGCGCCACGGTAGCGGTCAAAGGCACCCTGGGCGAGGATCTCGCGTGACAGCCGGGCGGCCTCGATCATCCGCTTGAGGTCGTGGCCTTCGGCGTCACCGAGGTAGTTGGCGTGGATCGCTATGGGCTGGGATGGATCGGCCGAGCGCAGGCGCAAGCGGCCCCGACTGCGCGGATGCAGGTAGCAGGCGTGCACGGTGTAACCATCACCCGGCAGGCGATGGCGGCCGTGGTCATCGAGCAGGGCGGGTACGAAGTGGAACTGGATGTCGCAGCGCGAGTCCTCTGCCAGGTGGCTGCGCACGAAGCCACCGGCTTCGGCGATGTTGGAACTGCCGGGACCGTCGTGTTTGCTCAGCCAGCGCACCGCAGTGGTCAGTTCGTTGAGGTGATCGTAGGTCAGCTTTTTCTGGTTGGCGCCGGTCAGGGTGCAGATGTCCAGATGATCCTGCAGCTGGCCGCCAACATCGGGCAGGTCGGCAAGCACGTCGATCCCATGCTCGCGCAGATGGTCGGCCGGGCCGATGCCGGACAGCATCAGCAATTGCGGGGTGTTGATCGCGCCGCCGGCAAGGATCACCTCGCCGGCTTCGATCCGCTCCGAGTCGTGGCGGCCGCGGCGCAGCTGCACGCCCACCGCGCGGCCGTGCTCGATCAGCACGCGTTGCACCAGGGCATGCGTGCGCACGTGCAGGTTGTCGCGACCACGCGCCGGTTTCAGATAGCCGGTCGCGGTGGAGCAGCGGCGACCATCGCGCTGGGTCACCTGGTACAGGCCGAAACCGGCCTGGTGTGGTCCATTGAAATCATCGTTGATGGCGTGCCCGGCGCTGTTCGCGGCCGCGATGAAGGCAGCCGAAAGCGGGTTGTGGTGGCGCAGGTCGGCTACCCCGAGTGGGCCGCCGATGCCATGCATGGCGTTGGCGCCGCGGGTATTGTCCTCGCTGCGCCGGAACCAGGGCAGCACCTGCTCCCACGACCAGCGCGGGTCGCCGGTTTCCTGCGCCCAGCTATCGTAGTCGGCAGCTACGCCGCGCACGTAGCACATCGCATTGATCGAACTGGAGCCACCCAGCGTCTTTCCGCGTGGCCACCACAGCCGGCGCTGGTTGAGCCCGGGCTCCGGCTCGGTGTGGTAATTCCAGTTCACGCTGCGCTGATTGACCAGACGCGCCAAGCCGGCGGGCATGTGAATCAGCGGGCTCCAGTCGCTCGGACCGGCCTCCAGCAGCAGCACGCGTTTGGCAGGGTCGGCGCTGAGCCGATGAGCCATCACGCAGCCGGCCGAGCCGGCACCAACGATCACGTAGTCGTATGAGCTCACGGTAGTTCCCTGCTCGGTGGGCGAGATGGCGACCATGCTAGTCTCTGCGCGTCCCCAACTGGATGTGCCCGTGAGTCTGCCCCGTCCTGCCGTTGCGGAACAAGCTGCTGCGCCGATGCTTTCCGCATTGGCGTTTTTCTTTGTGATGACCTCGTACTACATCATCCGGCCGGTCCGGGACCAGCTCATTGGTGCGGTGGGTTCGATCGAACTGCCGTTGTTTTACAGCGTCGTTTTCGTGGTGATGCTGCTGCTGACTCCGGTGTTCGGCATGCTGGTGGCACGTTTCCCGCGCAAGCAACTGCTTGCCTGGACCTACGGGTTCTTCATTGTCTGTCTGTTGGCCTTTGTGCCTGCGTTTCTGGCGCAGGACCGGATCGGGGCGCGCGAGCTCGGCGTGGTGTTCTTTGTCTGGGGCAGCGTGTTCAACCTGTTCGTGGTGTCGCTGTTCTGGAGCTTCATGGCGGACATCTTTTCGAGCGGTGATGCGCGACGGGTGTTTTCGCTGATTGCCCTGGGTGGCATGGCGGGGGCGACTTTCGGCCCGCTGGTCACCAAGGTCCTGGTGCAAGTGATCGGGGTGGCGCCACTGCTACTCGTTTCGGCCTTGGCGCTGGGCGTCTCCCTGGCGCTGTTGTTGCAGATTTCTCTCCAGTACGAGCGCAGGCCCGGCGCCAGCGGTCAGCAGGCGATCGGCGGCTCGCTGTGGGCCGGGGCCAAGGAACTGTGGTCACGCCCCTTTCTGCGCTACATGGCACTGCTGATGTTGTTTGGCGACGGCATTGGAACGCTGGCTTATGCGCTGGTTGCTGACTACGTCAAGGCCCATTTCGACACGGCGGTGGCACGCACGTCGTTCTACAGCGATCTGGATCTGGCGACCAATCTCATCGGCGCCGCTCTGCAGTTGACGGTGACACGCTGGTTGTTGGTGCGGCGCGGCGCGGGTTGGGGCCTGGTGCTGCCGGCCTTGGTCAATGTGGCCATGCTGGTGGCAGTTGCCGTGATGGGCGGCAGCTATCTGGTGCTTGGCGTCAGCGTGCCCTTGCTTGCCGTGATGCTCGCGGTGACGCGGGGTTTTGCCTATGGCATGACCAAACCGGCGAGCGATGCGCTGTACACGCGGGTGCCACGCGAAACGCGCTACAAGGGCAAGAATTTTGTGGAGACCACGGTGTGGCGCTTCGGCGACTTGGTGGTGACCAGCGGGGTCAGTGGGCTGGGGATTCTGGGGTGGGGTGTCGCGGGTATGGCTCTGGTGGGAGCCGGAGTCGCCGGCATGGCCACCGTGGTGGCGCAGCGCGCTGGCTGGTCGCCCGACCTCGCTCCGGAAGAACAAGCGTGGGCGAATGCGGCGGAAAAACCGGCCGCCTGATGCGTCCGCGATCAGCCGGTGATATACCGCTCCAAATGCTCGATCTGTTCGGCCTGCGCATCGATCACCGCCTTGACCAGATCGCCGATCGAGATCACACCGATCACCACGTTGTCCTCGACCACCGGCAGATGCCGAATGCGGCTATCGGTACACAGGCGCATGCAATCGAAGACGTCGGTGTCAGGTCCCACGGTAAGCGGTGTGCTGGTCATGATGTCGGACACCGCCGTTTGCGAGGACGAGCGCCCCTGCAGGATCACCTTGCGTGCATAGTCGCGTTCGGACAACACGCCGACGAGTTCGGCGCCACGCATGACCAGCAAGGCACCGACCCGGTGTTCGGCCATGCGTTTGATGGCTTCGAGTACCGGTACGTCGGGGGCGATGCTGAAGATCGTGCTGCCCTTGCTTTCCAGCAGATGTTTGACCTGGCTCATGCTTGGGTCTCCCATGGGCCCGGGCGGGCCGTATGGGCCGAGTCTAGCGCTGCTGACGGTCAGGCGTGTAGCAGATTTGTGAAGCCTGCCGACAGGCGCACTGACCGGTGCCGACAGGCCTAGTGGCGCCGCGCTTTCAGCGGCTTGTGGGCCTGCAGGTAGGCGGGGCCACCCAACTGATCCATCTGCTGCTCGATCCAGCCGGTACGCCGCTGGACATAGGCGCTGGGTTGGTCGACATGCAGGCGTCGGGGGCTCGGCAGCACCGCGGCCAGGCGCGCCGCCTGTGCCGGTCCCAGTTGCGCCGGTGTGGTGTGGAAGTAAGCATCGCTGGCGGCACCCACGCCATAGATGCCATCGCCCAGCTCGGCGATGTTCATGTACACCTCGAGAATCCGCTGCTTCGGCCAGGTCAGTTCGAGCAGCACGGTGAAATAGGCCTCCAGACCCTTGCGCACAAAGCTGCGGCCGTTCCACAGGAACAGGTTCTTCGCGGTTTGCTGACTGATGGTGCTGGCACCGCGCAGGCGTTTGCCGTCGTCCGCAGCATCGATCGCCTTGTCGATGGAGTCGAAGTCGAAGCCGTGGTGGAACGGAAATTTCTGGTCTTCACCGGCGACCATGGCCAGTGGTACCCAGGTCGATACCTGGCGCCACGGCACCCAATGCTGGTGCAGCTTGAAATCCCGTTGCCCATGCACCCAGGCGCTGAGTTGGCGTTCCATCATCACGGCCGACGTCCACGGCGGGATGAAGCGAAGTACCAGCACCAGCAGCCAGGTCAGTGCGACCCACGCCAGCAACAGCATGCCCGCTGCACGCACTACGCGAATCGTCTTCAACTGATGGAGGAGATGAGGCATGGCGGCACGCGGAATCGGGAACGGGCAGTATAAGCGGCGTTGTGTGGTCGTTGCCGCGACCCCATATGAGTCGGCTCACCCGAATGAGTACGCACACTGTGGAAACCCTGCCGCTGGATGATGTGATGCACCGCTTCATGCTCGAACGCGCCGGTGTGCGCGGCACGCTCGTGCGCCTGAGCGCGAGCTGGCGCGAGGTGGCCTCACATGCTGAATATCCCGCCGCACTGCAAGCCCTGCTGGGCGAGACGGTGGCGGCGAGCGCCCTGTTGACGGGAAACATCAAGCTGGATGGCGCACTGTCGATCGAGTTGAAGAGCTCGGGCAGCTTGCGCCTGCTGTTTGCCGAATGTTCCGATCAGGATCGCTTGCGCGGATTGGCGCGCTGGAACGAGCCGCTGCCGGAGACATTGGCGCTGAACAAGTTGCCCGATGCGATCATGGCCATCACCATCGGCAACGTCGAGCGCGGTCAACGTTATCAGGGTCTGGTCGAGCTCAAGCACGCCAGCGTGGCCGAGTCGCTGGAGGCCTATTTCGTTCAGTCCGAACAATTGCCGGCGCGTATCGTGCTGGCAGCCAACGGTGAGCATGCCGTGGGCTTGATGCTGCAGAAGCTGCCCCATGAGGGCGGTCGCGACGCGGTGGACGATGAGGATGCCTGGAATCGCATCGTGCACCTCACCGCAACCCTGGGGGCCGATGAGTTGCTGACCACGGCGCCCGAACAACTGTTGTATCGGCTCTACCACGAAGAAGAGGTGCGCCTTTTCGATGCGCGTGAGCTGGCGTTTGGTTGCAGTTGCAGTCGCGAGCGCGTGACGGGGATGCTGCGCTCGCTCGGGCGTGAGGAGGTCGAGGCAGCCTTGGCCGCGCGCGATGACGAAATCGAGGTGATCTGCGAATTCTGCGCGCAGCGCTATCACTTTGACCGCATCGACGCCGAGCATCTGCTCAGTGATGGCGCGCCACCGCCAGTGCCCCATACCGAGCAGTAGATGGCGGCCGCCAGCGTAAGCCGGCGGCGCTGGCTCAGGCCAGCAGCAGCGGCCTGCTCTTGCGTCGCAACCATTCGGAGGCCGGCTTCGCCTGGGCAAACAGGAACCCCTGGCCGTAGCGGCAGCCCACGCGGAGCAGGGCCTGGCGTTGCGATTCCTCTTCGATGCCCTCGGCGATGACCTTCATCTGCAGCGAGTCGGCCAGCACCTGGATGGCGCGGACCAGGGCCAGTCCCTGGGTTTCCTGATCGTCGACCGGCAGCTCGGTGATGAACGAGCGGTCAATCTTCAGCGTTTCGAAGGGGTACTGATGCAGGTAGCTGAGCGAGGAATAGCCCGTGCCGAAGTCGTCGAGCGCGATGCCGACGCCGTGACTACGCAGATTCTTCAGCATCTGCTTGACCTGCTCCGGGTTTTCCAGAAGCGCGTGCTCGGTGACCTCGATACGGATGCAATGGGTCGGTACCGCATACTGGTGGAACAGCGCCAACAACCGCTGGTCCAGGTCGATCGAGCGGAAGTGTCGGCCGGAGACGTTGATGCTGATGAACCCTTCGGTGCCAATCAGGCGAACTGCCTGGGCGCACACTTGTTCGAAGATCTGCCAGTCGATGGCTTCGGCGCAGCCGCACTCTTCGGCGATCAGCAGGAAGTCGTTCGGTGGCAGCAGGCCACGTTCGGGGTGGTGCCAGCGAAGCAGCGCTTCATAGCCGGTCACGCGACCATCTGAAAGCTCGACGATCGGCTGGTAGAACGGTTCGAACTCGTTGCGGCTGAGCGCGTGGCGCAAATCACTTTCCATATCCAGCAGCGACAGCGCTTCGCGGCGCAGCCGGTCGTCGAACATGGCGGCACGATGACGGCCTCCATCCTTGGCGTTGTACATCGCGGCATCCGCGTCCCGCAGCAGCTCTTCGGGCTGTCTGTAGTGCGGTGCTGACAGGGCGACACCGATCGAGGCGGACGTGAAAATCTCCTTGGTGCCAAGCCGGAACGGCGTCTGCAGCTCCCCGATGATCCGCTCGGCGATCTGCAACGCATTGCCATGATCGGCGATGCCTTCGAGCAGAACGGCAAACTCGTCGCCGCCCAGGCGGGCTACCACGTCGCGGGTCTTCAGGCAGGCGCGGATGCGGCCGCCGACCTGGAACAGCAGGTCGTCACCCACCAGATGTCCGACTGAATCATTGATCACCTTGAAGCGATCGAGATCGATGAAAAGCACGGCGAAGTGCTCGTTCGGGTTGGCGATGTAGCGCTGCATCGCCTGATCGAGCCGTTGCAGCAAAAGGGTGCGGTTGGGCAGGCCGGTCAGCGAGTCGTGCAGCGTTTCGTACTTGAGTCGTCGCTCGACGCGCTCGCGTTCGGCGATCTGCTCACGCAAATCGCGGTTGGCCAAGGCCAGCGCACGGGTGCGTTCGGTGACCCGCCGCTCCAGCCCGGCATTGGCCTGCTTGAGGGACGTGGCTGCCTGCTTGCGCTGCAATGCATTGGCGATGTGATAGCTGACAAAAGTGAGCAGCTCCTGGTCGCGTTCGTTGTAGGTGTGCTCCGGCGAATAGCTCTGCAGTGCCAGCACACCCATCGACTTGCCGTTCCAGATCAACGGCACGCCGAGCCAGCACACCGAGCGGGTGCCGAAGTGGCTGATTTCGCCGAGCGCGCTCAGTTTTTCGATTTCGGTCGGCGTCGCCAGCAGGGGCTTGCCGTGTCGGAGCACATATTCGGTTGCGCCGCGGCCGTGCGCGCGGGCAGGGCGCACATTGTCCACTTCATCCACGGAATACGGGAAGGTCAGTTGCTCGTTGTCCTCATCCAGCAGCGCGATGTAGAAGTTGCGCGCATAGAGCAGGCCACTGATCACCTGATGGGTGGCAGCGTAGAATTTTTCCAGGCTTTCCGAGGTGCTGGCGAGCTCGGCAATGCGGAACAGGGCGGCCTGCAGTCGTTCACCGCGCTGGCGTTGCAGCACTTGCTGGCGAAGCACCCGGTTGGCTTCGCGCAGGGCTGCCGTGCGATCGGTGACCCGTCGCCCCAGCTCAAGGTGCGCTTCGCGTCGCTCGAGGGCGGTCTGCACGTGTTGTGCCACGTAGTTCAGCAGCTCCAGGTCATGTTGCGAATAATGGGTATCCGGGCGGTAACTCTGCATCACGATGCCACCCACCACGCGTCCACCGCGAAGCAGGGGTGCGCCCAGCCAATGCTCGCAACTTGGGCCGATCAAGGTGAAGCGATTGCCCAGCTGCTGCTTGAGTTCCTCGATGGAGCCCATCAGCGGGCGACCTTCCTGCAGCAGATTCCAGGTGAGGCTGTGCAGCATGCCGCTCATCGGGAGGTCTTGATCAGGAGCTGGCGGATCGGTGTCGGCGATGTCGACGTAGTAGGGGAAGCGCACGCTGTCGGTGACGGCGTCGTAAAGAACGATGTAGAAATTCTCGGCGTACATCAGGCTGCTGACGATGGCATGCAGCGAGCGCATCATCTCAGGCATGTTGTGTTCGGCGCCGGCCTGCTCGGCGATGGCATAGAGTGCGCGTTGCAGGCGCTCGGCCAGCGCCAGGCGGGAAATCGCTTCGTAGAGACGGCTGGTTTCGGCCAGCTGGCGCAGGCGCACATTGGCCAGACGGCCCAGCCAGTCCATGCGATCGCGCACTTCGTCGGACAAGGGTTGATCGGCCCACTCCAGCGTCAACAGGCGACCAGCCTGGGGATCCTCGGCCAGGTCGCGCTGCAGTATCCCGGCAACCGTGTTGCCGGGATCGCTCATGGGTCGCCAGCGCAGCGTGCCGATGACGCCGAGGCTGCTTATCGTCAATTCGCACAGTTCCATCACGCTGGAGGCGTCGACGGCCTCGAACAAACGCTCGATGGCATCGTGCATGGGCGCAAAATCCCGCGCCGATGGCATCGGTTGTGGGGACAGGATCGACGGCGTGGCGCTCATTGGACTGAGGTCAATTCCGCGGCGATCTGGCGCGATGGGCATCGAATGCCTTCAATGGTGACGATATCTTTAATCAAGGGGGTCCGGATCAATTCGTGGCTGGCGGGAACCGGAGGGTGCGTCCGCAGGTCGAAGCTTGCCACAAATAGACGCGATTCTGTGCGCTGGTAAGGCTTTTGGGGTGTTAGTAAAACGTAAAAACGCGTATACTCAAGCCCGCATATAGTTCATTTAACCGAGAGTGACTGGTTCGCCATCATGCGTCGATTTTCCGCCCTGCTGCTGATCTTCCTGCTCCCGCTTGCGGCGGCCGGGCAGACTGTGGGCGCCGAGGATGCCATGGCAAACCATCTGCTCGCGCAGCCGCAGCAGCGTCCAGCTGGGGCGCTGTCGGGTGCGGCGGTGCCATTGTGGCGTGATGCCAAGGGCCATCAGCTTTCATTGAAGCTGGATGAGGGCACGGGCCAGGACGCGTTGTTGAACAATTCGTTGATGGGCTTGCGTGCAGCCGACGCGGGCCAGGTGGCGACCACTGGCCTGCAGTACGGGCTGCAGACGGGGCTGCAGGCGCATGCCGAGGTCAGCCAGTACTCCTGGGCGAACAACCGCGACTGGAGAGTGGTCGGTAGCGAAGTGGGGGCCACCTACGCCGCCGGCCAGTACAGCGTGGGTTTGAGCGTCGGTTCGACCAGTACGCCCAATGTCAGCAACAATGTGGCATTGCCCCGTGTGCTTCCGGGTGCCGTGCCGGGTATCGATGGTCTGTCCAGTTTTGACAGCAGCTCACAGCTCAAGGCGCGCGGTCGTCTTGCTCTGGGCAGCCAGAGCGGCATCGACCTTGGCGCCAGCGTGGGGCGCATTCATCTGTTGCCTGGCAACTTGCTGGGTATCGACACGCTGGAACAGAAAGCGCTGAGTTTCGGCGTGGATCATGGCCCGTTGAGTGGCGTGCTGACCGGTCGCACGATGCAGCCAGAGGCTGGTCTGACGAGCAACTTCGGTGCCGACAGGCGCTGGAACAGCATCGACCTGGGCGTAACCTGGCGTTTGCCGTGGCGTGGTTCGGTCAGTGTCGGGGCGCAGAATTTGTGGTCGTCCGGCACGCCCGCCAATACGCCGGTCGGCCCGGAGCCGGATCAGTCGCGTACGCCTTACGTGCAGTACCACCAGGATCTCTGATCGGGGATTTTGATCAAGACCTTTTGGGGAGAGATCCAGGACGCCGTCGCATCAGCGACGGCGTTTTTGCTTGCGTAGTCCGGCCTGCAGAAATGTTTTCAGTCAGTTCTGCCGACGAACCCGCAGATCACCACTGAAGGTTTCGATGTTGATCTTGCCGTGACCGTCTCCGAGTTGCGTTTGCAGCAAACGGCCGGGGCCGTGCCCGGACTCTTTCGGTGTACCGAAATCGCTGTGAAGGTCACCGCTGAAGCTGCTTGCGTGCAGGGTGGCGGACGTGGCTGCGGGTACTTGCAGCAGAACGTCACCGCTCATGCTGTCGATGTCGAGACTGCCGTCGGCTGTGACGCCGCCGTTCAATTGCACATCGCCCGAGACGGTACTCAGCGTGAGCTTCCGCCACGGACCGCCGGAGACGCGGATGCGTCCGGAAATCGTCTGCAGCTCGGTATCGCCACCCAGCGAGGGTGC
>JBBQQL010000160.1:0-9549 GCA_038215995.1 Lysobacterales bacterium
GCTGCCGGTGTGGTGAGGACTCGACCGACGCCAGTTGACTGACCTACACCTCGCGCTTTACATCCCATGCCTCGCCCATCAAGCCCCCGTTGGGAACCGCAGGAAGTTCGACTCAGGGCGTCGAGCCAAATCCACCCGACACGCCCTTGCTGGCATATGCCACAGCATCGTGCGGGTGCAGGCTCTCCTGATGCTCGACACGGATGTGGAAGTCGCCGACCCGGTCATCGGCGTCCAGTGCTTTCTGGATACGACGAGCCGCATCCTCGCAAAACATGAGGTTGCTGCCGTTGGCCAGCGCAAAGGCCTGTTCGTCTTCGCGCTTCACCGCAGTCTGCACCGGCGTACCCAGCGCATGCTCGACGCGGTCGATCAACTGGATCAGATCAAAAGTCTCGCCCGCGCCGGGCCGGATGCGCAGGCGCGCCACGCTGCGCTGGGCGTGCGGCGTGGCCACGATGCCTCGCTCGCTGCCAAGCCAGGCCAGCATGGCGGAATGATCCACCGGCGCGTCTGCTTCGAAATCCCGGGCAAACTGGTCCTGGATCAGCTGGCGCGACAACGCCGCCGAGGCGGGACAGGTCGACGAATAGACCACCTCGGTGCCGAATTCGAGCAGGAATACGTCGCCGGTGAGACTGGCCTCGATGCAAACCGGGTAGGCCCGCCAGCCGCTGTTGGCGCTGCGCAGGGCCGGGCGCCGCACCAGTTGCTCGAAGCGGATGCTGAGGCAGGCACGATCGGCAAGCCCTTCATGTGATTGCAGGAACCCGCGCATCAAGGCATGCAGCGAATCGGCCGAGAGTGCCTGTGAACTCAGCGACTGCTCGACCTGCAGGTACAGACGGGACATGTGGATGCCACGCTTGTCCGGCCGATGCAGGTTGACGAAGGCGCCGACCCTAGCGCTGGCGCGCTGCACCTCGCCGTCGCCGGCATCGAACAACACCGGCACCTGGATATCGGCCATACCGACCCAGTCCAGTGCACCGGCAAGATGTGGCTGCGCATGCACGGCCACGTCGGGCAGCAGGCGGGCGGTATTTTCCTGATTGGACATCATTGGATCCTGACATCGGCGAATGGGTCGCCGAGAAGCTCATCAATCTTGGGGCAAGCCGCCCGTGGGGCAATAGTCGCGCAGTGGAAACGCTGCGTCCTGCACCACGCTAGCGCACCTGGCGCTGCCAGGCACGCGCTGCCTTCCACGCCTGCAGCGTGGTGGCCCAGCCACTTCGCGGCTGCCCGGCCTGCAGCGCCGCCAGGGCATCGCCCGCGCCCGCCGCACGCGTCGCCAGGCGCCGGCCATGGCTCGACTCCAGCGCGCGGAAGACACTCAGTGGCCCAGCCAGACTTGCTGACGCCTTCCAGCTCGCCAGCAAGTCATCAAGTTGCGCCTTGATCGCCTGCTGCCGGGCCGGGGTGTGAGCGCGCAACTGGGCACGGCTGAGGCCATGGCGAGCCAGGCGAGCCATCGGCACAGCCAGTCGATCACGCTCGGCATCCTGTCGCAGCCGCAACAGCGCGTACAGCAGGTGATTGAGCGTGGCCACCCGCGCCGCGCGCTCGAAAGATGCCCCGGGGCCGTACCACCAGGCGGTTTCCAGTGCCGAGAGGGCGCCGTGCAAGGGCATCGCCGCCTGCAACTGGGCCGAAAAATCAGCTGCGGTGCCCTGCTCCAGCTGGGCCATGGCGGCCAACACCGGCGCCACCCAGCGATCGGCGGGAATCGCGTGCGCACGCTCGTCATCGAACAACACCTGCGACAACGGATGCCGCCCGCCGCTGGACGCGGCGCCCGCCAGCTCCTCGGCCCACCAGTTGAGCTTGGCCGCCGCCACCTGCGGCTCGCGAATACCGTAGGCCGCAGCCAGCAGCTCCTGTTCCAGGGCCGCCAGCGCCACGTGACCCGGATAACGCCGGCCATCAACGAAAACCAGGGCAACCCGCTGCTGCGGCTGCACGGCCAGCCACTTGTCGATGAAACCCTGCAGCACCGCAGGCTGTTCAACCAGCTCGATCATGCGGCGAGCGTCCCCAACTGCAGCAATTCGGCCAGTTCGGTCGGGTGATCAAGCACCACGTCGGCGCCCCAGCCATGCGGATCGCCGCCATCGAGATAGCCCCAGCTGACAGCGACCGTGAACAGCCCGGCCGCCGCCCCCGCCTGAATGTCGCGACGGTCGTCGCCCACGAACAGGCAATGTGCTGGACTCAGCCCCGCCCTTTCACAGGCCAGCAGGACCGGCGCCGGATCAGGCTTCTTCACCGGCAGCGTATCGCCGGAGATCACCGCACCCGCGCGGTCCGCCCAGCCGATGCGGCTGACCAGTTCGTCAGTGAGGAAAGCGGCCTTGTTGGTGACAATGCCCCAGCGCAAGCCCTGGGCCTCGATCCGCGCCAACAGCTCGTCGATGCCGTCGAATGCACGGGTCTGCTGCGCCATCAGTTGCTGGTAAAAGACGAGAAAGCGCGGCACCAGCGCTTCCACGGCCGACTCGCCACGCTCGGCAAACGCGCAGCGCAGCACCGCCCGCGCCCCGCGCGAAACCACTTCACGCACCAGCGGGTAAGGCGGCGGCGTCACGCCCTCTTCCACACACTGCTCAAGCAGGGCTGCATACAGGTCGGGCGCACTGTCGAGCAGGGTCCCATCCAGGTCGAACAGCACGCCCTGGACGTTTTCAGGCAAGGACCTGCTCATGCTGGCTTGCGCGCGCTGAGCACGTAATTGACCGCCGTGAAGCGGCTCAACCAGGCCTTGCGGGTGAGCGGGTTGTAGCCGAGGCCATGTACGTCCTCCAGCTCGATACCTGCATCGCGCAACAGGCGAGCGAGCTCGGAAGGCTTGAGGAACCGGGCATAGTGGTGGGTGCCCCGGGGCAGCATGCGCATCACGTATTCGGCACCGAGAATCGCCGCACCAAAGGCCGCTGGCGTGCGATTGAGGGTGGACATGAAAAGCTGGCCGCCGGGCTTGAGCATTGCGGCGAGATCATGGATCAGGGCCGCCGGATCGGGCACATGCTCGATCAGCTCCATGCAACACACGGCATCGAAACCGGCCGGCTCGATGGCAGCCAGATCGGCCGAGGACTGCACCCGGTAGTCCACACTCAGGCCCGACTCGTGCAGATGCAGCCGCGCGATATCGATGACCTTTTCGCCCAGGTCGATGCCGGTGACGGTGGCGCCGGCAGCCGCCAGCGACTCGCTCAGCAGACCGCCACCGCAGCCCACGTCGGCCACGCGCGCGTTTCGCAGATCGAGCCGCGCGGCGACGTAGGCCGTGCGCACGGGGTTCAGGTCGTGCAACGGCCGTGACTCACCATCCGGGTCCCACCAGCGCGCAGCCAGGCTGTCAAAATGGGCTATTTCTTGCGGGCTCACGTTGGAGCCAGCCGGGGCGGACGTGTGCATTTCAGAATCCTCGATAGCGGCCATGGAGTTTATTTCGCCGCCCATTCATGGACCGTGATATCCCAGCCCCCGCTGATATGGGCCGGATCAGCATGCGCAATGGCGCTGGCTTCGTCCATACCCGCAACGCGCAAAAGATAGGCGCCGCCGGACTTGTCGCCAAAGGGCCCTGACAGTTCCAGCGTTCCCTGCTCACGCAGGGCGTCCAGATAGGCGATGTGCCGCGGCACGATGGTGAGATCGGCGTGCGCGCGACGCATGGCCATGACCAGATAACGATTCATCGTGACTCCTCTCAAATCGCCGCAATACGCTCGCGCCAGGCACGCGTTCGGCCCAGGATCGCAGCCGTGTCCATATCGACCAGCTCGCGCCCGGCCAGCTTGCGCCGACCAGCGATCCATACGTCGCTGACCTGGTGGCGGGAACAGGCATAGACGAGTTGCGACAGCACATGAAAAAGCGGTTGGGTTTCCAGATCGCTCAGTCGCACGGCCGCCAGGTCGGCCTGTTTGCCGACCTCGATCGAACCGACCTTTGCCTCCAACCCGATCGCCCTGGCCCCATTGAGCGTGGCGGCGCGCAGCGCAAAGGCGGCGTCGAACGCGGAGGCATCCTGTGCCACGGCCTTGGCCAGCTGCGCGGCCGTGCGCATCTCGCCGAACATGTCGAGATCGTTGTTGGAAGCGCAGCCATCGGTACCGATCGCCAGGTTCACGCCGGCGCGCCGGAATTTTTCCGCCGGGCAGAAACCGGAGGCCAGCTTGAGGTTGGATTCCGGGCAATGGACCACCGAGACCCCGGCACTGGCACAGGCGGCGATTTCCGCGTCGGTGACCTGGGTCATGTGCACCGCGATCAGCCGGTCATTGACCAGGCCCAACTTCTGCAGCCGCTGGAACGGACGCAGGCCACTCTTCTTCTTCTCTTCCTCGATTTCATGCGCGGTCTCATGGGTATGCAGATGCACGGGAATATCAAGTTGATCGGACAGCATGCGAATCCGCTCGAAACTCTCGTCGGAGACGGTATATGGCGCATGCGGGGCAAACGCGGTGCTGACCAGGGGATCGCCGATGAAGCTGTCATGCACTTCGCTGGCTCGCTCGAAATACTCGTCCTGGCTCTTTGCCCACGCGGTGGGGAACTCGATCACCGGCAGGCCGACCACGGCGCGAAAGCCCAGCTTGCGATAAGTGGCGCCGATCACGTCCGGAAAGAAATAGTTTTCGTTGGCGCAGGTGGTACCGCCGCGCAGCATCTCGGCTACCGCCAGCTCCACGCCGTCACGCACGAACTCCGGCCCGATGACCTTCGCCTCGGCCGGCCAGATGTGCTGCTGCAACCACACCATCAGTGGCAGGTCGTCGGCCAGGCCGCGCAGCAGGGTCATCGGATTGTGCGTATGGCTGTTGATGAGCCCGGGAATCAGTACGTGCTCGCCCAGCTCGACCCGCTCACGCGGCGCGTAGCTCGCACGGGCTTCAGCAATGGGTAGCAGCGCGACAATGCAGCCGTTCTGAACCACGACGGCGTGGTTTTCCAGCACCACCGCATGCGGCTCGACGGGAACGACCCAGCGGGCTTCGATCATCAGGTCAACGGGTTGGGTGGTCATCTGGCTCATCCTGAAGTTTCTCCCTGCAAATATCTGGATACGAGATGGGGCGGCACACCTTGCGGCGCCCGCCCCATCTTTGTCATGTCGGCGAACGCCAGGCCCAAACGGCAAGGCGTGCTACGCACGAGTGCCTCGCTGGCCCCCAGCCTTCGCAGGGGTGACGGGCTGGCACAGGCGCGAACCCTGGTTCGCGCGCCGGTCCATCACTTGACGCGGCTGTCGTACTCGCCGGTGCGGGTATCAACCTTGATCACTTCATCCTGATTCACGAACAGCGGCACGCGCACCACGGCCCCGGTCTCCAGTGTGGCCGGCTTGCCGCCACCGCCCGAGGTATCTCCGCGCACGCCCGGATCGGTCTCGGTGATTTTCAGCTCGACGAACTTCGGTGCCTGCACGGCGATGATGGCGCCATTGAAGATGGTGACCACGCACTCCTCTTCGCCCTTGAGCCACTTCCAGGCATCGCCCATCGCAGCCAGCGAGGCCGGTGCCATCTCGAACGTCTCCATGTTCATGAAGTTCCACACGCGATCCTTGCCGATGCCGTCGATAAAAGACAGCTGCATGTCGGTATCGGTGGCATCGGCTTCCTCGAAGGAGTCGCTGGACTTCAGCGTCTGCTCGGTCGTACGACCGTCCTTCAGATTGCGGATGCGGATCCGGGTGAACGCCTGGCCCTTGCCTGGCTTGACGAAATCAGCCTCAGTGATGATCCATGGATCACCGTTGTGAATGATCTTCTTGCCCGTTTTGACATCATTGAGGCCAAGGGTTGCCATGCGCGATCTGCTCCGGAGGTAAAACCGTCCCGCAGGACGGCTAAAATAGGTGTCTGTCACGGGCGCCAACGCCCGCCCAAGGCCGACCATGATAACCGCAAGCCCCAACCCTCGCCTATCTCCCCCTGCTATCGACTGGCGCGAGCTTTGGCGCGATGCCGTGACCGACGCCCATGAGTTGCTCGCCCTGCTTGGCCTGGAGCACCTAGCGAACCAGCTTCCCGCCGCCGACACCGGTTTCCAGTTGCGGGTTCCGCGAGGGTTTGTGGCTCGCATGCGCCGTGCTGACGCGCGAGATCCGCTGCTGCTTCAGGTCTTGCCACAACTGGCAGAGCTCGACCTGGCCCCGGGATTCGCCGCCGATCCGGTCGGCGATATGAACTCGCGCGCGGCACAGGGCGTATTGCACAAGTACGAGGGTCGCACCCTGCTGGTGGCCAGCGGTAGCTGCGCGATCAACTGCCGTTACTGTTTTCGTCGGCATTTCCCCTATGGCGAGGAGATGGCGGCGGCTGGCCAATGGCGGCAGGCACTGGAGCATCTGCGCCAGGATCGGTCCATCAACGAATTGATCCTCTCCGGCGGCGACCCGCTGGCCTTGTCCACCAGCAAGCTGGAAGAACTTACGCAGGGGCTCTCCCGGCTCCCCCACGTCATCCGCCTGCGCATTCACACCCGTTTGCCGGTGGTGCTGCCGGCGCGGATCGATGCTCCGTTGCTGGCCTGGTTGAAGGCACTGCCACTGCAGAAAGTACTTGTCTTGCATGCGAATCATGTCAACGAACTGGACGCCAGCGTGGCTGAGGCCTGCGCCCGGCTGCGCGAGGCCGGCGTGACCCTGCTGAACCAATCGGTACTGTTGCGGGGCATCAACGACAACGTCGAGGACCTTCAAAATCTGTCCGAGGGATTGTTCGCCGCTGGCGTATTGCCCTACTACCTCCATCAATTGGACCGGGTCCAGGGCGCGGCCCATTTCGAGGTCGACGATGTCATGGCGTCGGAGCTGATGGCTCGACTGCGCGCCAGACTGCCCGGCTATCTCGTACCCAAATTGGTCAGGGAGGTGGCCGGGGACCCCTCCAAACGTCCACTATGACCCTGATAAAGGTCACCGATGTGCGGTTTCCTGCTGGCGGCCGGTGGCGGAATCCGTTACAAACACGGTTGATAGACGATCATGCCCACCGCCCGCACCACCCGCGATGATCAATGGACAGCTCAACGCCCCATGAAAAAAGACTACGTCATAAAAATTCTTTTCATCGAAAACTCTTTGGAAGAAGCCGAACAGATCATCAGTTTGCTGCGTAACAACGGCATCGCCGTAAGGCCGGCGCGCGCCACCAATGTCGAACAGTTGCAGGCCGCGGTAAACGAACTCGAGCCCGATGTCGTCATGTTCGACCCGGCTGTGACCAGCATCAGCCTGGACGAGGCGATGAAGGTGCTCGATGCCTACGGACGAGACTACTCGTTGCTGGGCCTCACTCAGACCATGGAGACGGAAACGATCGCGGGTCTGTTCGAGGGCGGCGTGCGGGGTATTGCCATGCGCGGTCATCCGAAGCAGCTCATCACTGTTCTTCAGCGCGAGTTCGAATCATTGCGGACCCGCCGCGTCGCGCGGCGGCTGGAAACCGCGCTGCGGGAATCGGAGCGCCGCTGCGACGCCCTGCTGGACTCCTCCACCGACGCCATCGCCTATGTCCATGAGGGCATGCACGTGCGCGCCAACCAGGCGTACCTGGATACGTTCGGTTACGACACCTTTGACGATCTGCTCGGCATGCCGGTACTCGACATGATCGATTCGGCCAACGCGGACGAGCTCAAGAGCGTACTCAAGGGTCAGGCGCGCCAGGGCAAATCCCCGCAGCTCAATCTGCGTGCGCGACGTGCCGATGGCAGCCACTTCGAGGCTGCGGTGGAGTTTGCGCCAGCCACGTTCGAGGGCGAGCCCTGCCTGCAGATCGTGTTCCGCCGGCAGCTGGTTGACCCGGCCGTACTGGAACAACTGCAGCGCGACCCCGTCACCGGGTTGTTCAATCGCGCCCGCATGCTGGAATGCATCGACGACGCGGTCACCGCCGCCGCCAAGGGCAAGAAGGGCCAGTCACTGTTGCTGATCGAGCCGGACAATTGGGCTGCCCTGGTTGCCGGCATTGGTCTGGGCAAGGCCGATCAGCTGCTGGCGGGCTTTGCCGACCGTATCCGCATGCTGCTGGGTGCAACCGACGTCGCCGGCATGCTGGCCGAACATACGCTGGGCGTGGTCATGGACGCTCGATCGGACGAGGCGATCAGGGAGTGGATTGCCAAGCTGCAGCAGAGCGTCAGCGACGAGATCTTCGATGCCGGCACGCGCTCGATCACCGTCACCACCAGCGTCGGCGGCAGCCTGCTGGGCGAGAAGAACGCCAACACCGAACTGCTGCTCAATCAGGCCAGTAACGCCTTGCGCAACGCGCAGAGTCTGGGCGGCAGCCAGGTCGAACTGCACGATCCCGCGGCCCGTGAAAAGGCCGACGAGGAACGCGACCGGTTCTGGCTGGAATTGCTGCAACAGGCCCTGAAGAACAACGGTCTGATGCTGTATCACCAGCAGACCATCAGCCTGCAGGACGCCGAAGGTGATTACTCGGAAATCCTGCTGCGCATGAACGGCCCCCAGGGCGAGGTACTGCCGGGCTTCTTCATGCCGATCGCCGAGAAGCACAATCTGACGACGGCCATCGATCGCTGGGTACTCGATCAGGCCATCAATGCGCTTCGGGCGCGCGAAGCGCAGCAGCAACAGACCACATTCTTCATCAAGCTCACCGCTTCCTCGCTGCAGGACGAGACCCTGCTCCCCTGGCTGCAGGAGAAGCTGAAAGCAGCCGCCCTCAAGCGCGGTCAGATCGTGCTGGAGATGACCGAAAGCAAGGTGATGACGATGCTTCGCCCGGCCCAGGAGTTCGTCAATGGCTGGAAGAAACTGGGTGGCCGTTTCGCGCTGGAGCAATTTGGCTCCGGGCTCAATTCATTCCAGTTGCTCAATCACATCGACGCCGACTACCTGAAGATCGACCGCAGCCACATGGCCGACCTGCCACGGCATCCGGACAGCCAGAAGAAGATCACCGAAATCTGCCATCAGGCCCGCGAAATGAAGCGCCAGACGATTGCCGAATGGGTCGAGGACGCCACCAGCACATCGCTGCTGTTTGCCTGTGGCATTGACTTTGTGCAGGGCAATTTCCTGCAGCCGCCGCAGAAGCTGGACTAAGCCTGGCGGGCATCGCCCGCCATTTCCACCAGAACTCCATCTCAGCCACAAAAAAACCCGCGGATCGCTCCGCGGGTTTTTTTGTGGCCGCGTTTTACCGCTGCGGCTTGAATTACTCGGCAGCAGCAGCGGCAGCAGCCTTGGCGTTGGCCTTGGCGGCAGCAGCGGCAGCGACGTCTTCCTTGATGCGAGCGGCCTTGCCTTCCAGACCACGCAGGTAATACAGCTTGGCGCCACGCACCTTGCCCTTGCGCTTCACGGTCACCGAATCGATCTGCTGGCTGTGCGCCTGGAACACGCGCTCCACGCCGGTGCCATGCGAAATCTTGCGCACGGTGAAGGCCGAATGCAGGCCACGGCTGCGCTTGGCAATGACAATGCCTTCGAAAGCCTGCACGCGCTCGCGATTGCCTTCCTTCACCTTGACGTTGACCACCACGGTGTCGCCGGGGCTG
>JBBQQL010000161.1:0-9508 GCA_038215995.1 Lysobacterales bacterium
GCCTGGATCACCACGTCCGCTCGCAGCTCGGTTTCGCTGCCTTCGACGTTGCGCGGACGCGGACGCCCATCGCCGCTGTCGACCAGCTCGGTGGTCACCACGCGCACCGCGCGAACCCGACCCTCCTCACCCAGAATTTCCAGTGGCTGGCGATGGAACAGGAAGTTGACTCCCTCCTCGCGGCTGTAACCCACCTCGCGACGCGAGCCGGGCATGCTGGCCTCGTCGCGCCGATACGCGCAGGTGACCGAGGCCGCGCCCAGACGAATCGCGGTGCGATTGCAATCCATGCCGGTGTCGCCGCCGCCGAGCACCACTACATGCTTGCCGTTGAGATCGAGCTCTGGCGGAATCGGCTGATCGTCGAGCAGGCGCTGCGCGTTGGCGATCAGGAATGGCAGCGCGTCATGTACGCCGGCCAGCTCGCGCCCCGGCAGTTCGCCATCGACGAAGGTGTAGGCACCGGTACCGATGAACACCGCGTCGTAGTCGGCGAGCAGGGTCTCGAAGCCGATGTCGCGACCGATTTCCACGCCGAGGTGGAACTTCACGCCCATGCCTTCGAGCACCTCGCGCCGCACGCGTACCACCGACTTGTCGAGCTTGAACGGCGGAATGCCGAAGGTGAGCAGGCCACCGATTTCGCGCTGGCGGTCGAACACGTCCACCGCGATGCCGGCACGGCGCAGCCGATCGGCACAGGACAGGCCGGCCGGGCCGGCGCCGACCACGGCGACGCGATGGCCGGTCTCGACCACGCCGGAGAGATCCGGCCGCCAGCCCTGGCGAAACGCCTCGTCGGTGATCGAGCGCTCGATGCTGCCGATCGTGACCGAGCCGAAATCACCCTGCTCCAACGTGCACGCACCTTCGCACAGGCGATCCTGCGGACATACACGGCCGCAGATTTCCGGCAGCGGGTTGGTCTCGTGCATCAGGGTCGCCGCCTCGAACAGGCGCCCATCCTGCACCAGCTTCAGCCAGTCGGGAATGTAGTTGTGCACCGGGCAGGCGTGCTCGCAATACGGGTTGCCGCAGTCGATGCAGCGTTCGGCCTGGCCCACCGCACCGGCCGGCGTGAAGTCGCCACTGATCTCGCCATACCCAAGCACGCGAATCGCCACCGGCACCGCCTTGGGCGGTTGTCGCGGCAGATTGAGGAACTGGAAGAGTTTGTCGGTCATGGCGTGGGTCCAGAAGTGAGAGAGGAGAAGTAAGAAGTGAGAAAAAGCACGGCGAGAGCGGCAGCCTTCTCTCGATTCTCACTCCTCTCCACTCTCTTCTCGCTCGTGTTCATGCCGCCCTCCGCAACTCTTCGGCCAGCGCATCAAGACTCGCCGCCTTCGGCTTGACCAGCCAGAAACGCTGCAGTACGCCACGAAAATCGTCCTGCAACTGGCGACCCCAGGCGCTGCCGGTCAATTTGACGTGGCGGGCGATCAGGCTGCGCAGGTGTTGCATGTAGTGCTCCATGCCCTCGGGTGAGATGCGCACGATGTCGACCAGCTCGTGGTTGTAGCAATCGACGAAGCTGCGCTCGAGGTCGAGCACATAGGCGAAACCGCCGGTCATGCCCGCGCCGAAGTTGAGTCCACACGAACCCAATACCGCCACCATGCCACCGGTCATGTATTCGCAGCAGTGATCGCCCGCGCCCTCGATCACTGCCAGCGCGCCGGAATTGCGCACGCCGAAGCGCTCACCGGCGCGACCGGCGGCGTACAGCTCGCCACCGGTGGCACCGTACAGGCAGGTGTTGCCCAGGATCGAAGCATCCTGGCTGGCAAACGGCGAATCTGCCGGCGGACGGACCAGGATGCGGCCACCGGCCATGCCCTTGCCCACGCCATCATTGGCTTCGCCGGTCAGTTCGATATGTACGCCGCCGGCATTCCATGCACCCAGACTCTGTCCTGCGCTACCTTCGAGCTGCAGGGTGATCGGCTGGGTCATGCCGTGGTCACCCCAGCGTCGCGCCACGTCGCCGGACAAGCGCGCGCCGATCGCGCGGTCGGTATTGGCAATCGCATAGCGGAAGCTGCCGCCACTGCCAAGGTCAACCACGGGCGTGCTGTCGGCCGCGATGCGGTTGGCCAGTTCAGCCTCATCGCGCATCGGGTTGCGCGGCAGGGTGCAGGCCGTGTCGACATCGACGCCGAGACCGTCCACGGCGACCAGCCGCGACAGGTCAATCTGACGCTGCACTGGCGTGTTGCCCTCGATCTGCTGCAACAGGTCGCTGCGGCCGACCAGTTCGCCCAGGCTACGCACGCCCAGCCGCGCCAGATGCGCGCGCACGTCCTCGGCGACGAAACGGAAGTAGTTCATCACCATCTCGGGCAGGCCGATGAAGTGATCGTTGCGCAGTACTTCATTCTGCGTCGCCACGCCGGTGGCGCAGTTGTTGAGGTGGCAGATGCGCAGATATTTGCAGCCCAGCGCGACCATCGGGCCGGTACCGAAACCGAAACTCTCGGCGCCCAGCATGGCCGCCTTGATCACATCCAGGCCGGTCTTCAGGCCGCCATCGGTCTGCAGCCGCACGCGCCCGCGCAGGCCGTTGCGACGCAGGGTCTGCTGGGTTTCGGCCACGCCCAGTTCCCACGGCGTGCCGGCGTACTTGATCGAGGTGAGCGGACTGGCACCGGTGCCGCCGTCGTGGCCCGAAACGGTGATCAGATCCGCACCGGCCTTGACCACACCGGCCGCCACCGTGCCCACGCCGGCATGCGAGACCAGCTTCACCGAGATCAGGGCGGTCGGATTGATCTCCTTCAGGTCATGGATCAACTCAGCCAGATCCTCGATCGAATAGATGTCGTGGTGCGGCGGCGGCGAGATCAGGCCGATACCGGGCTTGGCATAGCGCAGCCGCGCAATGGTCGCGTCCACCTTGTGCCCGGGCAGCTGACCGCCCTCGCCCGGCTTGGCGCCCTGCGCCACCTTGATCTGCAGCACTTCGGCATTGATCAGGTAAGTCGGGGTGACGCCGAAACGCCCCGAGGCGACCTGCTTGATCTTGGACATCTTCTCGGTGCCGTAGCGCGCCGGGTCTTCACCACCCTCGCCTGAGTTGCTGCGGCCACCGAGCCGGTTCATCGCGATCGCCAGCGCTTCATGCGCCTCCGGCGAGAGCGCCCCCAACGACATGCCGGCCGAGTCGAAGCGCTTCAGTATCGCCGTCATCGACTCGACGTCGTCCAGCGCCAACGCAGGTCCGACCGCCTGCGGCAGCAACAAGTCGCGCAGCGCCGAGGATGGCCGCGTATCCACATGCTGGGCATAGCGGCGGTAGTCATCCATCGAGCCGCTGCGTACCGCCTTCTGCAGCGTATCGATCACGTCCGGGTTGTACATGTGGTACTCGCCGCCATGCACGAACTTGTAGATGCCGCCGGCACGCAGTGGCTGCGCCTCGTTCCAGGCATCGGCCGCCAGCAGGCGCTGATCGTGCTCGAGGTCGGCAAAGCCGGCACCTCCGATGCGCGAGGGCGTGCCGGCAAAACACAGCTCGACCACCTCCGGCGCCAGCCCGACGATTTCGAACAGCTGCGCGCCGCGGTAGCCGGCGATGGTCGAGATGCCCATCTTGGAGAGGATCTTCAGCAGGCCCTTGCGGATGCCGCGGCGATAGCTGCGACCGATCTCCCGCGGCGTACCGTCGCCGCGCTTGAGATGACCGTCGCGACCGAGCTCGAACAGACTTTGATAAGCCAGCCACGGGTAGATCGCGGTGGCGCCGAAACCGATCAGGCAGGCGAACTGGTGCGCGTCGCGCGTGGTGGCAGTTTCCACCAGCAGGTTGCACTGGCAGCGCAGACCGCTCTCGATCAGGTGGCCATGGATCGCACCGACCGCAAGCAAGGCGTGCGCCGGCAAGGTGTCCTGCCGCGGATAGCGGTCGGTGATGAACACCATCCCCGCACCATTGCGTACGCCGGCCTCCGCCTCGCGGCAGAATCGGCGCAAGGCCACGTCCAGCCCTTCCTCGGGCGGATAGCAAAGATCGATCGTCACCGTCGCATTGACGAACTGCGGCATCGCCAGGATCTGGCGCAATTTCCGCTGCGAACAGATCGGCGAGTTGAGCAGGGTCTGCCGGGCGTTGTCGGCGGACAATTCGAACAGATTGCCCTCGGGGCCAATTTGGGTAGTCAGCGACATCACCAGCCGTTCGCGCAACGGATCGATCGGCGGGTTGGTGACTTGGGCGAAGGCCTCGCGGAAGCGATCGAACAACGGCCGCACCTGACGCGACATTACCGCCAGCGGCGTGTCATCGCCCATGGAGCCGGTGGCCTCGGCCTCCGTTTCGGCAAGCACCTTGAGCACGCTTTCGCGCTCTTCGCGGCTGAGCCCGTACAGCTTCTGGTAACGGCGCAATTCATTCGCGGGCAGCGGTTCGGCGGCGAGGCTGGGGTCGATCAGATCGGATTCGAGGTAGTTCACGCCCTCGCGTAGCCAGTCACGGAACGGCGCGCGGTTGCGATTGATCGCATCGATGTCGGCATCGAGCAGCAGGCGCTTTTCGGCGAAATCCACCGCCAGCATCTGACCCGGCCCGAGCCGGCCCTTGGCCAGCACACGCGAAGCGGGCATATCCCACAACCCCGCCTCGGACGCCACGATCAGATGATTGTCGTCCGAGAGCGCCCAGCGTGCCGGGCGCAGGCCGTTGCGGTCCAGCGTGCACACGGCGTAACGCCCATCGCACATCACCAGACCGGCCGGGCCGTCCCATGGCTCGCTGTGCAGCGCGTAATACTCGTAGAAGCCGATCAGGTCCTCGTCCAGATCCTCGCGTGCCGCATAAGCCGGCGGCACCAGCACGCGCATGGCCGCCAGCATGTCCATTCCGCCGGCCAGCAACACCTCCAGTGCATTGTCCAGGCTCTCCGAATCGGAACCGGTCTGGCGCACCAGCGGCCCGATGTCGGTGAGATCGATCAGTGGCGATCGCAGCACCGCCTCGCGCGCCTGCATCCAGCGCCGGTTGCCCCGAATGGTGTTGATTTCGCCGTTGTGCGCCAGCAAGCGGAACGGCTGTGCCAGCCGCCACTGCGGCGTGGTGTTGGTGGAAAAACGCTGGTGGAAAACCACCGCGTCGCTGACCAGCGCGGGATGCTGAAGATCGGCAAATACCTCACGCAGATGGCCGGGCGCAGCCATCGCCTTGTAACCGATCACCTCGGCCGACAGGCTCACCACATAGAACTGGGCATCTTCTGCCCGTGCTGCCTCGGCGCGCCGGCGGGCGCGGAACAGGGCGCGCTCGAATGCTGCACCGTCCATGCCCGGCGGGGCGTTGACAAAGACCTGACGCACGCGTGGACAGGTGGCGTTGGACAGCGGACCACAAGCATCGGCATTGACCGCCACGTCGCGCCAACCTGCAAGCAACAGGCCGGCCGCGGCAAGCTGCCGTTCCAGTTCGACAGCGGCCGCTTCCCCGCCGGCAGGATCGAGAAATACCAGCCCAGCCGCAAAGCGCTCGGCCACGACAATGCCCACCTCCGCCGCCAGAGCACGCAACCAGGGTGCCGGACCGTGGATCAACACGCCGCAGCCATCACCGCTGATGCCGTCCGCATTCACGCCGCCGCGATGGGACAGTTTGCCCAGAGCCGAAAAAGCAGTATCGACCACCCACGCGCTGGCGCGCCCATCGATCTGTGCGACCAAACCAAAGCCGCAACTGTCGTGTTCAAACGACGGCTCATACAACGTGGTACTGCCTGACTGTGCCATCTTGCCTCCCCGGCGGACGGTGCTTCTTGGCGCGCGCCGCCGACGATGCTCTCAAGCCCCGTCGCTGCCCACGCGTGTACGCTCGACTAAAGCACACTTGTTGCGCCGCGTCAAAATTTATTTGGACGGCTATATGTCCGAATGATTGCGGCGCCAGCGGAGGAACGCGACCCGCAACAGGGCGCAATCGATGGCCCGTCTCGCTGTCCGGGGCCGCCTCGGTGATAATCCACGGATGCCCAAGCCCTCTTCGCCCCCGATCCCGTTCGCCTCCACCTTGCTGGTCATCGCACTGGCCTGCTGCGTGCCCAGCACACCCGCCATGGCTGTTCAGGATGGCAAAAGCCTGAATGAACAGGTGAAGGCCAAGCAGAAGCTGGCCGACCTGCACAGCAAGATGGAGGCGCTGGCCAAGCAACAGGCCGATACGGCCGCACGACGCGACTCGCTCAATGCCGAGCTGGCCCGGCAGGCCAATACGCTGGCCGCCGCTGCACGGGCAGTACGCCAGACCGACGCTGACCTGACCGCCAAGCAACAGCAACTTGACCAGTTGCAGGAACAGCGGAACAGTCTCAAGCAGACCCTGGACCAACAACGTGCGGCGATTGGCGACCTGCTGCGAGCCACCTATGCGCTGGGCCATGGCTCGGACCTGCGCCTGCTGCTGGGTGACGAGGATGTGGCGCGCATTTCCCGCGCCCTGGTGTATTCGAAGTATTTTCAGCAGGACCGGCTGCAACGGGTGGAAAAGTTGATGGCTGACCTGTCCCGGTTGCAGGATCTGGAAACGTCGATCACCGCCGAGCAGCAAGCACTGGTGGCGATCAAGTCCCAACGCGAGCAACAGACCAGGACGCTTGCCGCCCAGCGCGCCGCCCAGCAGAAGCTGGCCGCCGAAACCGACGCCACCTACAAGGACCAGGCGCAACGGCTGGCTGCCCTGAAGCAGAATGCCCAGTCGCTCAACCACCTCGTCGAGCAGTTGCAGAGGGCGATCGACGAGGCGGCTCGCGAGGCTGCGGCTCAGCAGGCCGCCAGCAGCCGGCGCCCGGGCCACAAGCCCCCACCGGTCGAGGTCGGCAGCGCCAGCGCCAATATCCGTGGCAACCTGCCCTGGCCGGCCAGCGGGGTGGTCAACAGCTACGGCAACGGCGTACTGATCAAGGCCAGTGGCGGCAGCGAGGTACATGCGGTGGCGCGCGGCCGGGTGATCTACGCCGGCTTCCTGCGCGGCTACGGCATGTTGATCATCGTCAACCACGGCAACGGCTGGATGAGCATGTACGGCAACAATGAAACCCTGTTGCACGCCGTCGGCGACGAGGTGCAACCGGGGCAGACGATAGGCACCGCCAGCGCGCCTACCGGCATCAATACCGGCGTCTACTTCGAGCTGCGCAAGGGAGGCAAGCCGGTGGATCCGCGCAGCTGGCTCAGCCAGCGCCGTTGACGCGATCGGCCGGGCGTCTCACGCTAGCGCCCATCGCGATGAATTCCCCGGGCGTCCGGTTGTCTCAAGCCCCGCCCCATGTTGTCGCGCCACGGCGCGATGTTCACCTGTTGCCCGGAGTCACCTGCATGCGCCTTTCCCGCCACCGCCAGCTCGCCCTGTTGCTGACCGCCCCACTCCTGATGGTCGCGCCGCTGGCGCACCCACAGGCGGCACCCGCTGCTGCAAGCACTTCGTCCGCGCCGGCAATTGTCCCGGCGCCAGCCAGCAGCAGCCCGGCCCCGGCGACAGCCAGCTCCGATCAGGTGGATCTGGACGACATCCGCAATTTCAGCCGGGTCTACGAAGTGGTACGTCAGGCCTATGTGGAAAAGGTCGACAACAAGACCCTGATGAAGGCCGCCATTTCCGGCATGCTCAGCGGACTCGACCCGCACAGCGAGTATCTGGACAAGGAAGGCCTGACCCAGCTCAACGAGGACACGACCGGCCAGTACAGCGGACTGGGGATCGAGGTGCTGCAGGTGGACGGCGGCCTGAAGATCATCTCACCGATCGACGATACACCAGCGGCGCGCGCAGGCATCAAGCCGGGCGACAACATCGTCAAGATCAACGGCAGCCTGATCGATCCGCAGAATGTCGACCAGATGTTCAAACAGCTGCGCGGCAAGCCGGGCAGCAAGATCACGCTGACCATCGTGCACCAGGGCGGCAACAAGCTGGTGGAGTTTCACCTGGTTCGCGAAAACATCTCGATCGCCAGCGTCAAGGTGCGCGAACTGGAGCCCGGCTACGTCTACATCCGGATCAGCCAGTTCCAGGATGACACCGCCAGTGACCTGGAGAAGAAACTGGGCGAACTGATCGCCAAGGATGGCCCGCAGAAGGGCGCCGTGCTCGATCTGCGCAACAACCCGGGCGGCTTGCTGACCGCTGCGGTCGGGGTCAGCGATGACTTCCTCGATTCGGGCGTCATCGTTACCACCCGCGGCCGCCTGGCCGATGCCAACCTGGGCTTCAACGCGCATCCCGGCGACCAACTCAACGGCGCGCCGATGATCGTGCTGACCAACAATGGCACCGCCTCCGCGGCCGAGATCGTCTCCGGTGCACTGAAGGACAACCATCGCGCCCTGACCATGGGCCAGCGCACCTTCGGCAAGGGTGTGGTGCAGACCGTGATTCCGCTGGACGCCGACCACGCGGTAAAGATCACCACCGCGCGTTACTACACACCCAAAGGGACCTCGATCCAGGCCGAAGGCATCAAGCCCGACATCCCGCTGGCCGACCTCACCGTGACCAAGGCCGACAGCGCGCCGGTACTGGTCAGTTCCGAAGCCGACCTGCCCAATCATCTGGCCAACGAAAATGCCAAGGCCGGTGCCGACATCAACAATGATGGCAGTGCCGCCGACGGCAAGCTCGCCAGCAGCGACTACGCCCTGTCGCAGGCGTTGAATGTACTCAAAGGCATGGCGCTGGGCGATCGCGCGGCGATCAAGCACTGACCGGAATCCGGCTGCCAGGGAGGACGGCGACATGTCCAGCGGATGCCAGGGGGGTACTTCGACCTTGATGTCTGGCCACGATCTGCCCATGCGGGGAAGCGCATGCTGCTGCCGCAGCAGCAGCCACCATCCTCGCAAGGAGCCGCAGCGTAGCTGCGGGCGCAAGCCCGTCACCAACGCAAACGGCCCCTCACGGGGCCGTTGCTTTTTGCACAGGCGGCACGCAACTCACACGGCAAACAAACCGCGCATTTTCTTCATGGCATTCGCCTCAACCTGGCGAATACGTTCAGCAGACACGCCGTACTCGTCAGCGAGATCCTGCAGCGTGGCCTTGTTGTCATCGTTCAGCCAGCGGCGCTGGATGATGTCGCGCGAACGCTTGTCCAGATGGCTCAACGCGTCGCTGAGGGCCTGCATCTGGTTGTCAGCGTAGTCTTCGTCGGAAACGTTTTCGTACGGATCGGCGCCCTCATCGATCAGGAACGCCGCCGGCGCCGGCTTGGCGTCTTCGTCGTCACTCACCGGCTCGAAACCGATATCGCGGCCGGATAGACGCGATTCCATCTCACGCACCGTCGCCTCGGGAACGCCGAGGTCCAGCGCAACCTTCTGGACTTCGGCCGCATTCAACCAGCCCAGACGCTTCTTGCTCTTGCGCAGGTTGAAGAACAACTTGCGCTGCGCCTTGGTGGTGGCGACCTTGACGATGCGCCAGTTGCGCAGAATGAACTCGTGCATCTCGGCGCGGATCCAGTGCACCGCGAAGCTCACCAGCCGCACGCCCTGATCG
>JBBQQL010000162.1:0-9493 GCA_038215995.1 Lysobacterales bacterium
CCCTTCGCCAGCGGAATCTTCCTCCGGCTCATGGCCTGTCACTTCGTCAGGCAAACTGCTGTCCGGGTTCACCGGAACCAGCGGCAGCGCCAACAACAATTCGTCTTCAATCACATCCGCCGGATTCAGGCGGCCATTCTCAGCCACCAGCAACGGCTCACAATCGGGCGGCAAACCAGCCTCATCGCGCTCCTGCTTGATCAGACCGAGCCGGGTATCCAGCGTGATCGGCATGACAAACGGCTCCAGCGTGCGCTGACACAACAACGTCAACGAAACTTGGGCGCGCACATCGACGTAGCTGACGCCGAGGCTGTCCCGACCGAAATCCAGCTCGTAGTTTACCTCGCCATCCTTGCCAGCCAACGCCTCGCACAGGCGCCGCAAGGTCGCGATGGGTAGCGTTCCCTCGAACGAACGCCGCGCGGACACCATGCGCCAAGCGTCCACGGACTCTGGCAGTGTCACGGACATAATCGCGAAATATTAGGTTTGAAGAGGTCTGAAGTCAACTGGTCTGGGGTCTGCAATGCCGAAACCGACCCGGCGAGCCGCCTATTTTGCCTGATTTGACCCCGATGCGGCAGACTGGGCACCCCATCTGCCTGATCTGTCGCCCTTGAATTCGACCCTGTCTCTCGGCGTAGCCCTGTTTTTTTCCCTGATGGTCGTGCTGGTCGGCGTCGCGTTGCTGCAGCGCCGGCGCCTGGCCCAGCGCGGCATGAGCTTGAAACGCATGCTGGATCTGGCTGACCGCCTCGAAGCGGACCTGAAGACATGCCGTTCCGGCCTGCAGCAGGCCCATGCCGTCATGTCGCTCAACCCGGACCTGCCCGCCGCCAGCGAACAGGAGGCCCGTCACGCGATCGATGCCGGTCTGCGCGCGCTGCTGGCGCAGCGACTGTGGATCCGCGACCGCGCACCGCAGGCGAGCCAGAACGAGCTCGATGAAGCGACGGCAGCCATGCACGATACGCGTGATCGACTGCAGCCCCTGCTGAAGGCGTTGACCCAGGCCCACAGCGACCTTAACAGCGCCATGCGCGAACAGATCCGCCGCGACTCGGACCAATGAGCCGTCTTTCGGTGTCCGCACCCCGAATCGTGCTGGGCTCGACCTCCCGCTATCGCGCCGAGCTGCTGCGCCGATTGATTGTCGACTTCGAACAATCGGCTCCAGGTACAGATGAAACCGCTCTCCCGCATGAGCTGCCCGCAGAGCGTGCCTTGCGCCTGGCCATCGCCAAGGCCGCCGCGGTGGCACGTGAGTGGCCTGACGCGCTGGTCATTGGCTCGGATCAGGTGGCTGAACTGGACGGACGGGTTCTCGACAAGCCCGGTGACGCAGATCGCGCGCAGGCCCAACTCGCCGCCTGCTCCGGACGCGAAGTACATTTTCATACGGCGCTATGTCTGGTTGATACGCGTCATGGCCAGCGGCAAACTCATGTCGATCACACCCGGGTGCGCTTCCGGTTGCTGGGTGCCGCGGAAATCAGACGCTATGTGGAACGCGAACAACCGCTCGACTGCGCCGGCAGCTTCAAATGCGAAGGCCTGGGCATCAGTCTGTTCGAATCCATCGACAACTGCGACCCCACCGCACTCGTCGGCTTGCCGCTGATCGCGCTGGCGCAGCTGTTGCGCGAAGCTGGCCTCGAACTGCCTTGAGCAAGGTTCCTCATCTGCGGCCGCTACACTCATCATCGATCACGCGCCACCATTTCACGACCAGCCTTGCTTCCCGGAGAACCCATGTCCGCCATGACCCAGCCACACGACGCACCTTTGCGCCAGCGACTGGATGCCGCCATCGCCCAGGTCAACCGTGTGCTGCTGGGAAAGCCTCGCCAGGTCAAACTTGCCTTCACCTGTCTTGTCGCTGGCGGCCATCTTCTGCTCGAGGACGTGCCAGGCGTGGGCAAGACCACCCTGGCGCATGCGCTGGCGGCCACGTTCTCGCTCGACTTCCAGCGCGTACAGTTCACCAGCGACCTGCTGCCGTCGGACATCATCGGCGTCAGCGTGTACGAGCGCGAGACGGGGCAGTTCCGCTTTCACCCGGGCCCGATTTTTACGGGCCTGTTGCTGGCTGACGAGATCAACCGCGCCAGCCCCAAGACACAGAGCGCCCTGCTCGAAGCCATGGCCGAAAACCAGGTCACCGTGGATGGTCAGACCCATGCACTGAGCCAGCCCTTCTTCGTCGTTGCCACGCAGAATCCACTTGACCTCAATGGCACGTTCCCGCTACCCGATTCGCAACTGGATCGCTTCATGCTGCGCCTGTCGCTGGACTATCCCGACGCCAGCGCCGAACGCGCTCTGCTCAGCGGCACCGATCGTCGCGACATGCTGGCCGAACTTTCTCCGCAACTCGACGGCGCCTCATTGATAGCGCTCAATCGCCAGGCTCAGGGCATCACCGCCAGCAGCGCCCTGCTCGACTATCTGCAAGCCCTGCTGATCGCCAGCCGTCGACACGCCGACATTCGTGTCGGCCTGTCGCCACGTGCCGGCCTCGCCCTCCTCGCGGCAGCGCGCAGCTGGGCACTTATCAGCGGTCGCAGCCACGTGCTGCCGGAAGACATCCAGGCACTGTTCGTGCCGCTGGCCGCTCACCGCCTGCTGCCGGCACGGGGCGCAAACAGCGACACGCTGGCACGACAACTGCTGACCGAGGTGGCGGTGGATTGATGCGCCAGATGCTGCAGCGCCTGCAACCATGGGCCGAGCGCCGGCTGCCCGCGCTGACCCGCTACCGCCGCCCCGAATCGCTGCCGATCGAGCTGCACCGGCGCCGCATTTACATCGTGCCGACGGCCTTCGGCCTCGGCTTTACGGTGTTGTTGCTGGTGATGCTGGTGGGCGCGCTGAATTACTCCAACAACGCAGCCCTGCTGCTTACCTGCCTGCTCGGTGCAGCGAGCGCCGCCAGCATGCTGGTGACCTTTCGCAGCCTGGATGGCTTGCGGCTCAGTCATGTTGGCGCCGGCCATGCGGTTGCCGGCGAACCCATCGAGCTGACCCTGACCTTCCATTCAGACCGTCTGCGCCAGGCACTTCGCGTCAACCTGGAAGACAATGAAGCTGCCTTCATGCTTGATGGCGACCAGCCCGCCACCACAAGAATGATGCTGAACACCGAGATCCGCGGCTGGCAGCCACTGCCGCGACTGCGTCTGTGGAGCACCTGGCCGCTGGGCCTGTTCCGCGCCTGGAGCTGGCTGCATCCCGAACAATCCGTGCTGGTCTGGCCGCGACCCGAAGCCGCGGGGCCTTCGCCACAGGCGCCAGCCGAAGACGCACAACACATGCGCCTGCACCGCGGCGACGAACTGGCCGCGCTGCGCGACTATCGCGCCGGCGATCCGCAGCGACACATCGCGTGGAAAGCCAGCGCCCGCCATGACCACCTGATGGTGAAGGATTTCGAGCAACCACAGGCGCGTCCGCAGTGGCAGCTGGACTGGCGCCAACTGCGCGGCATGGATGACGAATCCCGGATCTCCCGGCTCGCCCGCTGGTTGAACGAAGCGCACGCCCAGCAGCGCCAGGTCAGTCTGTGGCTACCAGCCGAGGAGATCGCCAGCGGCAGCGGTCCGGTGCACCACGTACGCTGCATGAACGCACTGGCGCAACTGCCATGAGCCCATCGCCCGGCAAGACCACGATCAAGACGGCGATCGACGCGCGCACCTTCGATCTGCTGAGCCTTGTCAGCGCGCTGGTGCTGGTGCTCCACACGCCGCATCTACCCATTCCGCTCAGCGCGGTACTCGCCCTGATCCTCGGCTGGCGCTGGTGGCAGCGGCGGCAGCAATCCGGCCCGGTGCCAGCCTGGCTGAAGCTTCCGCTGCTGGTCCTGCTGACCCTTGCCGTGATCACCCAATACGGCAGTGTTTTCGGCCGCGCGCCCGGCACCGCACTTGCCGTGGGACTGTTGATCCTCAAGCTGCTGGAAACCGAAACCGTTCGTGATGTGCGCGTCGGCGTCGGCTTTGCCTGCTTCGCCTTGATGGACGCGCTGCTGTTCGATCAAGGCCTGGTATCCACCATCGTCGTGGCGCTCGGCCTGCTGCCGGCCCTGGCCACCTTGCGCGCGATGCAGCCGGCGCAACTGACCACCAGCCTGCCGCGCGCCCTGCTGCCATCCGTAGCACTTGCCGGCGCGGCACTGCCCCTGGCACTGCTGGGCTTTCTGCTGGTGCCACGCTTGAGCTCGCCACTATGGGGCGCACCCGCAGCAGACCAGGCGCGCAGCGGACTCAGCGACAGCATGAGTCCGGGCGATTTCACCGAGCTGCTGACTGACGATCATCCGGCGATGCGCGTCACGTTCGACGCGGCGCCGCCGCCACCGGATCAGCGCTATTTCCGCGCCTATGTCATGTGGGACTACGACGGCCGCCGCTGGCGACATGACAACCATCAGGGTTTCGGCAACCCGGCACCCATCGATGTCGCCAGCTCGGTCAGTTACCAGATAAGCCTGCTGCCCAGCCACCAGCGCATCCTGCCGACGCTGGATGTACCGCTGGCTGCGCCGCCGCAGGCCGCGCTTCTGCAGGACCGCGAAGTATTGGCGGACAAGCCGGTCAACGACCAGCTCACCTATCAACTGACCTCTGCGCTGCGCTACCGCCTGCAACCCACGCTGGACGCCCGTGCGCAACGCCTCGGCCTTGACTTGCCGGCGAACCTCAATCCACGGACGCAAGCGCTGGCCACGCAGTGGCGCCAGCACTTTGGCAAAAACGATACCGCCATCGTGCAGGCGGCATTGAACCTGTTCCATGACGGCGGTTTCAGCTACACCCTGGCGCCGGCGCCACTGGGCAGAAATGCCGTCGACGACTTCCTGTTCAATACCCGCGAAGGTTTCTGCGAACACTACGCTTCTGCCTTCACGGTACTGATGCGCGCCGCCGGCATCCCCGCACGCGTGGTTACCGGCTACCAGGGGGGCTACTGGAACAAGCTCGGAAACTACCTGCTGGTGCGCAATTCCGACGCGCACGCATGGAGCGAGGTCTGGCTCAGCGGTCGTGGCTGGGTACGAGTCGACCCCACTGGCGCGGTGCGCCCTCAGCGCGTCAACCTGGGGGCCGCCGCCGCGGCGGGCGATCAGCTGGACTGGTACCGCAGTGATTGGCTGCAGGGTGTGCGCAACCACTGGGACATTGTCAACCGATGGTGGGACCAGGGCGTTATCGGTTTTGACTCGTTGCGTCAGCGTGGCTTGCTCACTCCGTTCGGCATTCCCGATGCGGATACGGCGACGCTGGGAATATTGCTGGCACTGGGTAGTGTGTTGTTCATCACCATCGGACTGGCTTGGGCCCTGTGGCGACGCCGTTCACGCGATCCATTGCGAGCGACCTTGCAAACGCTGGAGAGAAAACTGGAACGCAAGGGCATCATCCGTCGAACGGGCGAGGGGCCGCAGCACTATCTGAGTCGTGCGGCGCGCGCGATGCCTGCGCACCGCGAAGAACTTGCGAAGTTGATGAGAAGCTATCTGGAACTGCGTTATGCCCATGACGAACCTCCACCTGAACCACTGCGCGCCTTTCAGCGTGCGGTAGGGAATTTTCGGGTGCGCAACGTGGTCAAATAAGAGCTGACGCGCTGGCGTACGCCAGCGCCCCTGAAGGAGAGATACCCCATGTACTCCCTGTACCGCCCATTCACCATGGCCGCCGCCCTCGCCCTGCTGGGCGGCTGCGCGACCATTCCGCAGCCACTGCAAGGCAACTACACCAGCGTCTCCACTGCCGCCGCGCAGCAAGGTGGCGCTGGCGGCACCCAGGTTCGCTGGGGGGGTGAAATCATCAAGACCGAGCCCGGTCAGCAGCAGACCTGCTTCTACCTGCTGGCGCGACCGCTGGACAGCCAGGCTCGCCCGCAGAGCAGCAGTGCCGGCGAAAATGAGGGACGCTTCGTCGCTTGCCGCGCCGGCTTCTACGATCCTGAAGTCTTCGTTCGCGGACGCGAAGTGACTGTCACCGGCACCTTGCATGGCACGGTGACGGAGAAAGTGGGCGATTACGATTACGCCTATCCGCGTGTCGAGGCCAGCGTCGTTTACCTGTGGCCCAAACGTCAACGCTACGCGAACTATCCAGCAGGCTACTACGACCCGTTCTGGGGTCCCGGCTTCGGACCTGGCTACTACAACAATCCATGGGGTTACCCCTACTGGGGTGGTCCGCGGGTGATCGTGGTGCGTCCACCACCGCCGCCACCGCCGAAGCGCTGATTGAAGATGAAAACGCCGGCTTCGCGCCGGCGTTTTCACGTATGCGCCTGCGGCAATCAGCCCGGCGGCCAATGCAGCCGGCGCCCGGCCAGCAGATGGACGTGCAGATGGAACACCGTCTGCCCGCCATCCTCGTTGCAGTTGATCACGGTGCGGTAACCCTGTTCGGCAAAGCCCTCCTGCCGGGCGTAATCCGCCGCGGCCAGCAGCAGTTTTCCAAGCAACAACGCATCGGTGGCAGCCGCATCATTGAGCGTGGCCACGGCCTGTTTGGGGATGAACAACACATGCACCGGTGCCTGCGGGTTCAGGTCGCGAAACGCCAGCACGTCATCGTTCTCGTAGACGATATCGGCCGGTATCTCGCGGCGAATGATCTTGCTGAAAATGGTATCGCTCATGACAGACTCCCGTGAGTATTCAGTCCAGCAATTGCCGACCGCCAAACGCATGCGCCAGCGTGCTGCGGTCGACGTACTCCAGTTCGCCACCCAGCGGTACACCATGCGCCAACCGGGTTGGTCGCACGCCACCAGCACGGGCCAGCTGGGCCAGATAATGCGCCGTCGCCTCGCCTTCCACGGTGGGGTTGGTGGCGATGATCATCTCCTCGATCTCGCCCTCACCCAGGCGCTGGGTCAGCTGGGCCAGGCCCAGTTCCTCAGGACCCATGCCGTCGAGCGGCGAGAGCCGCCCCATCAGCACGAAATACTGGCCGCGAAAACCGGTGGCCTGCTCGATCGCCGCCAGGTCGGTGGGCGACTCGACCACGCACAGGATCTGCCGCTCGCGACTGCTGTTGGCGCACAGCGTGCAAAGCGGCTGCTCGCTGAAATTGCGGCACTGGCTGCAATGTCCAATCCGCTGCATCGCCTGCTCCAGCACCGCCGCCAGCTTCAACCCGCGCTGACGCTCGCGTTCCAGCAGATGGAAGGCCATCCGCTGCGCGCTCTTGCCACCCACGCCAGGCAGGCAGCGCAACGCGTCAATCAGTTCGGCGAGGAGAGGAGAACCGCTCATGAGTCGTTTGACTATTCCCTAGGAGCCCGCTCGCGGGCGATGCCTTGCCCTGTTGTGGCAACAATGAAGATCAAGGCAGGAGCATCGCCCGCGAGCGGGCTCCTACGAGGTTTCAAAAGCACAGCTTCAGAACGGCATCTTGAAGCCGGCCGGCAGGTTCATTCCGGCGGTGACACCACCAAGCTTGTCCTTGCTGAGTTCGGCCACCTTGTTGACCGCATCGTTGATCGCGGCAGCCACCAGATCCTCGGCCATCTCGGGATCATCCGCGAAAGTCTGCCGATCAATCTGCACGCGCCGCACCTCGTGCGCACCGGTCATCACCACGCTCACCAGGCCACCACCGGCGCTACCGGTGACTTCCTGCCTGGCGATTTCTTCCTGCGCACGCTTCATGTCTTCCTGCATGCGCTGGGCTTGCTGCATCAGTTGACCAATCTGTCCTCTCATCACATGGCTCCGGATTCACTGCCAAAGGGTTTGATCGACTGCGGTACGACGCGCGCGCCAAAATCGCGCTTCATCGACTGCACCAGGGGATCGTCCTCGATCGCCTGCTCGGCACTGGCCTGCGCATTGTCGCGTGCCTGTGCGGCACGCGAGGCCGGGGTTTCTGCGGCAGCGCCCTGGCTATGCACGGCAAAGCGCAGCCGGATGCGCTCGCCCATGGCCTGACTGATGCGCTCTTCCATCTGGCTGACCATCGGCTCCACCGCCAGACTCATGTGTGCCGGCGGCAACGCCAGCACCAGGGTCTGGCCGTCGCGCTCGCGCAACACCGCATTCTGCGCCAGCAGGCCGAACGGGCCGCGCAAACCGGCGCGCTCGATCAATGCATCCCAGTCAGGCAGGCCATGCGCGTCCCGCAGAATTTCAGCGGCAGGCGCTGCTGCGGGAGGCGGCGAAGGCGGTGCCGCGGCTGGCGGCATGGCTGCCCGACGCTCGGGTGCAGGCGCCACACGTGCAACGGGTGCGGCCGCTGCGCGCGCAGGCGGACTCATCGCAGCGGGCCGTTCTGCCCGTTCGGCCGGAGCCGCATCCCCTGGCCGAAACGCGAGCATGCGCAGCAAGGCCATCTCGAACCCCGTGCGCGCATCTGGCGCCATAGCAAGATCGCGCCGTCCGGAAGTGGCAATCTGGTAGTACAACTGCACGTCTTCTGGTGTCATTCGCTCGGCCAGTGCCGTCAGCGCATGATCGTCGTCCGCGTTTTCTTCAGGGCGATAGCCCGGGATCAGCTGGATCAGCTGCAAGCGGTGCAGCACGCTGGCCAGATCATCCAGCACGCCGCCGAAATCCGGCGAGTAGGAGGCGATCTGCCGACACTCGGTCAACAGCCGCTCGCCGTCGCCCGCCGCCAGCGCGTCGAGCACGCCCAGTACCTGGCCGCGCGCCACGCTGCCGAGCATGGTGCGCACGTCGTCGGCATGCAGCGCGCCCCCGCCGTAGGCAATCGCCTGATCGAGCAGGGACAGACCATCGCGCAGGGACCCATCCGCCGCGCGGGCCAACTCGCCGATCGCGCTGTCTTCGTAGGCGATGTTCTCGGCGCCCAGAATGTGCCGCATCTGACCGGAGATCTGATCCGGCAACAACCGCTTCAGATTGAACTTGAGGCAACGCGACAACACCGTCACCGGCAGCTTCTGCGGATCGGTGGTAGCGAGCAGGAACTTCACGTGCGGCGGGGGTTCTTCCAGCGTCTTCAGCAACGCGTTGAACGCGTTCTTGGACAGCATGTGCACCTCATCGACCAGGTACACCTTGAAGCGACCACGCGAGGGCGCGTATTGCGCGTTCTCGATCACCTCGCGGACGTCGTCCACGCCGGTGTTGCTGGCCGCATCGATTTCGAGCAGGTCAACGAAACGCCCCTCGTCCACCGCCGTGCACACCGAGCACTCACCACAGGGATCGGCCGACTGACCGCGCTCGCAATTGAGCGACTTGGCAAAAATGCGCGCGATCGTGGTCTTGCCCACACCCCGGGTGCCGGTGAACAGATAGGCGTGATGCATGCGCCCGGTATCCAGCGCATTGGTGAGGGCACGTACCACATGCTCCTGACCAACCAGCTCGGCGAACTTGCGCGGGCGCCACTTGCGTGCGAGTACCTGATAGGACATGGCTACCAACGTGGGGGCAAAGGTCGATTGTGCCAAGTCGGCAGCGATTACGGTAGGAGCCGCGTTCTGTGGAGGCGTGGCGCGG